>JAIBEO010000011.1 GCA_019459185.1 Rhizobium sp. | reverse complement strand
AGGGTCGCTTCCCGCGAAATAGAGGCTCCACTGAGCGGGAAGCGACCCTCGCTTCCGCCGTGGCGACGGCGCCGGTTCCTGACTTGGGAGAAGAACCAAAAAAAGACCCCGGCGCGAGGCCGGGGTCAGGGGGTGTTGCTTCGACCGCTGGATCAGAAGGTGATCGACCAGCTGTTGATGTAACCGGTGTCGCCACCGGCGTTGTCGTTGACGCGCAGCTTCCAGGTGCCGTTGAGGGCTTCGCTGGTCAGGCTCTTGGTGTAGGTGCCGACGATGTTGTCGGCACTGCCGCCGCTGCGGTTGTGGATGTTGTACAGCGTGCCGTCCGGAGCCACCAGGTCCACCTTCAGGTCGCCCTTGTAGGTGTGCACGATGTTCACCGAGATCGAGGCGTTGCTCGGGCCGTTGCCGCTGCGGCCGGAGACCGTGATCGGGCTGTCCACCGTGGCGTTGTCGCTGATGGCGTAGTCCGCGGTGTTGCTGTAGGTCTGCGGGGTCGTACCGCCACCGCCGCCGCCCTCGGTGTAGTTGCCCACCAGGCTCACGCCGCTGAAGGTCGAGTAGGCCTTCACGCGCACGTGGTAGGTGCCGGCCGACGGGGCCGCGATGGTGCAGGTCTCGGCGTTGCCGCTGAGGTAGGGGCGGCAGACGTACGAGGTGTCGGTCGGCGCGGTGCCGAACTGCACGTACAGGTCCGCGTCACCGGTGCCGCCCGACATGGTGAAGGTCAGGTTGGTGGCGCCGGCCGGCACGGCCATCGTGTAGTTAAGCGAGTTGCCGGTGGTGGCGGTGAGGCCGGTGACCGCGACGCCCTTGGTCAGGGTGCCGCCGGTCGGCGGCGGCGGCGGCGGGGTGCTGCCGCCAGCGGCGTCGACGAGGGCCTTGGCATTGATGATGCCTGCGCCGCAACCGCCCGAGCAGGCGCCGGAAAGTGCATACGCGGTGGCCTTGAGCTGGGCCTCGACTTCCGACGGGGTCCACAGGGCCAGGCCCAGGGCGAGGCGGCGGCTCTGCGCCAGCGCCACGGTGCCGGCGACGTGCGGCGAGGCCATCGAGGTGCCGTTGTACGACGCGTAGCTCTCGGTGGTCGGACCGGCGGTGCCGGCGTTGAGGGTCGAAAGGATGTCCGAGCCCGGGGCCGAGACGTCGATCAGCGTGCCGTAGTTGGAGAAGCTGGAACGCGCCGAGGCATTGGTCACCGAGGCGACCGCGACGACGTTGTTGCAGCTCGCCGGCGAGAAGCCGGACACGTTGGCGTTGCTGTTGCCGGCGGCCACCACCACGGTGGTGCCACGGCTGACGGCGCCGTTGATGGCGTTCTGGGTCAGGGTGTCGCAGCTGCCGGTGCCGCCCAGGGACATGTTGATCACGTCGGCGACGTTGGCGGCCGACAGGGTCGGCACGCCGGAGACGGTGCCGCCCGAGGCCCAGGTAATGGCATCGGCGATGTCGGAGGTGTAACCGCCACCCTTGCCGAGCACGCGCACAGGCATGACCTTCGCACCCCACGCGGTACCCGCCACGCCCTTGGCGTTGTTGGTGACCGCGGCCACGGTGCCGGCCACGTGCGTGCCGTGCCAGCTCGACGGGTAACCGCCGTCGGCGTCACCCGGGTCGCTCGGGTCGGCGTCACGGCCGTTGCCGTCGGCCGCCACGGTGGCGTCGTTGATGAAGTCGTAGCCGGAGACGATGTTGGCGTTGAGGTCGCTGTGGTTGGTGATGCCCGTGTCGATCACGGCCACGATGATGCCGCTGCCATTGGCGACGTCCCAGGCCTGGTCGGCGCGGATGCCGGCGTCGGCGTCGTTGTAGCCCCACTGCTGGCTGTAGCTGGTGTCGTTCGGCACCAGGGTGTGCTTCATCAGGCGGTCGACCTGCACGAACTCGACGTTCGGGTTCGCGGCGATCTGCTGCATCAGGGCCTCGGCGTCGGCGCGGCCCAGCTTCTGCGAAACCGAGAACACGTCGGCGCCCAGCGACATGCGGCGCATGTGGCGGGCGGCCAGCGGCTTGGCCGACTTGGTGGCGCGCTCGCCGCGCTGCAGGCGGGCGGCCTGGATGGCCTGGTTGGCGCCCACCGCGGCCGTCTCGAGCGCGCGCTGCACGGCGGCGGGGTTATGCGCTTCCGGCGCGTTGTCGCGGAACTTCACGATGAAACGGTCGTACTGCTGGCCCGGCTCGAGGCCGGCGGTCTGGACCTGGGCAGCGAAGGCGGACGTACCGGCGAGGGCCAGCGAAGTGGCCACGACGATGCCGCGCAGGCGGAGCTTGCGAGTGTTATTGCTCACGGTGGTTGGATCCCCGAAAAAGATGGTGACAACGAAGGCCGCTGGGCGGCCGTGTTTGCATCCATGCCCCGGGTCCCCTGGAACAACCCCGCCCCACCGGGCCATCGTTGGCCTCGAATGGATGTGAGGGGGGGTTCTACCACCCGGACGTGTGACGCAGTTCACACCCGCGTCACGACCATCCGACGCTAACGTGACGAAAGTCACGGGTCAACGGGGCACACCGGGGTTTTGCCGACCGTTCGTCGGCCAACGGATGAATTGGTTAGAGCACCACTACAAAGCGGCGGCCGGGACAGGGCCGCTGCCTGCCGGCATTCAGAACATGCCGGTCTCGAGGCGCGCGGCGTCCGACATCATGCTCTGGTTCCAGGGCGGGTCGAACACCAGTTCGACGTCGGCTTCGACGATGGTCGGCACCTGCTCGACCTTGTCGCGCACGTCCTGCACCAGGATGTCGCCCATGCCGCAGCCGGGCGCGGTCAGGGTCATGCGGATGGCGACCGTGCGCTCGCCTTCGGCATTGCGGCCCAGGTCGCAGTCGTACACCAGGCCCAGCTCGACGATATTGACCGGGATCTCGGGATCGAAGCAGGTGCGCAGCTGCTCCCAGACCAGTTTTTCCACCTCGGCGTCGCCCGCGCCCTCCGGCAGCACCAGCGGCGCCGGGGCGGTCTTGCCGATGGCGTCGGCATCCTTGCCGGCGATGCGGAACAGGTTGCCGTCCACGAACACCGTGAACGAGCCGCCCAGCGCCTGGGTGATGTAGCCGGTGGTGCCGGCCGGCAGGTTCACCTCGTCGCCCTGCGGCACCATCACGGCCTCGCAGTTGCGTTCGAACTTCACCGGCTCGCTGGTACGGGAATAACTCACTCGGGTATCGCCTGGGCGGAATCGCGGCTATTTTAGCCCGCCCTGCCTCCGGGAAACCGCCTTGCACCCAACGGACCGTTCCACCCCCGCGCTGAGATGGCTGCTGCCGGTCCTGGCCTGGGCCGCGGGCGTGCTGGGCATGGTGGCGGCCTGGCTGGCGATTTCGCTGGCGCTGCGCAGCCCTTCCGGCTGGCTGGCGCTGGTGGCCGCCGCCGACCTGGCGCTGATGCTGCGGCTGGCCGCCGCCCCGCCCGGCCGCGCGCGTGCCATCGCCGCCACGGCCGGTACTGCAGTGGCCATCGTGGCCGGCTACTGGATTTACGCGGCCAGCCTGATGGGCATGAGCCTGGGCCTGCAGCCCATGGCCTCGGCCCTGCGCATGGGGCCGGTGCTGGCCGGCGAACTGCTTCGCCACGCCACCACCGGCTGGGACCTGGCCTGGGCCCTGCTGGCCCTGCCGCTGGCCTGGCGCCTCGCCCGCTGAATTCCTGGAGGCGGGCTCAGTGCCCGCCGTCCACCGCCTTGAGTTCGGCCACCAGCTGCGCCACCGCCGCCGCGCCATCGCCGTAGAGCATGCGGGTGTTGTCGGCGTAGAAGAGCGCATTCTCGATGCCGGCGAAACCGGTGCCCTTGCCGCGCTTGATGACGATGGTGTTCTTCGAGGCCGAGACGTCGAGGATGGGCATGCCGTAGATCGGCGAGGCCGGGTCGGTCTTCGCGACCGGGTTCACCACGTCGTTGGCGCCGATCACCAGCGACACGTCGGTGGTCGGGAATTCCGGGTTGATGTCGTCCATGTCGGCGATGAGGTCGTAGGGCACGCCCGCTTCCGCCAGCAGTACGTTCATGTGGCCGGGCATGCGGCCGGCCACCGGGTGGATGGCGAACTTCACCTTCACGCCGCGCTTGAGCAGGGCCTGGGTGAGCTCCCAGACCTTGTGCTGCGCCTGCGCCACGGCCATGCCGTAACCCGGCACGATCACCACGCGCTCCGCATAGGCCATCATCGCGGCCACGTCGCCGGCCTCGATGGGCTTCTGCGCGCCGGTGATTTCCTTCGCCTCGCCGCCGGCGCCGAAGCTGCCGAACAGCACGCTGGCGATGGAGCGGTTCATGGCCTTGGCCATCAGCTGGGTGAGCATGGTGCCCGCGGCGCCCACCACCATGCCGGCGATGATCAGCGCCTCGTTCTGCAGCACGTAGCCTTCGAAGGCCACGGCCAGGCCGGTGAGCGCGTTGTAGAGCGAAATCACCACCGGCATGTCGGCGCCGCCGATCGGCAGCGTCATCAGGATGCCCACCGCCAGCGCGGCCACGAAGAAACCGATGATCACCGGCTGCTGCAGGCCGTACACCGTGAGCGCGCCCAGCGCCACCGCCACCAGGAACACCAGGCCGTTGAAGGCCTGCTGGCCCGGGAAGGTGAAACGCTTGTCCAGGCGGCCGTCGAGCTTGGCCCAGGCGATCACCGAACCGGTGAGCGAGACCGAACCGATCAGCGCGCCGACCACGGCCAGCACCAGCGCCGTCTGCGAGGGCGCGATGCCGGCGTCGGAGAACTTCAGCAATTCCACCGCGCCGATCGCCGCCGCCGAGCCACCGCCCAGTCCGTTGTACAGCGCCACCATCTGAGGCATGTCGGTCATGGCCACGCGCTTGCCCGACCACCAGGCCACCGCGGTGCCCAGCACGACCGCCAGTGCGATCAGGGGAAGGTTGTGCAGGCCCGGCACCGCGAACGTGGCCACCGTGGCCACCACCATGCCGGCGCCGGCCCACTGGATACCGCTGCGCGCGGTCACCGGCGAGGCCATGCGCTTGATGCCCAGGATGAACAGCAGCGCGGCGGCGAAGTAGCTGGCCTTCACCAGCATCGGCAGCCAGCTCATGCGCCGCCCCCCTTCTTCGAGGACTTGAACATCTCGAGCATGCGCTCGGTCACCACGTAGCCGCCGGCCGCGTTGCCCGCGCCCATCAGCACCGCGACGAAACCGATGACCTTCTCGAGCGTCGTGTCGGCATGGCCCAGCACCACCATGGCGCCGACCAGCACGATGCCGTGCACGAAGTTCGAACCCGACATCAGCGGCGTGTGCAGGATCACCGGCACGCGACCGATGATTTCGTAGCCCGTGAAGGCCGCCAGCATGAAGATGTACAGCGCGACGAAACCGTCCATGTCCCCTCCCCGCGCGAATGCGCGCTCCCGGGGCATCATAACCGCAGCGTGGGCGCCGGCCAGCAGGTTCCCGCGCCCGGTCAACCGACCGGGCGGCGATGCGTTATAAGGCGGCATGACCGGCCCCGCCACCCGCCAGTGATGCCCTTCGACGCCGCTCCCGCCGCGAACGACGCCCCGACCCTGGACGCCTTCCTGGCTTCCGTGGAGCGGCGCGGCTTCCGCATGGCCGAACTGGCGCTGGGCCACCGCGAGGACGCGCTCGACGCGGTGCAGGAGGCCATGATCAAGCTGGTGTCCTACCGCGACCGGCCGCCGGCGGAGTGGACGCCGCTGTTCTGGTCCATCCTGCGCCGCCAGGTCACCGACCGGCACCGCCGCAACGCCGTGCGCCGGCGGGTGCTGTCGGTGCTGGGCCGGCCCGGCGAGGAACGCGAGGACCCGCTGGAAATGCTGCCCGACCCGAACGAGGACCCGGCCCGCCGGCATGCCGACGCCGCCGCCTGGTCGGCCTTGGGCAAGGCCCTGCGCGCGCTGCCAAGGCGCCAGCGCGAGGCCTACCTGCTGCGCGAACTGCAGGGCCTGGACACCGCCGAAACCGCCGCCGCCATGGGCTGCTCGGAAGGCTCCGTGAAAACCCACCTGTCGCGGGCGATGGCCGCCCTGCGCATCCACCTGGAGGACTGGCGATGAGCCGCCCCGACCCGATCACCCCGCGTGCGCGCAACTTGTTCGACCGCGCCTGCGACGGCCTGGACCACGGCATGGCCTTCCGCCTGCGCCGCGCCCGCCAGGCTGCGCAGCAGCCGGCGCGCGCGATGCCCGGCCAGCGCCTGCTGCCGGCCGGCGCCTTCGCCACCGCCGTGCTCGCGCTCGGCCTGGCGTGGTGGCTGCCGCAGCGCCCGTCCGCCGACGCCACGCCCTCCGACCCGCTGGCCGCCAGCGAAGTCGAGGCGCTGGTGCTGGAAGAGGACCCCGACCTGTACGCCTGGCTGGCCGAAGCCCCGGTGGCCGTGGCCGAGGTGCAGCGGTGAGGCGCGCGTTCGCCATCGCGCTGCTGGCGGGCGTGCTGGCCACGCCCGCCGCCGCGCACGACCGCGGCGACGACCCGCCGCACCACCGCCCGCCACCGGTGCCCGAAGGCGTGTCGGTGCCGGCCTGGGCGGACCTGACGCCGAAGCAGCAGCAGGCGCTGGCACCGCTGCGCGACAGCTGGGACACCCTGCCCGCCTCGCGCCGGGTGATGGCGCTGGAGCGGGCCGAGCGACGCGCACGCTGGGAAGCCATGACGCCCGAACAGCGCGAGCGCATGCGCGAAGGCATGCGCAACTATCGCGACCTGCCGCCGCCGCTGCGCGAGAAGATGCGCGAATCGATGCGCGCCATGCACGCGTTGCCGGAAGCCGAACGCAAGGCCCTGCACGCGCGCTGGCGCCAGCTCAGCCCGGAGCAGCGCCGCGCCTGGCTCGAACTCGGCGGCCCCGGCATCGTGCCGGAACCGGTGCCGGTACGGGTGGACTGATCAGCCGCGCTTCTCGCCCGCGTGGGCGAGGCAGGTGCGTGCGATCAGTTCGTCGTCCCAGTCGAGGGAAAGGGCGCCGCCCTTGAGCGACAGCGCCAGGAAGTTGAACACGTTGCGCGCGTACATCTCGCTGGCGTGCATGGCGCCCTGGCTGGCCAGGTTGAGCGGGCCGGCGAAGGTGACGCCGCCCTGCTCGTAGGTTTCGCCCGGGCGCGTGGCCTCGCAGTTGCCGCCGGTTTCCGCGGCCAGGTCCACCACCACGCTGCCGGGCTTCATGCCGGCCACCATGGCCGCGGTGATGATCTTCGGCGCCGGGCGACCCGGAACGGCGGCGGTGGTGACCACCACGTCCACCGACTTGAGGTGCTCGCCCAGCCGGCGCTGCTGTTCGGCGCGTTCCTCGGCGGTGAGCTCGCGCGCGTAACCACCCTCGCCCGCGGCGCTGACGCCGAGGTCGAGGAACTTGCCGCCGAGCGATTCGATCTGCTCGCGCGTTTCCGGGCGCACGTCGAAACCCTCAACCTGCGCGCCCAGACGGCGCGCGGTGGCGATGGCCTGCAGGCCGGCGACGCCGGCGCCGACCACCAGCACCTTCGAGGGCCGGATGGTGCCCGCCGCGGTGGTGAGCATGGGGAAATAACGCGGCGCCAGCTGCGCGGCCAGCAGCACGGCCTTGTAGCCGGCCATGCCGGCCTGCGAAGACAGCACGTCCATGGCCTGCGCGCGCGTGGTGCGCGGCAGCTTTTCCAGCGGGAAGGCGGTGAGCTTGCCGGCCACGAAGGCCTCCACGCGCGCCGGGTCGGCATGCGGCGCCAGCAGGCCGATCACCACCGCGCCGGGCTTGAGCTTGCCCAGGCGTTCGTTCGAAGGCGGCTGCACGCACACCAGCACGTCGGCCTGCGCCAGCGCGCCGTCGGCGTCGTCGGTGAACTCGGCGCCGGCATAGGCGGCATCGGGGAAGAAGGCCGGCTCGCCGGCGCCGCGCGGCAGCAGCACCCCGGGCCCGCGCGCGGCGCGGGTCTTGACGGGTTGGGGGGGGCGCGCCCCCCGACGGGGGCGTAACGCCCGGGCGCAGGCCCGCCCGAGGGCCGGGGCGGCCCCCGCCAAAGGCCGGGGGGGGAGCAACCGGGTTTTGTGGGTGGG
>JAIBEO010000030.1 GCA_019459185.1 Rhizobium sp. | reverse complement strand
GCCGCGGGCGCGCCCCGCGCGCCCCCCGCGCCCCCCCCCCCCCCGGCGGCGCTGCGCAACGCGTTGGCCTACGTCGGCGCGGTGAATCCGGCCGAGGACCCGCAGGGCCAGCAGCCGCTCGGTGCCTACGAGCTGGTGTGGAACGCCGAACTGCTGGAACCCGCGCGCGCCAGCGCCACGGGTTACGTCGCGCCGGGCCTGCACGAGGTGGGCCTGTACCGCCTCGACCTCGAGCTCTGGCGCGACGGCGAACTGCAGCGCGAAGCCAGCGTGCGCCGCATCGGCTACCGCCAGGTCCGGCAGCCGCAGGCCCTGTGAGCATGCGCAGCGCCCGCGCCGCCGCCGGTTTCACCCTGCTCGAGGCCCTGGTCACGCTGGTGGTCGTTTCGCTGATCATCACGCTGCTGATGCAGGCGCTGTCGCAGTCGCTGGACCTGCGCGCCCGGCTGCTGCGGCACGAGGACCAGACCCGCGTCGCCGGCCTGCAGGAACAGTGGTTCCGCGACACCGTCGGCAGCGCCCTGCCGGACCTGGCCGATGCGCTGGGCGCGATGAAGGGCAGCCGCGACGGCTTCGAACTGGTCACGCCGCAGCCGCTGGCGGGTCCGGGCCTGGAGCGCATTCGCTGGCAATTGCAGCCGGTGGACGGCGGCTGGTCCCTGCACTACGCCGACGGCCGCCTCGGCGAGATCGAAGTGCTGCGCGGCCCGCTCGACGACGCCGTCTTCGACTACCTCGACGGGCAGGGCGAATGGCTGGCCGAGTGGAACCCGCCGGCCGAGGCGATGGAAGTGCTGCCGCGCATGGTGCGCCTGCGCGCCGTCACCAGCGAGGGCGAGCTGCTGTGGCTGGTGCCGGTCACCGCCGACCCGCTGATGCCGGTGATGCTGCGCCCGCAGGGAGGCGACCGTGGCCTCTAGCCGCAAGCAGGGAGGCTTCGTGCTGGCGGTCACGCTGTGGCTGCTGGCGGGCATCGCCATCGTGGTGGCGCTGGTCACGCTGTGGAGCCTGGACCAGGTGCAGGACGCGCAGCGCGACCGCGACCAGGCCGAGGACCAGCTGGCGCTGTTCTCCACCCGCGAGACCGTGGTCTACCTGGCCGCCACCCGCGACATGACCGTGGCCGGCCTGCCGGTGCAGGGCCTGAGCGCCGAACAGCGCGTGGCCCGCACCCTGTCGGAATTCGGTGGCCTGCGCCGCGACCCGGTGGGCGGCGAACTGCGCCTGGACGACAGCGCTTACCAGGGCCTGGGCGGCACCACCTTCTCGGTGCAGGACGAGGCCGGGCTCTACCCGGTGGTGTGGCCGGACGCCATGCGGCTCGAGCGTCTGCTGGAAACCCAGGGCGTGCCCGACAAGAACCGCCCGCGCCTGCGCGACGCGCTGCTCGATTACATCGACGAGGACAGCCTGCGCCACTTGCACGGCGCCGAGAAGCGCGAGTACGAGCGCGCCGACCGGCCGCCGCCGCCGAACCGGCGACTGCTGCTGCCGATGGAACTCGAGCGCGTGCTGGGCTGGGACGAACTGCCGCCGGAAACCCGCGGCGCACTGCAGTCGGTCACCACCACCTTCTATGCCGGCGCGCTCAACCTCAACACCGCCCCGGCGAGCCTGCTGCCCACGCTGCTCAATGGTTGCCCGCGCACCTGCGACACCCTGATGGCCCAGCGCCGCGACCGGCCCTTCCGTTCGGCGGTCGAGCTGCAGGCGCTGCTCGGCGTTCAGTTGCCCGGCGATGACATGGTCGAATACCGCTTCGCCCCGTCCGACACGCTGCGCCTCACGGTCTGGGGGCGTACAGGCGCCGCCATGCGCATCCATGTACGATTGACGCCCCTGGCGGACAAGCGTGCGCCCTGGACCATCCTTGCCGCCTATCCCGTAGCCCGCCCGAGCCTCGATGACGCCCCGCGACCGATTGACAGCGCTCTTTTCGCCGACGCGGAAACTGATCGGCCCTGAGCCGACGGTCCTGCACGCAGGCGGTGCGCTTGGCCCGCTGCAGTGGGTGGTGCCGCGCGCGGCCTGCCACTACCGCCGGCTGGAATTAGGCCAGCTGCCCGCGCGCCAGCGCGCGGCCGCGGCCCAGCTGGCCGTGGGGCGGCCCCCGCCCCC
>JAIBEO010000020.1 GCA_019459185.1 Rhizobium sp. | reverse complement strand
CGCCGAGGGCGCCGGCCTCCCAGAGCGCCGGCCATGGATTCCCGGCGCCAGCCTGTTGCACGCCCCGGCGGGCGCCGGTTGCCGCGAGGCGCAGCGAAGATGGCACCAGGGCCAGCGTGGCCGTCGCGGCGGGTGCCGCCGGCAGCAGCACCGCCATGCCGGCCAGAGGCACGGCGGCCCAGGCCGTGTAAGCCAGCCGGGCGCCGGCCAGGCGCCGCAGCGGTCGGCGTAGCGCCAGCACCGCGAGCAGGGCCAGCGAAGTGGCAAGCGTGGCTTCGGCCAGCGCCACCAGGAATTCACTTCCCATCGTCGATCTCCTCGAGCAGGCGCCGGAGTTCGGCGATGTCCTCCGGGCTCAGCGCGCGCTGGCCGGACAGGTGGGCCACCATCGGTGCGAGCCGGCCGTCGAACAGGCGGTCGAGCAAGCCGCGGCTTTGGCCGTGCACCCAGGCCTCGCGTTCGAGCACCGGGTGGTAGCGGTAGCGCCGGCCGTCCTTTTCGGCGCGGATGGCGCGCTTCTTCAGCAGGCGGTTGAGCAGGGTCTTGATGGTGGCTTCCTGCCACTGCTGTGCCTGCGCCAGTTCGGCGACCACTTCCTCGGCGTAGCGGGGGCTGCGCTGCCACAACACTTCCATGACCACGCTTTCGGCGTCGCTGATGGGGATTGTTTTGTTTACGTTCGTAATCATTGGGTCAGATTACACGCGTAATCGCAGCTGTCAAGGACCGGGATGGCCCCCCGCCGTCGCCGCGCTTACCCTAGGCCCATGGAAGACACCGCCACGCTCGACGATGCCGCGCTGCATGCCCTGGCCGAACAGGTCGGCGCCGCGCTCCAGGCGCGCCACCTGATGCTGGCCACCGCGGAAAGCTGCACCGGTGGCTGGATCGCCAAGATGGTCACCGACATCCCGGGCTGTTCGGCCTGGTTCGACTGCGGCATGGCGGCCTACAGCTACGAGGCCAAGCAGGCGCTGCTGGGCGTGCGCCCGGAAACCCTGACCGAACACGGCGCCGTGAGCCGCGAGACGGTGATGGAAATGGTCTCGGGCGCGCTGGTGACCTCGGGCGCCAGCATCGCCGTGGCCGTCACCGGCATTGCCGGTCCTACCGGCGGCACCCCGGGCAAGCCGGTGGGTACGGTGTGGATCGGCTGGAAGCGCCGCGGCGGCTATCCGAAGGCCGAACTCTTCCACTTCGACGGCGACCGCGACGCGGTGCGCCGGCAGACCGTGGCGGCCTCCCTGCGCGGGCTGCTGGCGCTGGCCGGCTGAGTTCCGACGGCCGGGCTTGACACCCGGGCGGGGTTCGTTAGTAGTATTGCTACTAATGGACATCACCGACACCCAGCAGGCCATCCTGGCCTTCATCGCAGAGCGCATCGAAGCCGACGGGGCGTCGCCGTCCCAGGTCGAGATCGCCCACGCCTTTGGCTTCAAGGGCGTGCGCGCGGCCCAATACCACCTCGAGGCCCTCGAGCAGGCCGGCGCCATCCGCCGCGTGCCCGGGCAGGCCCGGGGCATCCGCCTGGTGACGGGGCCCCGGGCGCCCCCCCCCCGCCGGGCGGGGGGGGGGGCCCCGCCGCGCGGCGGGGGGGGGGGGGGGGGGGGGGGGGGGGG
>JAIBEO010000014.1 GCA_019459185.1 Rhizobium sp. | reverse complement strand
CTCCCCCCCCCCCCCCCCCCCCCCCCCCCCCCCCCCCCCCCCCCCCCCCCCCCCCCCCCCCCCCCCCCCCCCCCCAACAGCAGTAGCAGCGGCGGCGGTGGCGGCTTACCTGCGCCAGCACGAGACCAAGGGGCTCCTGCGCTTCATCACCTGCGGCAGCGTGGACGACGGCAAGAGCACGCTGATCGGGCGGCTGCTGCACGACACCAAGCGCCTGTTCGACGACCAGCTGGCCGCGCTGGAAAAGGATAGCCGTCGCCACGGCACCCAGGGCGAGGAGATCGATTTCGCCCTGCTGGTGGACGGCCTGGCCGCCGAGCGCGAGCAGGGCATCACCATCGACGTGGCCTACCGTTTCTTCGACACCGACCGGCGCAAGTTCATCGTCGCCGACTGCCCGGGCCACGAGCAGTACACCCGCAACATGGCCACCGGCGCCTCCACCGCCGACCTGGCGGTGGTGCTGGTGGACGCGCGCAAGGGCCTGCTCACGCAGACCCGCCGGCACAGTTACATCGTCTCGCTGCTGGGCATCCGCCACGTGGTGCTGGCGGTTAACAAGATGGACCTGGTGGACTACGACGAAGCCGTGTTCGCGCGCATCGCCGAAGGCTACCGCGAGCTCGCCGCGCGGCTGGGCATCACCCACGTGCAGTGCGTGCCGCTGTCGGCGCTCAAGGGCGACAACCTGAGTGCGCGCTCCGCGGCGATGCCCTGGTACAGCGGCGCCACGCTGCTCGAGCACCTGGAAACGGTGCCGGTGGACCGCGGCGACGACGCCACCGGCTTCCGCCTGCCGGTGCAGTGGGTGTGCCGCCCAAACCAGGATTTCCGCGGTTTCGCCGGAACGGTGGCCGCAGGCCGGGTGGCGCCGGGCGACGAGGTGGTGGTGCTGCCGTCGGGTCGGCGCTCGCGCGTGCGCGCCCTCGTCACCGCCGATGGCGAACTGGATTCGGCCGCGCGTGGCCAGGCCGTCACTTTGACCCTGGCCGACGAAGTGGACGTGAGCCGCGGCGACGTGATCGCCGCCGCCGCGCAACCGCCGCAGGTGGCCGACCAGTTCGCTGCCCACCTGCTGTGGATGGGCGACGCGCCGCTGCTGCCGGGTCGCCCGTACTGGCTGAAGATCGGCGCGCGCACGCTGGCCGCGCAGGTCACCGAGATCAAGCACAAGGTGGACGTGAACACGCAGGCGCGGCTGGCCGCCAAGTCGCTCGAGCTCAACGAGGTGGCCTACTGCAACCTCAGCCTCGAGCAGCCCATTGCGTTCGAGGCCTATGCCGACAACCACGCGCTCGGCGGCTTCATCCTCATCGACCGCCAGAGCAACGCCACCGTCGGCGCCGGCACGCTCGACTTCGCGCTGCGGCGCGCGGCCAACATCCACTGGCAGCACCTGGAAGTGGACCAGGCGGCGCGCGCCGGCATCAAGGGCCAGCAGCCGCGCTGCCTGTGGTTCACCGGCCTGTCGGGCGCCGGCAAGTCCACCGTCGCCAACCTGGTGGAAAAGCAGCTGCTGGCCAAGGGTTACCACACCTATCTTCTCGACGGCGACAACGTGCGCCACGGCCTGAACAAGGACCTGGGCTTCACCGACGAGGACCGCGTCGAGAACATCCGCCGCGTGGCCGAGGTGGCGAAGCTGATGACCGACGCCGGCCTGATCGTGCTGGTGAGCTTCATCTCGCCCTTCCGCGCCGAGCGGCGCATGGCGCGCGAGCTGTTCCCGCAGGGGCAGTTTGTGGAAGTGTTCGTGGACACGCCGCTGGCGGTGGCCGAGCAGCGCGACGTGAAGGGGCTGTACGCCAAGGCGCGCGCGGGCCAGATCCGCAATTTCACCGGCATCGATTCGCCCTACGAGGCGCCGGAAAATGCCGAACTGCACCTCGATGGCGGGAGCGAGACGGCCGAGGAAATGGCGGCCCGCGTGATTGCGGCGCTGCAAGTGTCGTAACGGTTCCTGTAGGAGCGGCTTCAGCCGCGAAGCCCTTCGCG
>JAIBEO010000233.1 GCA_019459185.1 Rhizobium sp. | reverse complement strand
CGCCCGGAGGCGGCCGTCTGGCGAAGCTTTGCAGCGCGGATTACTCGGCCGAACGCGCGGCCAGGTCTTCCTTGATGCGCGCCTTCTTGCCTTCCAGGTCACGCAGGTAATACAGCTTGCCCTGGCGGACCTTGCCGCGGCGCTTGACGGTGACCGAGTCGATCACGGCGCTGTGGGTCTGGAACACGCGCTCGACGCCGAAGCCGTGCGAGATCTTGCGCACGGTGAAGGCCGAGTTCAGGCCGGCGTTCTTGATCGCGATGACCACGCCCTCGTAGGCCTGCACGCGCTCGCGGTTGCCTTCCTTGACCTTGACGTTGACGACGACGGTGTCGCCCTGCGAGAACTTCGGCAGCTCGCGCTTGATCTGCTCGGCCTCGAACTGCTGCAGCAGCTTGTTGATGCTCATGATGCTTACGCCTCTGATGGTTGTTTTAGTGCGTGCCAGAGGCCCGGGAACCGTGCTTGGCTGATCGTGGAGCCGCGCAGTATAGCTGCGCAAGCCATTGAAAGGGAAGCGGTTCAGCCCCCCGGCGGGTGCGCGGCCCGCCACTGGGCGATGAAATCGGCCAGCAGGGCCCGGTCGGCCTTGCCCAGACTGGCCCGGGCCAGCAGGTCGGGCCGGCGCAGCCAGGTTCGGCCCAGGGACTGCTGCCGGCGCCAGCGGGCGATGGCCGCATGGTCGCCCGAGAGCAGCACGGCCGGCACCCCTTCCGTGCCGGCGGCCTCGGAACGGGTGTAGTGCGGGCAGTCGAGCAGGCCGTCCTCGAAGCTGTCCTGGGCGGCGGAATCGGCGTGGTTGAGCGCGCCTTCCTGCAGCCGGCCGACGGCGTCCACCAGCACCGCCGCGGCCAGCTCGCCACCCGAGAGCACGTAGTCGCCGATGGAGAGTTCCTCGTCCACCTCGCGCTCGATGAAGCGCTCGTCCAGGCCCTCGTAGCGGCCGCACAGCAGCACCAGGCGCGGCAACGCGGCCAGTTCGCGCACCTTCGCCTGGGTCAGGCGCGGGCCTTGCGGGCTGAGGTAGATGACCCGGGCCGGGGCCGAATCGGCGGCTTTCGCCGCGGCCAGGCAGGCGCCCAGGGGCTCGGCCAGCATCAGCATGCCGGGGCCGCCGCCGAAGGGGCGCTGGTCCACCCGGCGGTAATTGTCGGTGGCGTAATCGCGTGGGTTCCAGCCGTGCACGGCCAGCAGCCCGCGCTCCTGGGCACGGCCCACCACGCCCAGCGCGGCGCTGTCGCGGATGAAATCGGGGAACAGGGTGACGACGTCGATGCGCATGGCGGCGCGCCCGGGGCTCAGAAGTCCGGGTCCCAGTCGACCACGACCTTGCCGGCGTCGAAATCGACCGAGGTGATGTACTGCCCGCTGACGAAGGGAATCAGGCGCTCGCGCTCGCCGGAGACCACCATCACGTCGTTGGCGCCGGTTTCGAACAGGTGCGACACGGTGCCCAGGGCCACGCCATCGGTGGTTTCCACCTTGAGGCCTTCCAGGTCCACCCAGTAGTACTCGCCCGGCGCCGGCGGCGGCAGGCGGTCGCGCGGCACCCAGATCTCGGTGCCGTTCATGGCTTCGGCCAGTTCACGGGTATCGACGCCCGGGAAGGTGGCGATGACCGCCTTGCCGGTGTCGCGGCCACGCACGCCCGTGACCTCGCGCTCGGCATCGCCGGAGCGGAGGGTCCAGGGTTGGTAGCGGAACAGGGCGTCGCGGGGCTCGGTCCAGGAAAGGAGCTTGAGCTCGCCCCGGACGCCGAAGGCGCCGGCGACCCTGCCCAGCAGGATGCGGCGCCCGGTAGTCATGCCAGCAGGCCTCGCGCGGGGCGAGGCCGGGACCTCAGGCCGCGGCCTTGGCCGAGACTTCCTTCACCAGCGCGCTGACCTTCTCGGTCAGCTGGGCGCCGTGGGAAACCCAGTGCTTGACGCGCTCGGTGTCGAGCTCGACGCGCTTTTCGTTGCCCTGGGCAACCGGGTTGTAATAACCCACGCGCTCGATGGAACGGCCGTCGCGCTTGTTGCGCTGGTCGGTCACGACGATGTGGTAGAAGGGGCGCTTCTTGGCGCCGCCGCGGGTCAGACGGATCTTGACCATGTCGGTTTGCTCTGCAGTTCTTGGACGGTGATCCGGACAGCAAAGCCGGCCGGGGAATCGCGGATTCTAGCTGGTTTTGGGCTGGGAAGGGAAGCTTTCGGGCCTGAAGGCCCTCCCTCGGGACCTCAGCGGCCCGGGAAGCGGCCGGGGAAGCCGCCGCCCATCATGCCCTTCATGCCTCGGAGCAGGCCCTTCATGCCGCCCTGGGACAGCTTGGACATCATCTTTTCCATCTGCTGGTACTGCTTGAGCACCTTGTTCACGTCGGCCGGGGTGGTGCCCGAGCCGCGGGCCACGCGGGCCCGGCGCGAGCCGTTGAGGAGGCCTGGGTTGCGGCGCTCCTTCCTGGTCATGGAATTGATGATGGCCACCATGCGCGGCACTTCCTTGCCGGTGACCTGGTTCTTCACGTGCTCGGGCACCTGGCCCATACCCGGCAGCTTGTCCATGAGGCCGTGCAGGCCGCCCATGTTCTGCATCTGCTCGAGCTGGTCGCGCATGTCGTTGAGGTCGAACTTCTTGCCCTTGGCGACCTTCTCGGCCAGCTTGGCGGCCTTGTCCTTGTCCACCTGCTGCTCGACCTGCTCGACCAGGCTGAGCACGTCGCCCATGTCCAGGATGCGGCTGGCGGCGCGGTCGGGGTGGAACACGTCCAGGCCGTCGGGCTTTTCGCCCACGCCCACGAACTTGATCGGCTTGCCGGTGATGTAGCGCACGCTCAGCGCGGCGCCGCCGCGGGCGTCGCCGTCGGTCTTGGTAAGCACCACGCCGGTCAGCGGCAGCGCCTCGGCGAAGGCCTTGGCGGTGTTGGCGGCGTCCTGGCCGGTCATGGCGTCGACCACGAACAGGGTCTCGACCGGGTTCACGGCGGCGTGCAGGGCCTTGATCTCGGCCATCATCGCGTCGTCGATGGCCAGGCGGCCGGCGGTGTCCACCAGCAGCACGTCCACGAAGGACTTGCGGGCGTCGTCGATGGCGGCGCGCACGATGGCCTCGGGCTTCTGCTCGGCGCTGGACGGGAAGAACAGCACGTCCACCTGCTGGGCGAGCGTGCGCAGCTGCTCGATGGCGGCCGGACGGTAGACGTCGGCCGACACCACCATCACCTTCTTCTTTTTCTTTTCCTTCAGGTGCTTGGCGAGCTTGCCCACGGTGGTGGTCTTGCCCGCGCCCTGCAGGCCGGCCATCAGGATCACGGCCGGCGCCGGCACGTTGAGGTTGAGCTCGCTGGCAGCCGAGCCCATGACCGCGGCCATCTCGTCGCGCACCACCTTGATGAGGGCCTGGCCCGGGGTGAGGCTGGTCAGCACTTCCTGGCCGACCGCGCGCGCCTTGATGCGCTCGACCAGGGCCGAGACCACCGGCAGCGCCACGTCGGCCTCGAGCAGGGCGATGCGCACCTCGCGGGTGGCCTCGCGGATGTTTTCCTCGGTCAGGCGGCCGCGGCCGCGCAGGCGCTGGAGGGTGCCGGAAAGGCGCTGGGTCAGCGACTCGAACATGGGATCGGGGTCTTGCCTGGTGGGTCGCGAAGTATAACGCGGGCGGCCCGGCCGCCTTCACCGGCGGCGGTTCTCGGCCCCGGGAGGCTGTGCGAAACTGCCCGGATGCCCGCCCTCGTCCTCAGCCTGCTCGCCGTCACCCTGTATGCCCTCGCCAGCCACCAGCTGGCCGGCCACGCGCAGGGCCCGAACCCACCGCCGCGGCGCTGGCTGGGGCTGGCGGTGCCGGCGCTGCTGATGCATGCCGGCGTGCACCTGCTGGCCTGGCGACTGCTCGGCGGCCCGGACCTGCACTTCTTCGCGGCGCTGTCGCTGGTGGGCCTGGGCATGGCCGCGCTGACCACGGCCCTGGGCCCGGCCCAGCGCATCGAGGCGCTGGGCATCATCGTGTTCCCGCTGGCCTCGCTGGTGCTGCTGGCCTATGCCTTCCTCGGCGGCAGCCCGGCGAGCGAAGGACTGGGCTGGCCGCTGAAGCTGCACGCGCTGCTGGCCCTGCTGGCCTACGCCACGCTGGCGGTGGCCACCCTGCTGGCGCTGATGCTGTGGTTCCAGGACCACGCGCTGCGCCAGCGCCACCTCGGCGGTGCGCTGCGTCTGCTGCCGCCGCTGACGCAGATGGAAACGCTGCTGTTCCACAGCCTGGGCGCCGGCTTCGTGCTGCTGAGCCTGACCCTGCTCACCGGCGTGCTGTTCGTGGACAACCTGTTCGCCCAGGGCCTGGCGCACAAGACCGTGCTGTCGATCCTGTCCTGGGTGGTGCTGGCACTGCTGCTGTTCGGCCGCTGGCGCTGGGGCTGGCGCGGCCCGCGCGCGGCCAAGCTCACCCTGACCGCGATGGCCCTGCTGCTGCTGGCCTTCTTCGGCAGCAAGTTCGTGTACGAACTGGTGCTGCACAGAAGTTAACAGGGAGAATCAACAGTTAGTTGATTCTTAAACCCCCACGAAATGAACGTGAAAGTGAAGAAAACCCGAACAGAATCAGACGCCCGCAATATCGACTGGAAGAATCATCCAATCGTTATTGCAGCAGGAAGCAGCGGCGCAATGCTGTTGCTGTGTATTACGGTCTTCACCCAAGTAATTATTCCAGCCCACACGGCCAAACTAGAACTTGAGATAGAGAAACGGGAAGAGGAACTCCGCCAATTCGGTGAAAAAATTGTTTCTATGGAGAAACAAAACGAAGACTTGGCTGAGAGAGTTTCTGAACTGGCAATTAGCCGAAGTGCTCTGACAGAAACTGTCAACGCACTTCAAGTAAAGATCTCACAGCTTGAAATAAGCAATCTCTTCACACCAAGCAATCCCTATCCAAATGGGCTTGGGCTGGTTCGCATTGGGATGCCAGCAAACAAGGTCGAGCAGATATACGGCACTGAGAACTTGATGCTCGACGAGGATCGCGAGTGGATGATTTCAGTCAAGACGCAAAACACAGCATTTGGTCTCGCTACCTACTTCCTGACTGACGAAAAGAATGTTGGGCATGTCTCGTTTACTTTGACTGAGCGCAGGTCAGAGAAAGACACGTTTCTACACGATAGACTTGTTGAAGCATTTGGGGAGCCATCAGAGGCGAAGAAGCCAAGAATGTACCGATGGCGCATTGGCGACCACGATTTATTCCAACACACTTCAGGCTCGATTGTAGTTGGACCCAAAGATATTGAACCTGTCTTTTGGGCGTTAGGTGACTGATCTAATTAATTGACTGCTTCACTGCTGAAGCCCATCTCATTCGGCGGCGGCTTCGAGGGCTTCGGAGAGGCGCTCGACGGCGATGACTTCCAGGTCCTTGTAGGCGCCCTTCTTCGGCGCGTTGGCGCGCGGCACGATGGCGCGTTTGAAACCGTGCGTGGCGGCTTCCTTCAGGCGCTCCTCGCCGTTGGGCACGGGGCGGATCTCGCCGCTCAGGCCCACTTCGCCGAAGGCAATGGTCTTCTCGGCCAGCGGGCGGTCGCGCAGCGAACTGAGCACCGCCAGCAGCACCGGCAGGTCGGCCGCGGTTTCCTGCACGCGGATGCCGCCGACCACGTTCACGAACACGTCCTGGTCGAACACGCCGACGCCACCGTGCCGGTGCAGCACCGCCAGCAGCATGGCCAGGCGGTTCTGCTCCAGGCCCAGCGCGACGCGGCGCGGGTTGGCCAGCGGGGATTGGTCGACCAGCGCCTGCACTTCCACCAGCAGCGGCCGCGTGCCTTCGCGCGTGACCATCACCGCGCTGCCCGGCTGCGCCGTGCTCGAGCCCGACAGGAAGATCGCCGACGGGTTCGGCACTTCGCGCAGGCCCTTGTCGCCCATGGCGAACACGCCCAGTTCGTTCACCGCGCCGAAGCGGTTCTTGAAGGCGCGCAGCACGCGGAAGCGGCTGCCGGCCTCGCCCTCGAAATACAGCACCGCGTCGACCATGTGCTCGAGCACGCGCGGGCCGGCGATGCCACCTTCCTTGGTGACGTGGCCGACCAGGAACACCGAGGTGCCGGTTTCCTTGGCGAAGCGCACCAGCTTGGCGGCGCTTTCGCGCACCTGGCTGACCGAGCCGGGCGCGGCGGTGAGCAGTTCGCTCCAGAGCGTCTGGATGGAGTCGGCCACCAGCAGGCGCGGCGAAGGTTTCGCCGACGAGGCCTGGGCCAGGATTTTTTCGACGCAGGTTTCGGCCAGGGCGTGCAGGTTGTCGAGCGGAAGGCCCAGGCGCTGGGCGCGGCCGGCCACCTGGGCCAGGCTCTCCTCGCCGGTGACGTACAGCGCCGGCACCCGCGCCGACATCAGCGCCAGCGCCTGCAGCAGCAGGGTGGACTTGCCGATGCCCGGGTCGCCGCCGACCAGCACCACCGAGCCTTCCACCAGGCCGCCGCCGAGCACGCGGTCGAGTTCGCCGATGGTGGTGGAAACCCGCACCTCGGCTTCCTGGCTGACGTCCCTGAGCGCGGTGACGCCGGCGGCTTCCGGCCGCCCGGCCCAGCCGCCGTGGCGGGCCGCGGGCGCGGCGCCCTTGCCGGCGCTGGCGGGTTCGATGACGAATTCGCTCATGGTGTTCCAGGCCCCGCATTCGCCGCACTGGCCCTGCCACTTGCTGGAGGAGGCGCCGCATTCGCTGCAGACGTAGGCGGTCTTGGCTTTGGCCATGGGAAGCACTCTCGGAGGGGACGGGAACTGTAGCCGGACGGCGTCTCAGCCCGTGAGCCAGGGGCCCGGCAGGCTGTGCCCCACGCCCGGCGACGGGGGACTGGCCGGGACAATGGATACCACATATATTTGTGCCATGGATACCCTCACCGACCGCCAGCAGGCCATCCTCGACTTCATCACCGCCCAGGTCGCCCGCGACGGCCTGCCGCCCACCCTGGCCGAAATCGCCCGGGAATTCGGCTTCCGGCAGGCGCGTTCGGCCCAGGCCCACCTGCAGGCGCTGGAAGCCAAGGGCGCGCTCACCCTGCTGCCCGGCAAGTCGCGCGGCATCCGCCTGGCCACCCTGCCCGCGCCGGCGCATTCGCTGTCGCTGCCGGTGCTGGGCAAGGTGGCCGCGGGCGAACCCATCGGCGACGCCGAGTTCGAGGGCCACCTGCTGCTCGACCGCGCGCTGTTCTTCCCGCGCCCCGACTACCTGCTGCGGGTGAAGGGCGATTCCATGCGCGACGACGGCATCTTCAGCGGCGATTTGATCGCCGTGCACCGCACGCCCGAGGCCGGCGACAACCAGATCGTGGTGGCGCGCCTGGACGGCGAACTCACCGTCAAGCGCCTGCGCCGGCGCAAGGACCGCATCACCCTGCTGCCGCGCAACCCCGACCATGCGCCCATCGAAGTGCCGCCCGGCGCGGTGTTCGCCATCGAGGGTGTGTACTGCGGCCTGGTGCGCCGGGGTTAGGCATGGGCGCCGTGCTTTCCCTCGATGCAATGCTGGCCGGCCGCCGGCTCTGGCGCGGCCCCCCCCGCGGCCCCGGGGGGGGCCCCGGCGGGCCCGCCCCCCCCCCCCCCCCCCCCGCCCCCCCCCCCCCCCCCCCCCCCCCCCCCCCCCCCCCGGGGGGGGGGGGGGCGCCGCCCGCGCGGGGGGGGGGGGGGGCCCCCCCCCCCCCCCCCCCCCGGGCCGCCGGGCTG
>JAIBEO010000211.1 GCA_019459185.1 Rhizobium sp. | reverse complement strand
CCCCCTCGCTGATCGGGGGGGGGGGGGGGGGGGGCCGGGCCCCCCCCCCCGGCGGGGGCCCGGCGGGGGCGGGCCGCCCCCCCGGGGCCCCGCCGCCGCACGGCCACCGACAGCGTCGGGTAGTCGAGGCCGCGCAGGTTGCGCATGTCGGCCAGCATGGCCAGCGTGACCTTGAGCACGGTGTCGTCGCGCTCGAGCCACTGGTCCACGCGCGCCTGCGGCTTCGCGCCGCGGCCGCCGAAGGCCAGCACCTGGCCCACCAGCGCCCGCTGCTGGGCCTGCAGCTCGTCGCGCAGCACGCCGCGGGCCTGGGCATGCCAGCGGCCCTCCACCGGCAGCGCTTCCACGGCATCCATCAGCCACTTGGTGTGCAGGGCGTCGGACAGGCTGAAATAGGTGGCCGCGACCTCGGCCACCGGCAGGCCCTGCTCGGTCGCCACTTCGACGATGTCCAGCGCATAGGCCAGGAACGGCAGGCTGGCGAAGGCGGCGGCCATGTCTTCCGGGAAACCGCGCTCGCGCCAGGCGGCCAGGTCGGCCGCCAGCTGGGCGCGGGCGTCGGCCGGCAACACCTCGGCCAGCGAGCGGCGAAGCTCGGCCACGCCGCCGGCGTAGCGCTCGACCTTCTCGGCGATGTTGAGCAACTCGCCCGGGCGGTTGAGCAGCCAGCGCGTCAGGTTGCGCTGCAGGTGCCAGATGCTGCCCAGGGCCTCGAGCTGGGCGTCTTCGCCCACCTTCAGGTCCAGCGCGTCGATGCCGGCCCACAGCGCGCGGGCGTCGAGCACCTCGCGGCTGATGGTGAAGGCCTTGGCGATCTGCGCCGCCGACTGGCCGGTGTCTTCCTGCATGCGCAGCAGGAAAGTGGCGCCCATGCGGTTGACCGTGGAGTTGGTGACCGCGGTGGCGATGATCTCGCGACGCAGGCGGTGGTTCTCCATGTCGGCCGCGAAGCGCTCCTGCAGCGCGTTCGGGAAGTAGCGCACCAGCTCCTTCGACAGGTACGGGTCTTCCGGCACGTCCGAATCGAGCATCTGGTTGAAGACCACGATCTTGTCGTAGCTCAGCAGCACCGACAGCTCGGGGCGGGTCAGGCCCTGGCCGCGGGCCTTGCGCTCATTGAGTTCGGCGTCGCTGGGCAGGAACTCGATGGCGCGGTCGAGCAGGCCCTGGCCCTCGAGCACGCGGATGAAGTGGCCGAACGAGCCCAGGCGGGCCACGCTCATGTTCTCCATCAGGCTGATGGCCTGGTTCTGGCGGTAGTTGTCGTTGAGCACCAGCTCGGCGACTTCGTCGGTCATGCTCGCCAGCAGTTCGTTGCGCTGCGGGGTGCTGAGTTCGCCGCGAAGCACCGGGGCCGAGAGCAGGATCTTGATGTTCACCTCGTGGTCGGAGGTGTCCACGCCGGCCGAGTTGTCGATGAAGTCGGTGTTCACCAGCACGCCGTTCATGGCGGCCTCGATGCGGCCGCGCTGGGTGAAGCCCAGGTTGCCGCCCTCGCCCACCGCCTTGCAGCGCAGCTCGTTGCCGTTCACGCGCAGGCCGTTGTTGGCGCGGTCGCCGGCGTCGGCGTGGGTTTCCGTCGACGCCTTGACGTAGGTGCCGATGCCGCCGTTCCAGAGCAGGTCGACCGGCGCCTTGAGGATGGCGTTCATCAGCTCCATCGGGCTCAGCTGCTCGACGCCCTCGGCCAGGCCCAGGGCCTCGCGCACCTGCGGCGTGATGGCGATGGACTTGAGCGAACGCGCGTAGATGCCGCCGCCCTCGGAGATCAGCGACTTGTCGTAGTCCTCCCAGCTCGAGCGCGGCACCTTGAACATGCGCTCTCGCTCGGCGTAGCTGCGCGCCGAATCCGGGTTCGGGTCGAGGAAGATGTGGCGGTGGTCGAACGCGGCCACCAGGCGGATGTGCCTGGAGAGCAGCATGCCGTTGCCGAATACGTCGCCGGACATGTCGCCGATGCCCACGCAGGTGAAGTCCTGGCTCTGGGAATCGATGCCCAGCGCGCGGAAGTGGCGCTTCACCGACTCCCAGGCGCCCTTGGCGGTGATGCCCATGCCCTTGTGGTCGTAACCCACCGAACCGCCCGAGGCGAAGGCGTCGCCCAGCCAGAAGCCGTGCTCGGCCGAGATGCCGTTGGCGATGTCGGAGAAGGTGGCGGTGCCCTTGTCGGCCGCGACCACCAGGTAGGGATCGTCGCCGTCATGGCGCACCACGTCCTGCGGGTGCACCACCTGGCCGTCGACCAGGTTGTCGGTGATGTCGAGCAGGCCGTTGATGAAACGCTTGTAGCAGGCGATGCCTTCGGCCAGCTGGGCGTCGCGGTCGCCGCCCACCGGCGGGCGCTTGACCACGAAGCCGCCCTTCGAGCCCACGGGCACGATGACGGTGTTCTTCACCATCTGCGCCTTCACCAGGCCCAGCACCTCGGTGCGGAAGTCCTCGCGGCGGTCGGACCAGCGCAGGCCGCCGCGCGCCACCGGGCCGAAACGCAGGTGCACGCCTTCGACGAACGGCGAGTACACGAAAATTTCGCGGTAGGGCACCGGCTTGGGCAGCTCGGGGACGCGCGTGGGGTCGAACTTGAAGGAGATGTAGTCGCGGAAGGAGCCGTTCCGGCGCTGGTAGAAGTTGGTGCGCAGCGTGGCCTTGATCAGCGCCATGTAGCGACGCAGGATGCGGTCGTCGTCGATGCTCGAAACCAGGGTATCGAGCAGGATGTCGAGCGCATCGGTGATGGCGTCGGCCTGGGCGTCGCGGTCGAGCGCGCGGGCGGAGGCCACTTCCTGCGGGATGGTGTCGAGCGCGGCGCGGCGCTCCTTCGGCAGCAGCCAGGCGATCTGGTCGTGCAGGGCCTGCTGGCCGGCGGCGTCGAGCGGCGTCTCGCGGCCCGGCTCGAAGCGCGCGGCGAACAGTTCGTACAGCAGGCGCGCGATCACCGGGTAGCGCTGCAGCGTCTCCTCCATGTACGGCTGGGAGAACGGGATGCCGGTCTGCAGCGCGTACTTGGTGTAGCCGCGCAGCATGGCGATGTCGCGCCATTCCAGGCGGGCGCTGAGCAGCAGCTGGTTGAAGCCGTCGTTTTCCGCCTCGCCGCCCCAGATGGCCGCGAAGGCCTCCTGGAAGGGCACGCGCGCGGCTTCCACGTCCACTTCGCCGCGGGCCTCGACTTCGAAGTCCTGCAGCGAAATGCGGCCGTCCTCGGCGTCGATCACGTACGGGTGCTCGGTGAGCACGCGCAGGCCGAGGTTTTCCATCACCGGCAGCACGTCGGACAGGGCCACGTCCCCGGCGCGGCGCAGCAGCTTCAGGCGCAGCTGCTCGCCGGCGCGGGCGAAGGTGATGCGCTGGTCGCCCTCGGCGGCCAGGCGCGAGGCTTCCAGCACGTCGCCGGCGGCGGCCTCGGGCGTCACCGCCTCGATATAGCCGGCGGGCAGCGCACGGCCGTAGCGCTGGGCCAGGCGCAGGCCCTGCTCCTCGCCGTGGTCGCGCACCAGGATCTCGCGCAGTTCGTCGTGCCAATCACGCACGATGCGCGCCAGCTCGGCTTCCAGCGCCGCCTGGTCGAACTCGACCGCGGCACCGGCCTTCGGGCGGATCACCAGGTGCAGCTGGGCCAGCGGCGATTCGCCGATCTGCACGGCGTGGTCGAGCCGCTCGCCCTGCAGCGCCTGCATCAGCAGCGCTTCGATGCGGTGGCGGATGCCGGTGTTGAAGCGGTCACGCGGGATGTAGACCAGCGCGGAGAAGTAGCGGCCGTAGCGGTCGCGGCGCAGGAACAGGCGGGTGCGGGCGCGTTCCTGCAGGCCCAGGATGCCCATCGCGGTGCGCTGCAGCTCCTCGGTGCTGGACTGGAACAGCTCCTCGCGCGGCAGCGTTTCCAGGATGTGGCGCAGGGCCTTGCCGCTGTGGCTGTTGAGGGCCAGGCCGGAGGCCTTCATCACCGACTCGTGGCGCTCGCGCACCAGCGGGATTTCCCACGGCCGGCGGTTGTAGGCGCTGGAGGTGTACAGGCCGAGGAAACGCTGCTCGCGCACGGCGCGGCCGGTTTCGTCGAACTGCAGCACGCCGATGTAATCCATGTAGCCCGGGCGGTGCACGGTGGCGCGGGCATTGGTCTTGGTCAGGATCAGCGGGTCGAGCGAAGTACCCGGCGGCAGGTCGGCCGCGGCCAGGCCAGTGACCGGGCGCGCCTGCGTCTGGTTGTCCTTGCCCTTGAGCAGGCCCAGGCCGCTGCCGGCCACGGCGCGCAGTTCGCGGCCCACCACCTCGTATTCGCGGTAGCCCAGGAAGGTGAAGTGGTTGTCGGCGGCCCAGCGCAGGAAGGCCTGGGTCTCGGCGCGGGCGGCGGCGTCCACCGGCAGCAGGCGGGTATCGAATTCATCGGCGATGCGCAGCATGGTCTCGCGCATCGGCTGCCAGTCGGCCACGGCGGCGCGCACGTCGGCCAGCGCGGCCAGGATGGTCTTTTCGATCTCGGCCATGGCGCCGGCGTCGGCCTGGCGATCGATCTCAAGGTATATCAGCGATTCGGCCGCGCCCTCGCCCACCGCCTGCAGCGCGCCGGCGGCGTCGCGGCGGACCGGCATCACCGGGTGCGCGATCTGGTGCAGGGTGATGTTGAACTGCGACAGCGCCATGCGCACCGAGTCCACCAGGAAAGGCATGTCGTCGTTGACGATGCGCACGGCGGTGTGGGTGCTTTCGAAACCGTCAGAGGCCAGGACCGGGTTGATCACCTCGATCTTCGGCGTGCCGGCGCCGCGCTGGCGGGTGAAGGCCAGGAAAGACACCGCGATGGCGGCCCAGTCGGCGGCCGGCCGCGACAGCAGCTCGTCCTCCGGGACCCGCGCGAAGAAGCTTCGGGCGAACGTCTCCAACAGGGCCTTGCCGGCGGCGGACGAGCCGGCCGGAAGGGCGGAAACGATGGCATCGAGGGTCTCGGCGGAAGCCAGGGCGTGCGCGTTCATTGCTGCGTTCTCGCAGGGCATGGATAAAGTGTGAAATTGTAGCCCCCGCCCCGCCCCGCGGCCAGCCAGCGCGGGCGCAAAAAAGAAGCCCCGCTTCAGCGGGACTTCGGATACGCCGGGGTACGGGTGGCGCTCAGCGCAGGCCGGTCTCGTTGCGGGCGATGACCAGGCGCTGGATCTCGCTGGTGCCCTCGTAGATCTCGGTGATCTTGGCGTCGCGGAAATAGCGCTCGAGCGGCATTTCCTTCGAATAACCCATGCCGCCGTGGATCTGCAGCGCCTGGTGGGTGATGAACATCGCGGCTTCGGACGCGGTGAGCTTGGCCACCGACGCCTCGGTGCTGAAGCGTCCGCCGGTCTTGTCGGTCTCGGCCTTGGCCCAGGCCGCGCGCAGGGTGAGGATTTCGGCAGCGTCGAGGCGGCACTTCATGTCGGCGATCTTGGCCTGGATCATCTGGAACGAGCCGATCGGCTGGCCGAAGCTCTTGCGCTCCTTCACGTAGGCGACGGCGGCCTTGTAGGCGGCCTTGGCCAGGCCCACGGCCTGCGAGGCGATGCCGATGCGGCCGGCGTCGAGCACGCCCATGGCGATCTTGAAGCCCTCGCCCTCCTGGCCCACCACTTCGTCGGCCGTGGCCACGTAGTCCTGGAACTCGATTTCGCAGGTGGCCGAGGCGCGGATGCCGAGCTTGGGCTCGGTCTTGCCGCAGTGGAAGCCGGGCTTGGCGGTGTCGACCATGAAGGCCGTGATGCCCTTGGCGCCCTTGGACGGGTCGGTGATGGCGAACAGGATGATGTACTTGGCGACCGGGCCGGAGGTGATCCAGCTCTTCTTGCCGTTGATCACGAAGCTGCCGTCGGCCTGCTTCACCGCCTTGCAGCGCATGGCCGTGGCGTCGGAGCCCGACTGCGGCTCGGTCAGCGCGAAGGCGCCGATTTCCTTGCCTTCGGCGATCGCGCGCACGTACTTCTGCTTCTGCGCCTCGGTGCCGAACTTGAGGATGCCGTTGCAGAACAGCGAATTGTTCACCGACACGATGGTCGAGTGGGCGCAGTCGGCCTCGGCGATCTCGATCATGGCCAGCACGTAGCTGATCGGGTCCATGCCGGCGCCGCCGTATTCGGCCGGCACCTCGATGCCCATCAGGCCGTTCTCGCCGAGGGTGCGGATGTTCTCGAGCGGGAATTCGCCGGTCTGGTCGTGGTGCTCGGCGCTCGGCGCGATCTTTTCCTGCGCGATGCGGCGGGCCACGTCCTGGATCATCAGCTGTTCTTCGGTGAATCGGAAATCCACGGGACACCCTCAAGGTTCAGTACGGGGAAGTACGCGATTGTAACGTCTGCGGCCGGCGCAGGCAGGTCCACGCCGCGTGAAGCAGGCGTGGCGCGGCTTGACGCCCCCGGCAGCCGCGCCTAACCTCCGCATATCTTTGAATCCGGATGAAAGGATAAAGCATGGACCTCGAAGCCTGGTCGGCCTGCCTCAAGGTCCTGTCCGACCCGACCCGGGTGCGCCTGCTGGCCCTGCTCGAGCGCGAGGAGCTGACGGTGGCCGAGCTCGCCGGCATCACCCGGCTGGCCCAGCCGCGTGTCTCCACCCACCTGGCCAAGCTCAAGGAAGCTGACCTGGTGCGCGACCGGCGCGCCGGCGTCTCGGCCTACTACCGTTTCAACGGCGACACCCTGGACCCGGGCGAGGCCCGCCTGTGGGAAGCCCTGCGCGACAGCACCGACGACCCGCTGCTGCGCCAGGACGCCGAGCGCCTGCCGGCCGTGCTGGCCACCCGCGCCGCCGACCAGAACTGGGCCGATTCCGTGGCCGGCGACATGGAGCGGCACTACTCGCCCGGCCGCACCTGGGAAGCGCTGGCGCGCTCCACCCTGCCCCTGCTCGAGCCAGGCGACGTGCTCGACGTGGCCTCCGGCGACGGCGTGCTGGCCGAGCTGCTGGCCCCGCACGCGCGCCGCTACGTCTGCATCGATTCCAGCGCCCGCGTGGTTGGCGCCGCGCGCGAGCGCCTGCGCAGGTACCGGCACGTGGAAGTGCTCGAAGGCGACATGCAGGCCCTGGACTTCCCCTCGGCGCAGTTCGACCTGGTGCTGCTGATGCACGCGCTCACCTATGCCGAACGCCCCGGCCAGGCCATCGCCGAGGCCGCGCGGGTGCTGCGCCGCGGCGGCCGGCTGGTGGCCACGTGCCTGGGCAAACACGAACACCGCGCGGCGGTGACGCCCTACGGCCACGTCAACCTGGGTTTCACCGTGAAGGAACTGCGCCGCCACGCCGAAAAGGCCGGCCTGGAAGTGACCGTGTGCGAACCGGTGACGCGCGAAAAGCGCCCGCCGCATTTCGAAGTACTCACCCTGCTGGCGCGCAAGCCTTGAAGACCCTGCCCTGGAAAAACCCCGCCCGCGCCGCCCGCCTGCTGCAGGCGCTGGGCGAACGCATCCTGGTGCTGGACGGCGCCATGGGCACCATGATCCAGCGCCACGCCCTGGGTGAGGCCGATTACCGCGGCGAACGCTTCGCCGCAGGCTTCGACGGCCTGCGTTTTTCCGAGGGCCACGCGCACGGCCCCGGCTGCGGCTGCGAGGGCCATGACCTCAAGGGCAACAACGACCTGCTCACGCTCACCCGCCCCGACGTGATCCGCGGCATCCACGCCGCCTACCTCGCCGCCGGCGCCGACATCCTCGAAACCAACACCTTCAACTCCACCGCGGTGTCGCAGGCCGATTACCGGCTCGAGCACCTGGTGCCGGAACTCAACCGCGAGGCTGCGCGACTGGCCCGCGCCTGCTGCGACGAGGCCGAAGCCGCCGAGCCGGGCAAGCCGCGCTTCGTGGCCGGCGTGCTGGGACCGACCAGCCGCACCGCGTCCATCAGCCCCAAGGTCGAGGACGCCGGCTACCGCAACATCGATTTCGACACCCTGGTCACCAACTACCTCGAGGCCGTGGCGGCCCTGGTCGAGGGCGGCGCCGACATCCTGCTGGTGGAGACCGTGTTCGACACGCTCAACGCCAAGGCAGCGCTGTACGCCATCGAGGAACTGTTCGAACGCCTCGGCGCCCGGCTGCCGGTGATGGTGTCGGGCACCATCACCGACCGCAGCGGCCGCACGCTGTCGGGCCAGACCGCCGAGGCCTTCTGGTATTCGCTGCGCCACGCCCGCCCGCTGTCCATCGGCCTGAACTGCGCGCTCGGCGCCCGCGACCTGCGAGCGCACATCGACATGCTCTCGCAGGTGGCCGACACCCACGTCAGCTGCCACCCGAACGCCGGCCTGCCCAATGCCTTCGGCGGCTACGACGAGGGCCCGGAGGAAACCGCCGGCGTGCTGCGCGAGTTCGCCGAGGCCGGCCTGCTCAACCTGGTCGGCGGCTGCTGCGGCACCACGCCCGAACACATCGCCGCCATCGCCCGCGCGGTGGCCGGACTGCCGCCGCGGGCCCTGCCCCGCCTGCCCGCGCACACGCGCCTGGCCGGGCTGGAACCCTTCGTCATCACGCCGGAGACGAACTTCGTCAACGTCGGTGAGCGCACCAACGTCACCGGCTCCATCCAGTTCAAGAAGCTCATCCTGGAAGGCCGCTACGACGAGGCCCTGGCCGTGGCGCGCCAGCAGGTGGAAAACGGCGCCCAGGTGATCGACGTCAACATGGACGAGGGCCTGCTCGACGCCGAGGCCGCCATGGCCCGTTTCCTCAACCTGATCGCCGCCGAGCCCGACATCGCCCGCGTGCCGGTGATGATCGACAGCTCGAAGTGGAGCGTGATCGAGGCCGGCCTGAAGTGCGTGCAGGGCAAGGCCATCGTCAACTCCATCTCGATGAAGGAGGGCGTGGCCGCGTTCCTGTAGCAGGCGGCCCGCGTGCGCCGCCACGGCGCCGCGGTGGTGGTGATGGCCTTCGACGAGGCCGGCCAGGCCGACACGCTCGAGCGCAAGGTGGATATCTGCACCCGCGCGCAGCGGCTGCTGGTGGAACAGGCCGGGTTCCCGCCCGAAGACATCATCTTCGACCCCAACATCTTCGCCATCGCCACCGGCATCGAGGAGCACGACGGTTACGCCGTGGCCTTCATCGAGGCTACCCGCGAACTCAAGCGCCGTTTCCCGGACAGCCACGTCTCCGGCGGCGTGTCGAACGTGTCGTTCTCCTTCCGCGGCAACAATGCCGTGCGCGAGGCCATCCACGCGGTGTTCCTGTACCACGCCATCCGAGCGGGTTTGGACATGGGCATCGTCAACGCCGGCGCGCTGGCGCTGTACGACGACCTCGACCCGGCCCTGCGCGAGGCGGTGGAGGGCGTGGTGCTCAACCGCCGCACCGACGGCACCGAGCGCCTGCTGGCCGAAGCCGACAAGCACAAGGCGCGCAAGGGCGAAACCAAGGCGCCGGACCTGGCCTGGCGCCAGTGGCCGGTGGACGAGCGCATCCGCCACGCGCTGGTGCACGGCATCGACGCTTTCGTCGAGGCCGACGCCGAGGAGGCGCGCCAGCGCTCCGCGCGGCCGCTGGACGTGATCGAGGGCCCGCTGATGGCCGGCATGAACGTGGTCGGCGACCTGTTCGGCGCCGGCAAGATGTTCCTGCCCCAGGTGGTGAAGTCGGCCCGCGTGATGAAGAAGGCCGTGGCCCACCTGATTCCCTACATCGAGGCCGAGAAGGCCCGCAGCGGCGATGCCGGCCAGCCGCGCGGCAAGGTGCTGATGGCCACGGTGAAGGGCGACGTGCACGACATCGGCAAGAACATCGTCGGCGTGGTGCTGGCCTGCAACAACTTCGAGGTCGTGGACCTGGGCGTGATGGTGCCGGCGCAGGTGATCCTGGACCGCGCCCGCGAGGAGAAGGCCGACATCATCGGCCTCTCCGGCCTGATCACGCCTTCGCTCGAGGAAATGAGCCACGTGGCGCGCGAGATGAAGCGCCAGGGCTTCAGCCTGCCGCTGATGATCGGCGGCGCCACCACCTCGCGTGCCCACACCGCGCTCAAGATCGACCCGCACTACGATTCGCCGGTGGTGTGGGTGAAGGACGCCTCGCGTGCGGTTGGCGTCACCCAGTCGCTGCTCAGCGCCGAGCTGCGCGGCCCCTTCGTGGCCGCCAACGCCGCCGACTACGCCGAAGTGCGCGCCCGCCACGCCAACCGCGGCGAAGCCAAGCCGCTGGTGCCGCTGGCCCGCGCCCGCGCCAAGCGTTTCGACGGCGGCTGGGCGGATTACACCCCGCCGGCGCCGCTCAAGCCCGGGCTGACGGTGTACGACGACTACCCGCTCGAGGACCTGCGCGAAGCCATCGACTGGACGCCCTTTTTCCAGACCTGGGAACTGGCCGGCCGCTATCCGGCCATTCTTGACGACGCCGTGGTGGGCGCGCAGGCGCGCGAGTTGTTCCGCGACGCCCGGGCCATGCTCGACCGCATCATCGGCGAGAAGTGGCTGGTGGCGAAGGCCGTGGCGGGCCTGTGGCCGGCGCAGTCGGCCGGCGACGACATCCACGTGCTCGACGACGCCGGCCACCCGCTGGCCACCCTGCACTGCCTGCGCCAGCAGGCGGAAAAGCCCGACGACCGCCCGAACTTCTGCCTGGCCGACTTCATCGCGCCGCGCGACAGCGGCCGCGCCGACTGGGTGGGTGGGTTCGCCTTGACCGCGGGCCTGGGCATCGAACCGCACCTGGCCCGCTTCGAAGCCGACCACGATGACTACAACGCCATCCTGCTCAAGGCGCTCGCCGACCGCCTGGCCGAAGCCCTGGCCGAACGCCTGCACCAGAAGGTGCGCACGCAGCTGTGGGCCTACGCGCCGGACGAGGCGCTGGACAACGAGGCGCTGGTGCGCGAGCAGTACCGCGGCATCCGTCCCGCGCCGGGTTACCCCGCCTGCCCCGAGCACAGCGAGAAGGCCACGCTGTTCCGCCTGCTCGACGCCGAACGGCACACGGGGCTGTCGCTGACCGAGAGTTTCGCGATGTATCCGGCCGCCGCGGTCAGCGGCCTGTACTTCTCGCACCCGAAGAGCCAGTACTTCGTGGTCGGTCGGCTGTCGCGCGAACAGGTGGCCGACTACGCACGCCGCAAGGGCGTACCGCTGGCCCAGGCCGAGCGCTGGCTGGCCTCGAACCTGGACTACGACCCCGAGTGAGCTGTCGGCCCTGAAGGGCCGACAAACCTTCACCAGACCAGGTCGTCCGGCACCTGGTACTGCGGGTCGGCGTAGGGGTCGTCGCCGGCCGGCGCGTTCGGGTCGACCTTCAGCGCGACCAGGCTGGGCAGCAGCGCGCCCACCTCGTCGGCCAGCGCCGCGGCGACCAGCAGGTAGCGGCCATCGAGCTGCACCACCGCCAGCTCGCCGGCGTTGAGCGCCTTGAGCTGGTCGGGATTGACGTAGATGCGCTTGATCTTGCCGCCGTACTCGAAGTGGCGCACCAGCTCGGCGGCGGCGTCGTTGAGCGCCTGGTCCTTCAGCAGCTCGGCGCAGCGCGCCTTGGCGGCGCGGCGGCGCGCGGCTTCTTCCTGGCGCAGGCGCTCGGCTTCGATGCGCTCTTCCTTCTCGCGCTGGGCGCGGATGGCGTAGGCCTTGGCCAGGTCGATCTCCTCGGCCGTGCGCGGCTTGCGCGGCGCGCCGCCCTGCCCGGGCTTGCCACCACCGGGGCGACGCTCGCCCTGCGGACGCGGCTTGCCGCCGGCGCCGGGTTTGCCGGCGCCGCCGTGGCGGGCGCCCGCGGGGCGGTCCTTGCCAGCGCCACCGGCGGGGCGATCGGCTTTCGCGGGGCGGCGCGGCTCGGGCTCGGGGGCCTTGAAGCCCAGGCCGAGCAGCTTTTCGCGCAGGGAGTTGCTCATGGGTCCAACCTTGGATCAGTAGTGCGGCGGCGGTGGTTCGCTGCCGGGGTCGGCGTACAGCAGGGTACGCAGCTGCTTGAGTTCGGCCGTCACGCGCAGCAGGGTTTCGCTGTTGCGGGCCGATTCCATGCGGGCGTCGGCAAGCGCGTCGCTGAGTTCGCCGATGGAATGTTCCTGGAAGGCCAGCCGGGTTTCGAGTTCGGCCAGGCGCTGTTCGATGTCGGAAGCGGAGCCCATGGGTGGTTCCTCAGTGCGGCTGCAGGCTGCGGCCACGGCCGATGCCGTAGTAGGCCAGGCCGGCGGCCTCGACCTCGGCCGGGTCGTAGACGTTGCGGCCGTCGAACACCACGCCGGCCTTGAGCGCGGCCTTGAGCGCGGCGAAATCCGGGCTCCAGAACGCCTTCCACTCGGTCACCACGAACAGCGCGTCGGCCCCGTCCAGCGCCTGCGCCGGCGTGTCGCACAGTACCAGGTCGGGGCGGGTGCCGAAGATGCGGGTGGCTTCGTGCATGGCCTCCGGGTCGTGCGCACGCACGTTGGCGCCGGCGTTCCAGAGCAGCTCCAGCAGGCGCCGGCTCGAGGCCTCGCGCATGTCGTCGGTGTTGGGCTTGAAGGCCAGGCCCCACACGGCGAAGGTGCGGCCGCGCAGGTCGCCGGCGAAGTGCCGCTCGGCCAGCGCGAACAGCTTGTCCTTCTGCGCGGTGTTCACGGCTTCCACCGCACCCAGCAGCTTCGCCTGGTAGCCGGCCTGGCGGGCGATGCGCTCGAGCGCCTGCACGTCCTTGGGGAAACACGAGCCGCCGTAACCGGCGCCCGGGTAGATGAAGTGGTAGCCGATGCGCGGATCGGAACCGATGCCGTGGCGCACCATCTCGATATCGGCGCCCACGCGTTCGGCGATGTTCGCCATTTCGTTCATGAAGCTGATCTTGGTCGCCAGCATGGCATTGGCGGCGTACTTGGTCAGCTCGGCCGAGCGCTCGTCCATCACCACGATGCGCTCGTGGTTTCGGTTGAACGGCGCGTACAGGCGCTTCATGGTTTCCACCGCCGGCGCCGAGCGCGAGCCCAGCACGATGCGGTCGGGGCGCATGCAGTCGTTGACCGCCGCGCCCTCTTTCAGGAATTCGGGGTTGGAGACGACCTCGAAGGCGAGGTCGGCGCCGCGCGCCGACAGTTCGGCGGCGATGGCCGCGCGCACCTTGTCGGCGGTGCCCACCGGCACCGTGGACTTGTTGACCACGATGGCCGGGCGGGAAAGATGCTTGCCGATGGTGCGGGCCACGGCCAACACGTACTGCAGGTCGGCGCTGCCGTCCTCGTCGGGCGGCGTGCCCACGGCGATGAACAGCACTTCGCCGTGCGCGATGGCCTGCGCGGCGTCGGTGGTGAAGGACAGGCGGCCGGCGCCGTGGTTGGCCAGCACCATGTCCTCGAGGCCAGGCTCGAAGATGGGCACGACGCCGCGGTTGAGGCCGTCCACCTTGGCCTGGTCGATGTCCACGCAGGTGACCTGGTGGCCGACCTCGGCCAGGCAGGTGCCGGTGACCAGGCCGACGTAGCCGGTGCCGAATACGGTGACGCGCATGTTGCCTCCTCGCGGGTGTGGGCCAGTCCCTGCCCCGGGAACGGGCGCCGGCGGCTTGCCGCCCCCGCCCCCTCCAACCCGATGCGTATTTAATGACGATTTACAACAGC
>JAIBEO010000203.1 GCA_019459185.1 Rhizobium sp. | reverse complement strand
GGGGGCTAAACCCACCCGGGGGGGGGGGGGCCCGGGCGCCCGGCTGCCACCCCCGGGGGGGGCGCGGGGCGCCCCCCCGCCGCTGTTCTTGCCGTTGAAGGGCCCCGACGACCAGCTGGTGCTGGAAATCTGGCCCGACGGCGCAGGCGCAGGCGCGCCTCTGGCGAACCTGCTGCTGTTCACCGGCCTGCTCGGCGGTGGCCTGCTGGCACTGGCCTTGAGGCTGGCCGGGCTGGCGCGCGAACGCGCCGACGAAGCCGAGCGCAAGGGCGGCGAACTGGCGCGCCAGATGGCCGAGGCCGAACGCGCGCGCGCCGCGCTGGGCGAGGTCGAGCAGGAACTGTCCTCGGTATTCAGCAGCATCAGCGACGCCTTCTACACGCTCGACCGCGACTGGCGCTTCGTGTTCGTGAATCCACGCGCGGAACAGCTGATGCAGCGGCCGCGCGAGGCCGTGGTCGGAACCCGGGTCTGGGACGCTTTCCCGGAGGCGCGCGGCTCGGTGATCGAGCAGGAGTTCCGCGACGCGGTCACCAACAACCGGGCCCGGGAATTCGAGGTGCACTTCCCGCCGCTGTCGGCCTGGTTCTACGCGCGCGTGTTCCCGCACCCGCACGGCCTGGCGGTGTATTTCCAGGACATCAGCGAACGCAAGCGCGCCGAGGCGGGCATGCTCAAGGCGCGGGCGGCCTCGGAACGTGCGCAGCAGATCGCCCAGTTGGGCAGCTGGGAATACGACCTTGGGACGGGCGAGCTGAGCTGGTCGCCCGAAGTGCTGCGCATTTTCGGCCTGCCGCGCGGGCACGCGCGGCACAGCTTGCCGGGCATGCTGCAGCTGGTGCACTTCGAGGACCGGGCCCGCCTGCAGGACGCACAGCGGCGCCTGCACGCCGGCGAGGCCGAACTGGACATCGAATACCGCATCGTCCGGCCCGACGGCGAAACCCGCCACGTGCGCGAGCTGGGCACGCTGGTGCGCGACGAGACCGGCAAGCCGATGGCGGCCTCGGGCGCCATCCAGGACGTCACCCAGCGGCACCAGTCCGAAGACGCGCTGCGCGAACTCTCGCGGCGCCTCGAGCAGTCGCTGGTGATGAACCGGCTGGTGCTGGAGAACTCGCTGGACGTCATCTGCGTCATCGACGCCAACGGCCGCTTCACCCAGGTCAGCAGCGCCTGCCAGGCGCTCTGGGGCTTCATGCCGGGCGAGCTGGTGGGACGGGCCTATTTCGACCTGGCCCACCCCGACGACCGCGCCAACACCCTGCGCGAGAGCGCCGCGGTGCTGGCCGGCCGGCCGACGGTGGACTTCCGCAACCGCGTGCTGCGCAAGGACGGCGGCGTGGTGTCGATGCAGTGGTCGGCCGTGTGGTCGCCGCGCGAGCGCCTGATGTTCGCGGTGGCGCGCGACGTGACCGAGTCCGAGCGCCAGGCCAATGCCCTTCGCGAGGCCAAGGAAAGCCTGCAGCGCGCCCAGCAGGTGGCGCGCATGGGCGCCTGGGAATTCGACATCGCCGGTAATTCGCTGCGCTGGTCCGATGAGGTCTACGGCATCTTCCACGTCCGGCCGGGCGAGTTCGCCGGCACCCTCGAAGCCTTCACCGCGCGCGTGCACCCCGAGGACCTGGCGCGGCTGCAGGCGGCGCAGCAGCGCATGCTCGAGGGCGGCCCCGACCTCGACGTGGAGCACCGCATCGTTTTGCCCGACGGCAGCATCGGCCATGTGCACGAGCGCGCGCGCGTGCTGCGCGGCGAGGACGGCCGGCCCAGGCTCATTTCGGGCAGCGTGCAGGACATCACCGAGCGCAGGCTGGCACGGCAGCTGGAAGCAGGCCAGCGCAGCGTGCTCGCCAGCATCGCCGCGCGCCGGCCGCTCACCGAAAGCCTGCTGGCCACCACCCGCGTCTGCGAGGAGCAGTTCGCCGGCGTGCTCTGTTCGATCCTGCTGCTCGACGAAAGCGGCAAGCACGTGCTGCAGGGCGCGGCGCCCAGCCTGCCGGCGGCCTACAACGCCGCCGTGCATGGCATGGCGGTCGGGCCCAAGGCCGGCTCCTGCGGCACCGCGGCCTGGCGCGGCGAGCGGGTCGTGGTCAGCGACATCGAAACCGACCCGCTCTGGGAGGACTTCCGCGCCTTGGCCCGGGAACACGGCCTGCGCGCCTGCTGGTCGACGCCGGTGAAGTCGTCGTCGGGCAAGGTGCTGGCCACCTTCGCCACCTACTACCGCGAGCCACGCGAGCCGACGCCGGCCGAGCTGGCCACCACCGACGGCCTGGCCTCACTGGTGGCGGTGGCGATCGAACATGCCGAGGCCTACCGCGCCCTGGAACTGGGCGAGCAGCGCTTCCGCTCGCTGTTCGACGAGCATCCGGACGCCGTGTATTCGCTCGACCTGGAAGGCCGCTATACCTCGGTCAACGACAGCTTCGCGCACATGGCCGGCGTCGAGCCGGCGCAGGTTATCGGCCAGCTGTTCGACGAGCGCACGGCCCCCGAACAGCGCGAGGTGGTGCGCGCGCACTTCGAGGCGGCCTCGCGCGGCGAGGCCCGCAGCTACGAAATGACCGGCCTGGCCGTGGACGGCGCGCGCCTGGAGTTGCGCGTCACCAACCTGCCGATCGTGGTCGAGGGCCGCGTCACCGGCGTGTTCGGCATCGCCCAGGACATCAGCCTGCTGCACAAGCACCAGCGCGAGCTGTCGGGCGCGCTCGACGCCGCGGACCAGCTCAGCCGCCAGCTGCAGCGGCTCAGCGAGGCTTCCATCGCGATCAACCGCGACCTCGGCGAAGGCACCCTGTACCAGCAACTGGTGGACAAGATCCGCGAGATCATCGGCGCGCACCAGTCGGTGGTCAGCGTGGTGACGGCCGACGACGGCAAGCAGCTCCTGGACACCATGTCGCTGTCCGACAAGTACGCGCAGTGGCGCGATTACGACACGCCGATCGATGGCAGCGGCATCTACATGATGGTGGGCGAGCAGCAGAAGCCGATCCGCATGACCCAGGCCGAACTAGAGGCGCACCCGCGCTGGCGCGCCTTCGGCGCCGAGGCCTCGCGGCACCCGCCGATGCGCGGCTGGCTGGCGGTGCCGCTGGTCGGCAGCGACGGCAAGACCCTGGGCATCCTGCAGCTGAGCGACAAGGTCAAGGGCGAATTCAGCGCCGACGACGAGCAGGTGGCGATGCAGTTCGCGCAGATGGCGGTGATCGCCATCGAGCGTGCTCGCCTCCTGACCCGGCTGGGCGTGCGCGACCGCTTCTTCGAAATGTCGCTGGAGGTGTTCGTGGTCTTCGACCCGGCGAACCAGCGCTTCGTGCAGGTCAACCCGATGCTCAGCGAGATCACCGGCTACAGCCGCGAGGAGCTGTGCAGCCGTGAGATCCAGGCCTTCGTGCACCCGGATGACTGGCCGAAGACGGGCGGCCGCGCCTCGGCCCTGGCCGAGCGCAAGGAGGTGCCCACCGCCTTCGTCAACCGCTACGTGCGCCGCGACGGCACGGTGCGCTTCATGGAGTGGATGTCGTCGCCGGACCGCGACGGCCTGGTGTACGCCGTGGGCCGCGACATCACCGAGCGCCTCAAGGCCGAAGCGGCCCTGCGCCAGACCCTGGCCGACCTCAACAACCGCAACCGCGAGCTGCAGGACTTCGCCTTCATCGCCTCGCACGACCTGCAGGAACCATTGCGCAAGATCCGCGCCTTCGCCGACCGCCTGCAGCAGCGCCATGGCGACGCCCTGGCCGCCGAGGCCCGCGACTACCTCGACCGCACCAGCCAGGCCGCGGCGCGCATGCAGGTGCTGATCGACGACCTGCTGGCCTATTCGCGGGTGGCGGCGCGCGGCAAGCCCTTCAAGCCGGTGGACCTGGGCCAGGTGCTGGCCGGCGTGCTCGATGACCTGGAGGCCGCCCTGGAAGCCAGCGGCGGCCGCGTGGTGGCCGGTCCGCTGCCCACCCTGGAGGGCGACCCGACCCAGCTGCGCCAGGTGTTCCAGAACCTGCTGTCGAACGCGCTCAAGTTCCGGTCGCCGGACCGGGCCCCGGTGGTCTCCATCAGCGCCGAGCCTTCACCGGCGGAGGACGGTCCGGGCTGGATCCTGCGTTTCGAAGACAATGGCATCGGTTTCGAGCCGCGCCATGCCGAGAAGGTGTTCGGCCCGTTCCAGCGCCTGCATGCGCGCCAGGAATACGCCGGAACCGGCATTGGCCTGGCGATCGTGCGCAGGATCATCGAAAGGCACCGCGGCGAGATCCATGCCGAGGGGCGGCCCGGGGAGGGCGCCACTTTCGTGATCCGGCTCCCGCAATCGCAGCCGGCCGATCCGGCGCTTCTGGCGGGACCGATGGCGGAGTCGTAAAGTCTGGCGAGGGCAGCCCGGGGATTGGGGAGGATGAACGTGGCGATGAACGCAGCGCGGCAACCGATCACGATCCTGATGGCCGACGACGACCCCGACGACCGCCTGATGGCGCAGGAAGCCTTCACGGAATGTCGGCTCGGCAACCCGCTCAGGTTCGTCGCCGACGGCGAGGAGCTGATGGACTACCTGCAGCACCGCGGCGACTTCGCCGACGAGCTGGCCGCGCCGCGCCCCGGCCTGATCCTGCTGGACCTGAACATGCCGCGGAAGGACGGCCGCGAGGCCCTGCGCGAGATCAAGGCCGACCCGGCCCTGCGCGGCATCCCGGTGGTCATCCTGACCACGTCCAAAGCCGAGGAGGACGTGGTGCGCAGCTACCGCGACGGCGTCAATTCCTTCATCACCAAGCCGGTTACGTTCACGGCCCTGCTCGAGGTCGTGCAGACGCTGGGCAAGTACTGGCTGCAGGTGGTGGACCTGCCGGGCGCGCAAGAGGGACAGGCGCGTTGAACGACATGCCACTCCGGGTCCTGGTCGTCGACGACGACGAAGAAGATTTCCTGATCCTGCGCGACCTGCTGGCGGACTACCCGCTGGGTCGCTTCCAGCTCGACTGGGTCGGCACGCTGGAAGAAGGCGCCACCGCACTCCGCGCCAACGTGCACGACGTCTTCCTGGTGGACTACCACCTCGGCCCCGACAACGGCATGGACCTGGTGCGGCTGGCGGTGGCCGAACAAAGTGCGCACCGCCCGGTGATCATGCTGACCGGCCAGGGCAACCCGGAGGTGGACCGCGAGGCGCTGGCCGCGGGTGCTTCCGACTACCTGGTCAAGGGCAGCATCGACGCCGAGAAGCTGGCGCGGTCGCTGCGCTACGCCGCCGAGCGTTCGCGCCAGATCGCCCAGCTCGAGGACAGCAAGCGCCGCTACCGGCTGCTGTTCGAGCTCAACCCCTTCCCGACCTGGGTGTACAACGTCGCCAGCTTCCGCTTCGTGGCGGTGAACGACGCGATGGTGGCCAACTACGGCTACACCCGCGAAGAGTTGCTGCGGATGTCGGTGATGGACATCCGCGACCCGGACGAAGGCGGGCGCCTGGAAGAGTTCCTGGCCGCCTGGGGCAACCGCTCGGGCAATGCCGGCGTCTGGCGGCACCGACGCAAGGACGGCAGCCTGATCTGGGCCGACATCACCACGCATTCGATCGAACTCGACGGCAAGCGCTGCCGCATGGTGATCGCGCACGACATCACCCGCCAGCGCGCCGCGCAGGAGCGGCTGATCCTGCTGCAGCGCGCGGTGGAGTCGAGCATGAACGGCATCGTCATCGCCGACGCCCAGGCGCCGGACATGCCGATCATCTACGTCAACCCGTCCTTCGAGCGCATGACCGGTTACACGGCGGAGCAGGCGATCGGGCGCAACTGCCGCTTCCTGCAGGGCGAAGAGCGCAACCAGCCCGAGCTCGAGAACCTGCGTCGCTCGCTGCGCGACGCCAGCGACTGCAACGTGATGCTGCGCAACTTCCGCAGTGACGGCGAGCTGTTCTGGAACCACCTGTTCATCTCGCCGGTGCGCGATGACGCCGGAACGCCCACGCACTTCGTCGGTATCCTGAACGACCTCACCGAACGCCGACAGGTCGAAGCTGAACTGGCCTACGCCGCCAACCACGACCCGGTGACCGGGCTGCCGCGTTTCCCGATCCTCGAGGCCGCGCTGGGCGCGTTGCTGGTTGACGACGATGCCGAAGTCTCGCTGCTGTTCATCGACCTCGACCACTTCCACGCCATCAACGAATCCATGGGCCACGTGATCGGCGACGAGGCCCTGCGCATCATCGCCGGCCGCATGAGGGAGGTGCTGGGCGGGCCCGGTTACCTGGCGCGTTTCGCCGGCGACGAATTCGTGGCGGTCGTGCCGCATTCCAGCCGCGAGCAGGTGCTTGGAACGGCCGAGGCGCTGCGCGCCACCATCGCCCAGCCGATCGAAGGCGACGGCTACCGGCTCTTCCTCACGGCCAGCGTCGGCATCGCCCGTTCACCCGAACACGGCACCTCGGGCATGGACCTGCTGCGCCGCGCCGAGGCGGCCATGACCCGTGCCAAGGGCCAGGGCCGCGACGGCGCCTGTGAATTCTCGGCCGCGCAGATGCAGGAACTCGAGGACCGCCTGGTGCTCGGCGCCCGCCTGCGCGAGGCCATCACCCGCAACGAGCTCGAGCTGCATTACCAGCCCCAGCTCGACGCCGGCGACCGCCGCGTCACCGGCTTCGAGGCGCTGGTGCGCTGGAACAGCCCGGAGCTGGGCCGCGTGCCGCCCGGCCGCTTCATCCCCATCGCCGAGGCGCTGGGCCTGATGCCGGAAGTGGGCCTGTGGGTGCTCAACGAGGCCTGCCGCCAGCTGCGCGCCTGGCTCGACCAGGGCCATGGCGGCTTCACGGTGGCGGTGAATTTCTCGGCCCAGCAGCTGCAGCGGCCGGACATCGTCAACCTGGTCGCCGACGCGCTGGCGCGCCACCGCGTGCCGGGCCAAATGCTCGAGATCGAGCTTACCGAAAGCTCGCTGATGGAAAACGTCGAGCGCGTGCAGGTGCGCCTGGCCGAGCTCAAGGGCCTGGGCATCTCGCTGTCGCTGGACGACTTCGGCACTGGCTATTCAAGCCTGGCCTACCTCAAGCAGTTCTCGCTCGACAAGCTCAAGATCGACCGCAGCTTCGTCAAGGACCTGCCCGAGGACAGCGCCGATTCCGCCATCGCCCGCACCATCGTCGCGGTCGGCCACGAGCTGAAGATGGTGGTGGCGGCCGAGGGCGTGGAGACCGAGGAACAGGCGGTGTTCCTGCGCCAGATCGGCTGCGACGAGCTGCAGGGTTTCCATTTCGGGCGCCCGGCCGCGGCGGCCGACGTGGCCGGCATGCTGCCGCGCGCCTGAACCGCGGTTGGCGGGGCACCGCCGCCCGGCTTATCCTGCGGCTCCCCCGGAAAACCACGGAGCCCGCCGCCCCATGAGCCTGTCGCGAACGCTCGCGCTGATCGGCGCACCCACCGACATCGGTGCCGGCCACCGCGGCGCCTCCATGGGTCCCGAGGCCCTGCGCGTCGCCGGCCTGGCCGAGGCCCTGCGCGAACGCGGCCTCGAGGTGCTGGACGTGGGCAACCTGGTTGGCCCGGTGAACCCCTGGCTGCCGCCCACCGACGGCTACCGCCACCTCGACGAGGTGGCGGCCTGGAACCGCACCGTGATGGACGCCGTGCACGCCCAACTCGGCCTGGGCCGGCTGCCGGTGCTGCTGGGCGGCGACCATTGCCTGGGCGTGGGCAGCATCACCGCCGTGGCGCGCCACTGCCGCGAGACCGGCAAGAAGCTGCGCATCCTCTGGCTGGACGCGCACGCCGACTTCAACACCAGTTCCGTCACGCCCTCGGGCAACGTGCACGGCATGCCCGTGGCCTGCCTGTGCGGCCTGGGACCGAAGGCGCTCACGCACCTCGGCGGCCAGGCGCCGGCGATCGATCCGTCCGAGATCCGCCAGGTCGGCATCCGCTCCGTGGACCAGGGCGAGAAGCGCCTGGTGAAGGAATACGGCCTCGACATCTACGACATGCGCTACATCGACGAGATCGGCATGAAGCGCGCGATGGAAGAGGCGCTCGAGGGCGTGGACGAAGGCACCCACCTGCACGTGAGCTTCGACGTGGACTTCCTGGACCCGGCCATCGCGCCCGGCGTGGGCACCACCGTGCCCGGTGGCCCGAATTACCGCGAGGCGCAGCTGGTGATGGAGATGATCGCCGACACCGGCCGGCTCGGCTCGCTCGACATCGTCGAACTCAACCCGGCTTTCGACGAGCACAACCGCACCGGAAAGCTGGCCGTGGACCTGGTGGAGAGCCTGTTCGGCAAGTCCACCCTGATGCGTGATTGAGCGCCCGCCCGGACCCGGCTTGACCCGGCCGGGGCCTGGGATAGACTCGTCGCAAACCTCTTCCGGAGCTGCCGAAATGACCCGTTCCCGCCTCGTCCTGCTGGCCCTGCTGGCCGCCTTCGCCCTGTCGGGCTGCAACACCATCGCCGGCATTGGCAAGGACGTGAAGAAGGCCGGCGAAGTGGTGTCCGACACCGCCGAGGACTGCAAGGGCGGCTGCGACGACTGAGCCGCGCCGCCACGCACCGTGACACCAAGAGCAGGCCGGGCAGCGATGCCCGGCCTGCGTCGTTTGGGGTTCAGGGATCGGGCGTGAAGCCGATCGGGAAGGCCTCGGGCACGTCCCAGCGCGGCGGGATGACGCCGCGGGCCACCAGCGCCTCGGCGGCGTCGTACCAGAGCGACATCACCTGGTCGGGCCGGTCGTTTTCGCGCTCGAAGCGGGTGCGGCGCGCGTCGCTGCGCAGGCGTTCGCCGTGGCCGGTGCCCAGCTGCTGGCGCGCGACCGGCGCTTCCTGGCCGCGCGATTCCATCGCCGGCGCCGCGGCATCGGCGCTGGCCTGCGGTTTCGCCTGGGCCTCGAAGCGGGAGCCGTACACGGTGATTTCCTCCAGCTCCTTTTCGCGAAAGGCCGCCACGCCGATCACGCCGACGTTGCGCGGCCGCCCGGTGCGTGCGGCGTAACTGTCGCCGAGCGAGGTGAAGTGGAAGGCGGCGACGCTGGACAGGTCCTTGCGCCAGCCGCGCACTTCCAGCCGCTGCCAGGGTTCGAGCACGTAGCCCGACTGCCCGGCGCCGGCGGTCTGGCCGGTGATGGCATTCACGCCGTCCACCGACAGCACCGCCAGCACCCGCCGCGGGGTCAGGTTCTGCAGCACCACGGCGTAGCGGTGGCCGGGCTGGCCTTCGATGTACTGGCGGCCCTGGTGCGGGTGGCGGACCAGGAACTGGTTGTCCTCCAGGTCGAGCACGTGCAGGTCCACCAGCATTTCGGCGCGGGCGCAGCCCGGCAGGGTGAAAAGCACGAGGATCAGGACGAGAAGGTGTTTCATGGCGGTCTCCGGGGTGGGTGTACGGGAAACAACGTTCCCTCCGCGGGCGCGGGGTTGGCCGGCCAAGGCGGTAAACTTGCCGGGTTTCCCCGAGCGAACCCCTCCATGTCCGTGACCCGCGTCCTGACCGGCATCACCACGTCCGGCACCCCCCACCTGGGCAACTACGCCGGCGCCATCCGCCCCGCCGTGGCCGCCAGCCGGCGCCCGGGGGTGGAGAGCTTCTACTTCCTGGCCGACTACCACGCGCTGATCAAGACCGCCGACCCGGCGCGCGTGCAGCGCTCGACGCTGGAGATCGCCGCCAGCTGGCTGGCCTGCGGCCTGGACCCGGACAAGGTGTGGTTCTACCGGCAGTCCGACATCCCCGAGATCCCCGAGCTGACCTGGCTGCTCACCTGCGTCGCGGGCAAGGGCATCCTCAACCGCGCGCACGCCTACAAGGCCGCGGTGGACAAGAACCGCGAGGTGGGCGAGGACGACGATGCCGGCGTCACCGCGGGCTTGTTCATGTACCCGGTGCTGATGGCCGCCGACATCCTGATGTTCAAGGCGCACTCGGTGCCGGTGGGCCGCGACCAGATCCAGCACATCGAGATGGCGCGCGACTTCGGTTCGCGCTTCAACCATCTGTACGGCGAGCATTTCGTGCTGCCGGAGGCGGCGATCGAAGAGAACGTGGCCACGCTGCCCGGCCTCGACGGCCGCAAGATGAGCAAGAGCTACGACAACACCATCCCGCTGTTCGCGCCGCGCGACGAGCTTCGAAAGCTGGTGTTCTCCATCCTCACCGACTCGCGCGCGCCCGGCGAGCCCAAGGCCACCGAGGGTTCGGCGCTGTTCCAGCTCTACCAGGCCTTCGCCACGCCGGCGCAGGCCGCCGAGTTCGCCGCGGCCTTCGCCGCCGGCATCGGCTGGGGCGAGGCCAAGCAGGCGCTGTTCGAGCTGCTCGACGCCGAACTGGCACCGCTGCGCGAGAAATACGAAGCGCTGATGGCCCGGCCCGACCATATCGAGGCTGTGCTGCGCGCCGGTGCCGAAAAGGCCCGCGCCATCGCCACGCCGCTGATGCTGGAGCTGCGCCGCGCGGTGGGCCTGCGCGACCTGCGCGAGCAGGCGGGCGGCAAGAAGGCGGCCAAGGCCAAGGCGGCACTGCCGGTGTTCAAGCAGTATCGCGAGAAGGACGGGCGCTTCCACTTCAAGCTGGTCGATGCCTTCGGGCGCGAGCTGTTGGTGAGCGAAGGTTTTGCTTCGCCGCGCGAGGCAGGCGAACTGGTGGCGGCGCTCAAGGGCGGTGTCGGTGAAGACGCCTTCCACGGGCAGGCATTGCACCTGCGCGGCGCCGCCGTGGCCACGCTGGCCGAAGGCATCGCGCCGGCCGACGCCATCGCGGCGCTGGCCGCGTTCGCGGAGGAGGGCGCCTGATGGCCGACGTCGCCGACCTCGCGCTCATCCTGTTCCTGCCCTGGTTCTTCATCCTGGGCGCGCTGTACTGGTTCTACCCGCGCACGCTGGAGAAGACGCCGGCGCGCCGCCGCTTCGACCTGGGCATGCTGGCGGCCGCCTTCATCGCCGCCTTCGTCGCCGGCCGCTGGGGTTACGCCTTCGCAGACACCAGCATCGAGGCCGGCCCGATCTGGCGCCAGGTGCTGGCCAGCCTGCTGGCCTACAAGGCCTTCCTGCTGGTGGTGGCACTGGCCTGGGCCTGGCGCGGCATGCGCTTCCGCCGGCTGGCCTGAGGGCCCGCCCCGGGCGCGGAGCCTCAGGGGTGGTACGTGGCGTTCGCGGCGGTCAGCGGCTCGCGGGCGCGCACCACGCAGAAGCGGTGGCCGGTGGGCGCCTGGAGCACGATCCAGCGGCCCTGGTTCGGGCGCGCCACTTCGCTGGCGCCCAGTGCGACCAGGCGCACGGCCTCGGCTTCGATGTCGTCGCTTTCGATGTCCAGGTGCACGCGCGAAGGGTGCTGCACCTTCTGCACCTCGATGTGCAGGCCCACCGAGCTGCCGTCGAGGCGGGCGTATTTGTCCAGGCCATCTTCGTCCGGGTCGAGCACGGGCAGGCCCAGGGCCTGGCTCCAGAAGTCCGCGGCCGCGCCCAGCGAACCGCCCTCGCAGTCGATTATGAAGCCCGCCAGCCGGCTGTGGTGCGGCATCAGCGCGCCCGCTGCAGGTCGTCGAGCAGGGCGCGCAGGAAACGCGCTGCCTCGCCGCCGGTGGCGGCGCGGTGGTCGAAGGTGAGCGAGATGGGCATGATCCGGTGCGTCTCCAGACCGCCCAGCACCGGCACCACGGCGTGGTGCAGGCGGCCCGCGCCGACGATGGCCACGCAGGGCGGCACCACCACGGGCGTGGCGTACTTGCCGGCGAAGACGCCGAAGTTCGACAGCATGATGGTGTAGTCGCGCAGCTCTTCCGGCGGCAGTGTGCGGTTCTTCACGCCGTCGCGGGCGCGGTTGAGCGCGGCGCGCACCTGCACGGCGTCCAGGCGCTCGACGTTGCGCAGGTTGGCCACGAACAGGCCCTCGGCCGAATCGATGGCCACGCCCACGTCCACGCGGGCGTGGCGGCGCAGCGTGCCTTCCTTGGCGTTGAGCCAGGCGTTCATGGCGGGCTCGGCGGCCGAGGCCACGGCCAGCGCGCGGATCATGCGCGCCATGATGTCCTCGCCCGGGGCCCAGGCGTGGATGTCGGCGTCGTCCATCAGGGTGGTGGGCACCACCTCGGCGTGCGCGGCCGACATGGTGCGCACCATGTTGCGGCGCACGCCGCGGATGGGTTCGTCGACGTCGTAGTTGGCGGGCGCGCGCGGCGCGGCCGGTGCGGCCGTGGCCGGGCGGGCGGCGGGCATCGGCGCGGGGCGCGCGGCCGGTGCCGGCGCGCCGCCCAGCGTGGCGCTGCCGGCAGCCGCGGCCTGCTTCACGTCGGCCATCGTCACCACGCCGTCGGTGCCGGTGGGGCGCACGCGGGCCAGGTCGACCTTGAGCTTCTTCGCCAGCGCGCGAACGGCCGGCATGGCCTTCACGCCGCCCACGGCCACGGCCTGCTCGCTGCGCACAGCGTCGGAGCTTTGCATGGCACCGACCACGGTGCCGGCGTCCGAGGGTTTCGCGGGCTGCTCGCGGATCTCGCCACCCTCGTCGGAGGCGATGACCGTGAGGTCATTGCCGTCGTCGCGCGACGGTTCGTCGGGCACCGGCTTGCCGGCGCCCTTGTGGCCGTGCGAGTGGCCGGTGTCCTGGGCTTCGGCGCGCTGCGGCAGCGAGGGGTCGAGCTCCACTTCCACCAGCCAGTGGCCGGTCTCGATCACGTCGCCGGCGGCGCCGGCCAGGCGCGTCACCGTGCCGGAGTAGGGCGAAGGCACCTCGACCACGGCCTTGGCGGTTTCCATCGACACCAGCGGCTCGTCGAGCTTCACAACGTCACCGACCTTGACCAGCCACTCGACGATCTCGGCGTCGGGCAGGCCTTCGCCGAGGTCGGGCAGCAGGAACAGCTTCTTCTCGCTCATATGGATTCCTCAGCCCGCCGCCAGCGTGCGCTTGGCCGCCGCGACGATCTTTTCCACGCTCGGCAGGTACTTCATCTCGAGGCGGAACAGGGGGATGTGGGTGTCGTAGCCGGTGACGCGCTCCACCGGCGCCAGCAGGTCGTACATGGACTGCTCGGCCAGGCGCGCGGCGATCTCGGCGCCGAAGCCGGCGGTGCGCGCGGCCTCGTGCACGATCACGCAGCGGCCGGTCTTGCCGACCGATTCGCGGATGGTGTCGAAGTCCAGCGGCTTGAGCGTGGCCACGTCGATGACCTCGGCGCTGATGCCTTCCTTCTCCAGCGCCTCGGCGGCCTCGAGCGTTTCCTTCACCTGCGCGCCCCAGGTGACCAGGGTCACGTCGGCGCCGTCGCGCAGCACGAAGCACACGTCCAGCGGCAGCGCCTCGCCGTCGTCGGGCACGTCTTCCTTGTACTGGCGGTAGATGCGCTTGGGTTCCATGAAGATGACCGGGTCCGGGTCGCGGATCGCGGCCAGCAGCAGGCCGTAGGCACGCTGCGGCGAGCTGGGCATCACCACGCGCAGGCCCGGCACGTTGGTGAAGATGGCCTCGTTGGCCTCGCTGTGGTGCTCGGGCGCGCGGATGCCGCCGCCCCAGGGCACGCGCAGCACCATCGGGCAGGTCAGGCGGCCGCGGGTGCGGTAGCGGAAGCGCGCGGCGTGGCAGACGATGTGGTCCACCATCGGGTACATGAAGCCGTCGAACTGCGCTTCGGCCACGGGCTTCATGCCCTGCGAGGCCAGGCCGACGGTGAGGCCGGCGATGGTGGTTTCGTCCAGCGGCGTGTCGAGCACGCGCTGGTCGCCGAAGCGCTGCTGCAGGCCGGCGGTGGCGCGGAACACGCCGCCGTTCACGCCCACGTCTTCGCCCAGCACCAGCACGGTGTCGTCGTGGGCCATTTCCCATGCCAGCGCCTGGGTGATCGCCTCGATCAGGGTGATGGCGGCCATCTCAGCGGCCCTCCCACTTGATGGCGTCGGCGCGCTGCGACTCGTAGTCGGCCGGGAGCTCGGCGTAGAGGTAGTCGAACATGGCTTCCACCGGCTGCACCTTGGTTTCGAGGTAGGCGTTGACCTCCTCGTCCACGCGCTTGCCGCATTCCTCCTTCCAGGTCGCTTCCTCGGCCTCGCTCCACATCCCTTCATTGATCAGGAAGGTGCGCAGGCGCGACATCGGCTCGCGCTCCCAGGCGGCCTTCACCTCGGCGTCGTCGCGGTAGCGGCGGGCGTCGTCGGCGGTGGTGTGGTCGGACAGGCGGTAGGTGACCAGTTCCAGCACCGAGCCGCCGTGGCCGTTGCGGGCGCGCTTGAGCGCGTGGTCCATGGCGGCGCGCACGGCGATGATGTCGTTGCCGTCCACCTGCACGCAGTCCAGGCCGCCGGCCAGGCCCTTCTGGGCCAGGGTCTTGGCGCCGGTCTGGGACCTGCGCGGCACCGAGATCGCCCACTGGTTGTTGATGATGCACAGCACGAAGGGCAGCGAATACGCGCCGGCCGAGTTGATGGCGGCGTAGGTGTCGGTCTTGGAGCTGCCGCCGTCGCCGACGCAGGTGACGGCCACGCGCGGTTCGCCGCGCAGCTTGAAGGCCAGCGCGGCGCCGGCCGCGTGCAGGCACTGGGTGGCGATGGGCACGCACCAGGGATAGTCGTGCGGCGGGCCGGAGAAGTCGTTGCCGCGCTCGTCGCCGCCCCAGTACATCAGCACGTCGCGCGGCTTCACCCCGCGCATGAACTGGGCGCCGTATTCACGGTAGCTCGGCGCGAACACGTCGTCGTACTGCATGGCGCTGCCGATGCCGATGTGCGCGGCCTCGTGGCCCAGGCAGCTGGCGTAGGTGCCCAGCTTACCGGTGCGCTGCAGCGCCACCGCCTTGGTGTCGAAGGTGCGCACCAGCAGCATCTGCTTGAACAGCTCGACCAGGTTGCGGCGGTCGCGGGCGAATTCGGGCAGGTCCTCGCGGACCAGGCGGCCGTCCTGGCCAAGGTATTGCAGGTATTCGATCTCGAAGGTGGCGACGGTGCTCATTCGGGCCTCCCGGGCAGGAGGGTTTGATAGCAGCCACCCCGGGGCAAAGCAAGCCGGCCAAAAGAGGGTTCTTCACCCAAGTCAGGGACCGGCGCCGTCGCCACGGCGGAAGCGAGGGTCGCTTCCCACTCAGTGGAGCCCTTATTTCGCGGGAAGCGACCCT
>JAIBEO010000189.1 GCA_019459185.1 Rhizobium sp. | reverse complement strand
GATGGGGCGTTTTTTATTACCAAAAATCAACCTGGTTCGTTAGCTTTTCAGCCCAGGCGGGCCTTCAAAAGCGCCAGCAGCTGCGTGGCCACGCCGGTGCGGATCGGCTGGCCGTCCTGGCCCAGGGCCACGACGCGGGTCTGGCCGTCCACGGCCTCGGCGCGCACCAGCATCGACACGCCCTGGTAGCTCACTTCGTAGCTGTTGAGCAGCTGCGCGCGATCGCCGATGACCGCGCCTTCGATCTTGCCCAGCGCGATGCCGATGCGGCGCCAGCTGCTTTCCACCGAGTCGGCCAGCATGAACGACTCGATGCCGGCCAGGTTGGCGGCCGGCGACGCGGAGTCGCCCACGGAGCTCGGCACGCCCTCGCCCGGGGCGGCCACGGCGGCACCCGCCGGGGCGTCGGGGATGCTGATGGCGCCAGCGGTGGACGGCACGTCCAGGCCCGGCGGCACTTCCAGCGGCTGGTTCTGGCGGCTTTCCTGGTAGGCGGCCTCGTTGCCCCACTTGCTGCGGACCCAGCCGCAGCCGCTGGAGGCGAACACGGTGACGACCAGGGCGCCGGCCAGCAGCGGGCGGAGGGAAAGCGTGGACGGGGTCATGCGGTTCTCCTGGCAGGCCGCGCGGGAAGGCGCGCGGCGCGATGTGTGGGGCGGCAAGGTTACTTCAGTTCCGATTCGATGCGCTCGACCAGGGCGGCCATGGCCGTGGCCTCGCCCTCGTGGGCCGCCGACAGGGGTAGCAGCGGCAGCCGCAGCCCGTGGCCGACGCCCTGGCGGGCCAGCAGGGCCTTCACCGGGATCGGGTTGGGCTCGACGCCCAGGAAGTCGTAGAGGCCGGCCAGCCGCGCGTCCAGCGCCCGGGCGGCGTCGGCCTCGCCGGCGCGCACCAGGGCGCACAGGCGGGCGAAGGCGCGCGGCACCACGTTCGAGGCCACCGAGATGACGCCGGCGGCACCGCCCAGCAGGGCGCGCACGAAGGTGGGGTCGTCGCCGCTGAGCAGGGCGAAATCGGGGCCCGCGAGCGGGTACAGGGCCTGCCAGCGCGCTTCGTCGCCGCGGGCTTCCTTCAGGCCGATGATGTTCGGGTGCCGGCACAGGCGCGCCACGGTTTCTGGCTGCATGTCGCAGCCGGTGCGGCCGGGCACGTTGTAAAGCACCACCGGCAGGCCGCCCTGCTCCGCCACCGCGGTGTAGTGCGCCACCAGGCCGTCGGGCGTCGGGCGCACGTAGGGCGGCGTGACCACCAGCGCGGCGTTGGCGCCGTGGTCGCGGGCCAGGCGCGTCTGGGCGATGGTCTTGGCGGTGCCCGACAGGCCGGTGCCGGCCAGCACGGGCACCCGGCCGGCCACCCGGGTGACGGCGGCGCGCAGCAGTGCGGCGTATTCATCGTCGGAGAGCGTGGCCGCCTCGCCGGTGGAGCCGGCGACGACCACCGCGGCGGTGCCGCCTTCGAGCTGGGCGTCGAGCAGGCGCTGCCAGGCGTCGTAATCGGGCGCGCCGGAAGCCGTGAACGGCGTCGCGAGCGCGGTGATGCTGCCGGAAAGGTGCAATGTAGGGGCCTTGCGGGGACTGTGCCCGATGTTACTTGCGGCCGGAAAGCGGCGGCAAGTATGCTGGCTGCGAACTTCCCGCGCGCCCGACGGCGCGCCGCCACGGAACACCGAATTGACCGACCCTGCCGCGCGCCCTGCCGCCAACGAGAACCACCTGCTGATCAGCGCGTACACCACGCATCCGCAGTCGCCGCTGCTGGCCGTCACCCGCCGCATTTCCGACAGTGGCTGCAACCTGGTGGACGCGCGCCTGTCCACCGTGGGCCGCGACGTGTCCGTGACCGCCCTGGCCACCGGCTCCTGGGACGCCGTGGCGAAGCTCGAGGCCATGCTCACCCGGCTCGAGCGCGAGGAAGGCTTCAAGCTGGTCTGGTACCGCACCGGCCCCAAGGCCCTGCAGTCGAACCTGCTGCCCTACATCGTCGAGGTGGTGGCGGCCGACAAGCCCGGCATCCTGTTCCAGCTGGCCGATTTCTTCGACCGCCAGGGCATCACCGTGGAAAGCCTGCACAGCTCGCGCTACCGGGCCATGCAGACCGGCGCCGACATGTTTTCGGCCCAGGTCACCATCGGCATCCCGGCCAACATGCACATCGCCGCGCTGCGCGACGATTTCCTCGAGTTCTGCGACCACCTCAACCTCGACGCCATCATGGACCCGATGAAGTTCTGAGGAACCGATGATCGAACCCGGCGACAAGACCCCCGACCTGGCCCTCACCCTCGGCAGCGGCGCGTCCGCCCGGCTCTCCGATTACCGCGGCAAGTGGCTGGTGCTGTACTTCTACCCCAAGGACTCCACGCCCGGCTGCACCACCGAGGGCCTGGACTTCAACGCCCTGCTCACCAGCTTCCGCCGCGCGAAGTGCGAATTGCTGGGCGTCTCGCGCGACTCGGTGAAGTCGCACGCGAACTTCTGCGCGAAGCAGGGCTTCCGCTTCGACCTGGTCTCCGACGCCGATGAAAGCGTGTGCAACGCCTTCGGTGTCATCAAGGAGAAGAACATGTATGGCAGGAAGGTGCTTGGCATCGAGCGCAGCACCTTCCTGCTCGACCCGGACGGCCGGGTCGCCCGGGCCTGGCGCGGGGTGAAGGTGCCCGGCCACGCCGACGCCGTGTTCGAAGCGCTCAAGCAGCACCAGCAGGCCGCCAAGGCAAAGTGACCCACGCCGCGCACATCCCCGCCGCTGACTCGCCCTGCGAGCCTCGGCGGCGCCGTCCTTTCCGGGGTGAAAACCCCTAGCCCGAGAAGCCCATGACCCGATCCAAGCGCATCTACGTCCTGGACACCAACGTGCTGATGCACGACCCCACCGCGCTGTTCAAGTTCGAGGAGCACGACGTCTTCATCCCGATGATGGTGTTGGAGGAACTGGACAACGGCAAGAAGGGCCACTCGGAAGCCAGCCGCAACGCGCGCCAGGTCAGCCGCTTCCTCAACGAGATCATCGAGGCGCACGGCAGCGGCGGCATCGAGGACGGCGTGAAGCTGGTGCGGCCGCAGGGCCTGCAGCTGCGCGCCCCCGAAGCCATCGGCCGGCTGCTGTTCCAGCTGCGCCCGGTGGAAGTGGGCAAGCGCTTCGGCCTGGTGCTGCCGGACAACCAGATCCTGGGCTCCATCCTGCAGCTGATCGAGGACAACCCCGGCGTGCCCGTGGTGCTGGTGTCCAAGGACATCAACCTGCGCATCAAGGCCTCGATCTCGGGCGTGAAGTCGGAGGACTACGAAAACGACCGCGCGATCGACGACTTCAACCTGCTCTTCACCGGTGCCACCGAGCTGCCGGCCGATTTCTGGGACCGCCACGAAGGCAACCTGCGCAGCTGGACCGACCGCGGCCGCACCTTCTACGAAGTTCGCCGCACCGACGACGACGGCTGGTACCCGAACCAGTTCCTGTTCATGCCCGGCGACGACGAAGTGGAGATGAAGGTCGCGCGCCTGGACGACGACAAGGCCGTTCTGCAGATCGTCGACGACTTCCGCGCCCCGCAGCACCAGGTCTGGGGCATCAACGCACGCAATCGCGAGCAGAACTTCGCCTTCAACGCGCTGATGGACCCGGAGATCGACTTCGTCACCCTGCTCGGCACCGCCGGCACCGGCAAGACGCTGCTGGCACTGGCCGCGGGCCTGACGCAAACGATGGACATCCAGCGTTACCGCGAGATCATCATGACCCGCGCCACGGTGAGCGTGGGCGAGGACATCGGCTTCCTGCCCGGCACGGAAGAGGAAAAGATGACGCCGTGGATGGGCGCGCTCACCGACAACCTCGAAGTGCTCACCCACACCGAGGACCACGGCAGCTGGGGCCGCGGCGCCACCAACGAACTGCTGGCCAGCCGCATCAAGATCCGCTCGATGAACTTCATGCGCGGCCGCACCTTCCTCAACCGCTGGGTGATCGTCGACGAGGCGCAGAACCTGACGCCCAAGCAGATGAAGACGCTCATCACCCGCGCCGGCCCGGGCACCAAGATCATCTGCATGGGCAACGTCGAGCAGATCGACACGCCCTACCTCACCGAAACCACCTCGGGCCTCACCTACGCCGTGGACCGCTTCAAGAACTGGAACCACAGCGCGCACATCACCCTGCGCCGCGGCGAGCGTTCGCGCCTGGCCGACTACGCCTCCGAGGTGCTCTGAGGCCATGGCGGAGCGGCTGGCCACCTGGGTCTGGGTCGGCGCCTCGGCGCTGGCCGTGGTCGCGGGCATGGTGAACGTGGTGGGCTACCTGGGCTTCGAGCACCAGGCCATCACCCACCTCACCGGCACCACCACGCTGTTCGGCGCGGCGCTGGCCGAAGGGCGCGGCACCGCGGCCGGGCAACTGGCGGGCATGGTGCTGGCGTTCGTGGGCGGCGCGGCGCTCGGTGGCCTGCTCATCCAGGACAGCGTGCTGCGGCTGGGTCGGCGCTACGGCGTGGCGCTGGCCATCGAAGCGGCGCTGCTGGCCGCGGCCGTGCCGCTGTTCCAGCGCGGGCTGTTCGCGGGCCCGTTGCTGGCGGCCGGGGCCATCGGGCTGCAGAACGCCATGGCCACCACCTACAGCGGCGCGGTGGTGCGCACCTCGCACGTCAGCGGCATGTTCACCGACCTGGGCATCATGGTCGGCCACGCGCTGCGCGGGCTGCCGGTGGCGCGGCGGCGGCTCTGGCTGTGCCTGGTGATCATCAGCAGCTTCCTGGGTGGCGGCGTGCTGGGCGCGCTGGCCTTCGGCCACTGGCAGTACGCGGCGCTGTACCTGCCGGCGGCGCTCACCGGCGCCACCGGCCTGGGTTACGCGGTCTATCGCCACCGGCAGGTGGTCGCGGGCACAATCGCGCCATGAGCCACCGCACCGTCTGCGCCCTGACCATCGCCGGCTCCGATTCCGGCGGCGGCGCCGGCATCCAGGCCGACCTCAAGACCTTCGCCGCGCACCACGTGCACGGCCTGAGCGCGCTGGCCGCGCTCACCGCCCAGCACACCCGCGGCGTCACCTCGGTGCACGTGCCGCCGGCGGATTTCCTGCGCGCCCAGATCGACGCCTGCTTCGACGACTTCCGCATCGGCGCGGTGAAACTCGGCATGCTCGCCACCGCCGACATCATCCACGCCGTGGCCGACGCGCTCGAGGCGCACCGCCCCGCGGCCGTCGTGCTAGACCCGGTGATGGTGGCCACTTCCGGCGCCAAGCTGCTGGCCGACGACGCCCTGCAGGCCCTGCGCGAACGCCTGCTGCCGCTGGCCACCGTGCTCACGCCCAACATCCCCGAGGCGGAACTGCTGCTCGGCCACGCCATCGCCGACGACGAGGCCGCCGAGGCCGCGCTGGTGGAACTGCTGGCGCTCGACGCCAAGGCCGTGCTGCTCAAGGGCGGCCACCTGCCCGGCACCGGCGCCATGGTGGACCGCTTCGACGACGGCCACGTGCTGCTCGAATTCGAACACCCGCGCCTGGACGTCGAAGGCCACGGCACCGGCTGCACCCTGGCCTCGGCCATCGCCGCCAACCTGTGCCGCGGCCAGGCGCTGCCCGAGGCCTGCGCCAACGCCACCGACTACGTGGCCGGCGCGCTGGCGAATGCGTACCGCCCCGGCAAGGGCAAAGCCGCGGTACTCGACCACTTCTGGTGGTTGGCGAAGGGCCGGCCACAGGCGCCATGAACCCCCTGCCCCCGCGCAGCACGCCCGTCTTCCAGCCCAAGCTGCTGACGATGCTGCGCGAGGGCTACGACGCCGCCACGCTGCGCGCCGACGCCGTCGCCGGCCTCACCGTGGCGGTGGTGGCGCTGCCGCTGGCGATGGCCCTGGCGGTGGCCAGCGGCGCCGACCCGGCCACCGGCCTGGTCACCGCCATCGTCGCCGGGTTCCTGATTTCCGCGCTCGGCGGCTCGCGTTTCCAGGTGGGCGGCCCCACCGGCGCGTTCATCCCCATCGTCTACGCCATCATCGCCACCCATGGCTTCGACGGTCTGGTGCTGGCCACGGCCATGGCCGGCGTGCTGCTGGTGCTGGCGGGCCTGCTGCGGGTGGGCGCGCTGATGAAATACATGCCGCAGCCGCTGGTGACCGGCTTCACCGCCGGCATCGCGGTGATCATCTTCGCCAGCCAGTTGCAGGAACTGCTGGGCCTGCCGCTGCGCGACGTGCCGGCCGCCTTCCTGCCCAAGCTGCAGGTGCTGGCCACGAACCTCGGCGGCTTCAACCCCTGGGCCCTGGGCCTGGCCCTGGGCTGCGTGGCGGTGATCCTGGGGCTGCGCCGGCTGTCGGCGGCGACGCCGGGTTTCCTGGCGGCGGTGGTGCTGGCTTCGGCCGCGGTGGCGCTGCTGAACCTGCCGGTGGACACCATCGGCACGCGCTTCGGCGGCATCCCCAGCGCGCTGCCCACCTTCCGGCTGCCGGAACTGGGCCTGGCGCGCCTGCTGGAACTGCTGCCGGCGGCCTTCACCATCGCCTTCCTCGCCGGCGTGGAATCGCTGCTCTCGGCCGTGGTGGCCGACGGCATGACGGGTGCGAAGCACCGCTCGAACACCGAGCTCATCGCCCAGGGCGCGGCGAATGTTGGTTCGGCGCTGTTCGGCGGGCTGCCGGCCACCGGCGCCATCGCCCGCACCGCCACCAATATCCGCGCCGGCGGCCGCACGCCGGTGGCGGGCATGCTGCATGCGGCTTTCCTGCTGGGCTTCGTGCTGGTGGCGGCGCCGCTGGCCAGCTACGTGCCGCTGCCGGCGCTGGCCGGCGTGCTGGTGGTGGTGGCCTGGAACATGAGCGAACACGGCGCCTTCCGGCACATCTTGCGCGCGGCGCCGCGCGGCGACCGGCTGGTGCTGCTGCTCACCTTCCTGCTCACGGTGTTCGTGGACCTGACGCTGGCCATCGAGGTCGGCATGGTGGTGGCGGCCTTCGCCTTCATGCACCGGATGGCGGGGCTGTTCGAGGTAAGTTCGGGCGTGAAGCTGTTCGAGGCGGGCGACGAGGACGAAGCCGGCGCGGACGCCGGCCAGCGCGCGGCCCTGCCCGAGGGCGTGGAAGTGTTCCGGTTCAGCGGTCCGCTGTTCTTCGGCGCGGCCAACCGGCTCGACAACCTCATGGACCGCTTCCCCACCCCGCCCAGGGTCTTCATCCTGCGCATGGGCCAGGTGCCCTTCGTCGACGCCAGCGGCGTGCACGCCCTGCACGCGCTGGCCGAACGCTGCGGGCGCCAGGGCATCGTGCTGGTGGTGTCCGGCCTGCAGCCGCAGCCCACCGAAGTGCTCGACCGCATGCACCTGCCGCATGCGGGCCTGGTGCACCGCGTGCCCGATTTCCCGGCGGCGCTGGCGCTGGCCCGGACGCTGGCCGCGCCCCCCGGCATGGGCTAGCATCCGGGCACCACGCCACCGGAGCCAAGCGATGCGCAGCGGCAACCCCGCCCTCAATCAAAACACCTTCCTCGACGTCGGCAGCGGCCAGGTCGTCTCCCGCGACGCGTCCCAGGTGATGACGCTCAACGGCACGGTCAACAAGACCGGCTTCCTGCTGCTGCTCGCGGTGGCCACCGCCGCCTATACCTGGAGCCTGTACGACCCGATGAATCCCGGCGCGGTGATGCCCTGGATGCTGGCGGGCGGCATCGGCGGCTTCATCCTGGCCATCGTCACGGTGTTCAAGAAAACCTGGGCGCCGGTGACCGCGCCGATGTACGCGCTGCTCGAGGGCCTGTTCCTGGGCGGCATCTCGGCCTTCTTCGAGGCGCGTTTCCCCGGCATCGTCATGCAGGCGGTGATGCTGACGCTGGGCGTGCTGGCGGCGCTGCTGATGGCCTACAAGTCGGGCCTCATCAAGGCCACCGAGAACTTCAAGCTCGGCGTCGTGGCTGCCACCGGCGGCATCGCCCTGCTTTATCTGGTGAACATGGGCATGCGCCTGTTCGGCTTCGATGGCATGGGCTTCATCCATGAGTCGAGCCTGATGGGCATCGCCTTCAGCGCCTTCGTGGTGGTCATCGCCGCGCTGAACCTGGTGCTGGACTTCGACTTCATCGAATCGGGCGCCGAAGCCGGCGCGCCGAAGTACATGGAGTGGTACGGCGCCTTCGGCCTGGTGGTCACCCTGGTCTGGCTGTACCTGGAGATCCTGCGCCTGCTGGCCAAGCTGCAGTCGCGCGACTGACGCGGGCGAAGCGGATGGCAAGGAACGCGCGCCGGCCGGTGCGGCCGCGCGCGTCGGCCGGGGGCCAGCCGCAGGGGGCGGGGGGGATGGTGTGACTGGGCCTGATAAAAGGGGGGTGGTTGTTATCCGGCCTGCCGATCTTGAATTGAGTGGGCGATGACCCCAATAGCC
>JAIBEO010000175.1 GCA_019459185.1 Rhizobium sp. | reverse complement strand
CGCCGCCAACCACCCCTGGGCCGCCCCGCTGGCGCGGTCGGCGCGCCCGCTGGGGCTGGCCTGAGGCACGGGGCTCTGGGGCGCGCGCGCGCCCCCGCGGCGGCCTGGGCCGCCGCGCGCGCGTGCAGCGCGACGGCCGCGACGGTGTCGAGCTGGCCGCGCGCCACCACGTCGGGAATGTCATGGAAGGCCCCCCGTGCCTCGCGACTGCCGAGCAGGCGTGCGGCAGCCGGCGCCGGCAGACCCAGGGCCTGCAACTCGGCGGCGCCGGCCGTATTGAGGTTCACCGCCAGCGCGGGCTCGCCTTCCGACAGCAGCCAGAGCCCGGGCCCCAGCGCCGCATCCAGCGAGGCGGGTTCCTGCCGGGCGCGGGTGCGCAGGGCCGACAGGGCCTCGCGGGCCGGTCCGAGCTGGCCCACGAAGGCCTCGACGTTGCCGGACGCGCCGGCTTCCGCCAGGGCGCCGGCGCGCAGCGCCATCGACGGATCCATCGTTGCGCCGTACGTGGTGTCCACGAACAGGCCGATGGCGCGGCCACCCGCCTGCGGGTCGCGCGAATGCAGCACACGCAGCAGCAGGGTGGGCAGCGGGGAGTCGGGCCGGAGTTCCCGCCGCTGCAGCGCCATGAAGACTTCGAACCAGGGCGTGTACGCCGCCACCACGCCCGCTTCCGTCACCGGACCGATCCAGCGGTGGAACAGCGTGGCCACCACGCCTTCCGAACTGAGCATCTGCTGGCCGTTGCGCAGGCGCGCGGCGGCGAATTCCGGGCTGAGCGTCTCGCGCGCCAGCGCATCGCCCCCGCCCTCGAACGGCCGCTGCGCGTGCACGAACAGGTTGCGGCGCACGCCGTCGATGCGCAGCGTGCGGTCGCGGTTGCTCTGCCAGTGCGGCAGGTAGGGCCGCGTGTCGAACCCCTGGTCTTGCGCCGCCAGCGCCGCGTTGCGGGTGAGCCGGCGCGCCAGCAGCTGGAAATGGATGGCGAAGCCTTCGTCGAAGGCCGTGGGGTAGTCGGTGAGCGTGTAGGCATGGTGCGGCGTGGTCGAATGGCCCTTGGGCAGGCCCGGCAGCAGCCGTCGCAGGAATACGTGGCCCAGTTCGTGCGCGAAGATTTCCTCGAAACTGCCGTCGGCGACGCTGTCGGCGTCCACCACCAGGTCCACGAAGGGCTCGTCGAGGTAGCGCTCGCCGCCGTCCTCGCGCAGCCAGAAGCCGCGGCGGGCGAAACCGCCGTCCTCCGCCGACAGGTAGAGCCAGGTCGGCGCGGGGGATGAGGCGCCGGCCAGCTGCTGCGCCTGTGCGTCCAGGGCCAGCATCGTGGCGGTGAAGCCTTCGCTCGCCTCGCGCTGCAGGGCGTCGTGCAGCGGGCCCGCGTCCACGCGGGTCACCACCGGCACCGGGCGGCCGCTCGCGTCGGGGCGGGTGAGCGGCGCGCCCTGTTCGACCACGGGCGCCAGCAGGCCGAGGCTGGCGGCCATCGCGGCCATGGGCAGCAACAGGGCCAGCAGCCCTGAGGTGAACAGCCATTTCAAGCGCATGGGGCGGGCTCCGATCCCGGGGGCAAGACCCGGAGCCTAGGGCGCGCCGGCACCCGCGGCATGGGCCGCAAGTCGCACCGCCCTGCCCTGCAGACCCCGTTTGTTGACCAAAATGCAACGATAGCTTCTCTTTTTGCCATATTGATGCCTTCCGTGTCGCGGCGAATACTGTGCGCCAAGCCCAACGCACCGCCCCATCGGAGCCCGCCATGAATACCGCCTACCTCCTGCTTGGCCGCCTGGGCCTCGCCCTGCTCTTGCTGGTCACCGGTCTCGCCGCGCAGCGCGCCCCGGCCCAGGGCGGTGCCCGGTGATCGCCCTGCGCCCCGCCGCCGAGCGCGGCCATGCCAACCACGGCTGGCTCGATTCCTGGCACAGCTTCTCGTTCGCCGATTACCGCGACCCGGCGCACGTTCACTGGGGCCCGCTGCGCGTGATCAACGAAGACCGCGTGGCCGCCGGCCAGGGCTTCGGCACGCACGGCCACCGCGACATGGAGATCATCAGCTACGTCATCGACGGCGCGCTGGGCCACAAGGACTCGATGGGCAACGCCGCCAGCATCGTGCCCGGCGAAGTGCAGCGCATGAGCGCCGGCACCGGCGTGACGCACTCGGAGTTCAACCACAGCGCCACCGGCAGCACGCACTTCCTGCAGATCTGGATCATCCCGAAGTTCATGGGCGTGAAGCCGGGTTACGCACAGAAGACCTTCACCGACGCCGAAAAGCGCGGCCGCCTGCGCCTGGTGGTCAGCCCCGACGGCGCCGAGGGTTCGGTGGACATCCACCAGGACGCGCGGATGTACGCCGGCCTGTTCGACGGCGAGGAAAGCGCGGATCTGGCGCTGGCCGCCGGCCGGCTGGGCTACGTGCACGTGGTGCGCGGCGCGCTGGAAGTTAACGGCCAGGCACTGGGCGCGGGTGACGCGCTCAAACTGCGCGACGAACCGCGGATCACCCTGCGCGCCGGCCGCGATGCCGAAGTGCTGGTGTTCGACCTGCCGCCGCTGGACTGAAACCCGCGGCCGGGCCTTGGGCATAATCGGGCGGACCCTTCCACCGGAGCCGCCCCTTGCGCACCCCCGCCCTCGCCCTGCCCCTGCTGCTGGCCGCGCTGCCGGCCTTCGCCACCGCCCCCGACCTGACGCCGGTGGCGGAGGCGGCGCGCAAGACCTTCGAGGTGCCGGGCATCGCCGTCGCTATCGTCAAGGACGGCGAGCTGGTGTACGCCGAAGGCTTCGGCGTGCGCGAACAGGGCCAGCCGGCGCCGGTGGACGCCGACACGCGCTTCGCCATCGCCTCGCAGACCAAGGCCTTCACTTCGGCGGCGCTGTCGATCCTGGCCGACGAGGGCAAGCTTTCGCTCGACGACCGCGTCATCGACCACCTGCCCTGGTTCCAGATGAGCGACCCGTTCGTGACGCGGGAAATGCGCCTGCGCGACCTGCTCACCCACCGCAGCGGCCTGGCCCTGGGCGCCGGCGACCTGCTGTTCTGGCCGACCACGCAGTATTCCACCCGCGAAATCGTGCAGCGGCTGCGGCACGTGCCGCTGGCCACCAGCTTCCGCGCCGACTACGCCTACGACAACGTGCTGTACGCGGTGGCGCAGCTGGTGATCGAGGAAGTCTCGGGCCAGGCCTACGGCGATTTCCTGCGCGAGCGCATCTTCGCGCCGGTGGGCATGCGCGACACCGTGGTGAACAGTGATTTCCTGCCGCCCGGCGCCAACGCCGCGGTTGGCCACGCCCAGCCGGGCTTCACCGGCCCGCTGGTGACGGTGCCGCCGATGACCTGGAGCAACAACCAGGGCGCGGGTGGCATCTACGCCAGCGTCAACGACCTGGCGAAGTGGATGCGCGTACAGCTGGCCGGCGGCGTGCTGGGCAAGGACGAGGCCGGCCAGGAGCGCCGCCTGTTCAGCGCCGAACGCCACCGCGCGATGTGGGAGCTGGTGACGCCCATCCGCATCCCCGCCGAACCCGCCGTGCCGGCCCTGGCGCCGTCGCTGCCGCAGTTCGCCGGCTACGGCGAGGGCTGGTCGCTCAGCGATTACCGCGGCAAGAAGCTGGTGTGGCACACCGGCGGCTGGCCGGGCATGGTGTCGCGCGTGACGCTGGTGCCGCAGCTGGACCTGGGCATCGTGGTGCTCACCAACCAGGAAGTCGGCGCCGCCTTCAACGCCGTCACCATGGAAGCGCTGGACCACTACCTGCAGGCACCCGACACCGACTGGGTGGCGGCCTACGCCGCGGCCGTGGCCAAGGCCCGCTCGGGCGCCGACGAAAAGTGGACGGCGCACCAGGCCGCACGCGACAAGCGCAGCAAACCCTCGCTGCCGCTGTCGGCCTATGCCGCGACCTACGCAGACCCGTGGTACGGCGACGTCACCGTGGCGCTGGAAGGCAAGGCGCTGGTGATGCGCTTCGCCAAGACGGCGGCGCTGGCCGGCACGCTCGAGCACTGGCAGCACGACACCTTCCTGGTGCGCTGGCACGACCGCGCGCTCAACGCCGACGCCTTCGCCAGCTTCGACCTCACGCCCGACGGCAAGGTGCGCGAGCTGCGTTTGGAAGCGGTGTCCTCGCTGACCGACTTCAGCTTCGACTTCCACCACCTGCGGCTGGTGCCGAAGCCGGCGCCGGCGCCGGCGCCCAGAGGCCAGAAGCACACGCCCCCGCGGGGCGCGGCCGGGGGTTTTGCGGCCGCACGCCGGGGCACCCCGCCAGCGCGGCCGGCAAGGGGCCGG
>JAIBEO010000162.1 GCA_019459185.1 Rhizobium sp. | reverse complement strand
CTAACCGCGCCGCCACGCCGCCCAAAACCCCCCCCCCCCCGCCGGCCTGTGAACCAGGTTTATTTTATCCAACCCGGTTCATTTTCCTCAACGCGGGTCAACCTGGTTGGATAAAATCAACCTGGTTCACAGGCCGGCGGCGTCGAGGGCTTTTTCGGCGGCTTGGCGGCCCTTTTCGACCAGTTCGCCGGCGCGCCAGAATTCGTAGAAGGTGGCGGCTTCGCGGGAGAGCTGGATCAGGAGGTCCGGCGGGTCCTGGGCCAGCTGCACGCGCGCCATGTGCGCCTGCATCGTGTCGAGCGAGCGCGACATCAGGTCCATCACGCCGCGGCTCTTCACCTTGCCGGCGCGCGCCGGCGTCACCGATGCCGCGATCGACTCCCAGATCGAAGCCATGCGATCGCGCAGGCCTTCCGGCCCATCGTCGGTAGCGCCGACTTCATCTTCCTCCGCGTGCCCGGCCACCACTTCCTCGGCCCGCGGCTCCAGCCCCGGGTTGGCCCAGGGCACCGGGCCGTTCACGTCCACCGCGATCACGCGGTCCACCCGCATCTGCCGCGTGGCGGCGATGGGCACCGGCGCCAGCAGGCCGCCGTCCACCAGCTCGCGGCCCTCGAACACCGCCGGCGTGAAGATCATCGGTATGGCGATGGAAGCGCGGATCGCGTCGAACAGCTTTCCGCGCGTCAGCCACACCTCGCGCTGGCAGGCCAGATCGGTAGCCACGGCCGTGAAGGGGATCGGCAGTTCTTCGATCAGGTGGTCGCCCACCAGTTCGCGCAACGCGGCGATCACGCGGTCGCCGCGGATCAGGCCCGGATAGCCGTAGACGAAGTCCAGCAGCCGCAGCACGTCGCCGCGTTCGAGCGCGCAGGCCCATTCCGCGTACTCCTTCAGCCGGCCCGCGGCGTAGATGCCGCCCACCAGCGAACCCATCGAAGCCCCGGCGATGCCGGCGATTTCGTAACCACGCGCCTCGATCGCCTGGATCACGCCGACATGGGCGATGCCGCGCGCGCCTCCAGCCCCCAGCACCAGCGCCACCCGGTGGCCGTGCGGGCGGCTGCGGCCGGCGTCTTCAGCGCTCATACGCCGACAGCGCCAACTGCAGCATGGTGCGCACCTGGGCGCGCAGCGCGGCCGGCTCCACCACTTCGGCGTCGGCGCCGTAGCGCAGCACGTCCATCAGCAGTTCCTTGGCATTGCTGTAGGGCAGACGCAACTCGTAGCGGCCGTCGGGCAGGAAGCGGCCCTCCTGCTTCGAATGCCAGTGTTCGTCGGCCACCCAGCGCGCGGCCTTGGCCGAAAAAACGATCGTGGCCGTGCCCTTGGGCGCGCCGGAAAAAATGCCGTAGCTCGAGGCCAGGTGCTGGTTGAGCTCCTCGTCGGGCAGGTCGCGCGCGGTGCCTTCGAGGATGCGCGCGTGCTGCACGCGGTCCACCGAGAAGCTGCGCAGCGCCTCGCGCTCGTGGTCCCAGGCGTCGAGGTACCAGTTGTCCTTGTAGTGCGTGAGCCGCTGCGGCGACACCTTGCGGTGGGTGCGTTCGTTGGTGGAGCGCGCCAGGTAGTCGAACTCCAGCTGCCGGCGGTCGAGCACCGCGCTGGCCACCAGCCGGAAGGCCAGCTCGTCGCGCCGGCGCACGCCGCTGGCGATGACCCGCACGCGCTCCACCGGCCAGCGCTTGCCGCCGGCCTGCTGCGCCAGCAGGGTTTCGATGCGGCCCTTGAGCGGCGCCAGCGCGCTGGAAAGCACGCCCTGCCCGGTGCGGTCGAGCAGCTGGTGCGCGGCCAGCAACGCGTGCAGTTCGTCGGAGTTGAGCCAAAGGCCAGGGAGCTCGAAGCGCTCGGCTTCCTTTTCGTCGTAGCGGATGCTGCCCTCGCCTTCGCTTTCGATCGGCGCGCCGAGTGCGTCGCGCAGGAAGGCGATGTCGCGGTAGAGCGTGGCGCGCGAACACGCCAGCTCCTCCATCAGGCGCCGGATCGGCACCGGGTAGCGGGCGGTCTTGAGGCTTCGGTGCAGGGCGAGGATGCGCTCGTAGCGGTCCATGGCTGGGGGCGTTCCGGCTGTCGCGTTCGAGATGCCTAGGATGGCAGTTCCTGCCCCCGCCCCGCCACTGGCACAATGCCCGCCATGCGCGAGCCCGACCTCGACCTGCAAACACCCGTGGGCGACCAGGTCCGGCAGACGACCTGCTACATGTGCGCCTGCCGCTGCGGCATCAACGTGCACCTGCGCGGCGACCGCGTGCGCTACATCGAAGGCAACCCGGCGCACCCGGTGAACCGCGGCGTGCTCTGCGCCAAGGGCTCGGCCGGCATCCTGCAGCACTACTCCCCCGCGCGGCTGGACAAGCCGCTGCTGCGGGTGGGCGAACGCGGCGAGAACAAATTCCGGGAAATCGAGTGGGACGAGGCCCTGTCCCTGGCCGCCGGCTGGCTGCTCGAGGCGCGCGAACGCGACCCCGACCGCCTGGCCTTCTTCACCGGCCGCGACCAGAGCCAGGCCCTCACCGGCTGGTGGGCGCAGCAGTACGGCACGATCAACTACGCCGCGCACGGCGGTTTCTGCTCGGTGAACATGGCCGCCGGCGGGCTTTACACGCTGGGCGGCAGCTTCTGGGAATTCGGCGAGCCCGACTGGGAACACACGAAGTACCTGATGCTCTGGGGCGTGGCCGAAGACCACGACTCCAACCCGATCAAGCTCGGCCTGGGCCAGCTCAAGGGCCGCGGCGCCAAGGTGGTGGCGGTGAACCCGGTGCGCAGCGGTTACGGCGCCATCGCCGACGAATGGATCGGCATCCGGCCCGGCACCGACGGGCTGCTCGCCTTCGCGCTGATCCATGAATTGCTCAAGGCCGACCGGATCGACCTCGATTACCTTGTGAACTTCACCAACGCGCACTGGCTGGTGGTGCGCAACCCGGGCGGCGCCGACGACGGCCTGTTCGCCCGCGACCCCGAAGGCCGTCCGCTGTGCTGGAATCGGGACCTGGCTTCTGTAGGAGCGGCTTCAGCCGCGAAGCCTTCCGCGAAGAGCTTCGCGGCTG
>JAIBEO010000159.1 GCA_019459185.1 Rhizobium sp. | reverse complement strand
GGGGGGCCCCGGCAATCCTTGGCCGGCGCTCTGGCGGGCCGGCGCCCTCGCGACAGCGCTGGGGTGCGCGGCCCGGCAGTGGCGCTTCCATCGCCAACTTCGCGCACGTGACGCGAGTGAGGACGACGACGGCGCACCGCTGGGCCCGGCCGTCATCGGCCTGTGGCGGCCGCGGCTGGTGCTGCCCGCCGACTTCAGCCGCCGCTATTCGCCGGAAGAACAGGCGCTGGTGCTGGAACACGAACGCCAGCATCTGCGTCGCGGCGACTTGCCCGCGCAGGCGCTGTGCTCCCTGCTGCGCTGCGTTTTCTGGTTCAACCCGCTGCTCCACCTGGCCGCCGCCCGTTTCCGGTTCGACCAGGAACTGGCCTGCGACGCCGCCGTGCTCGCCCGCCACCCCGACGCCCGCCGCCGCTACGGCGAGGTGATGCTCAAGACCCAGCTGGCGGACTTCGGCCTGCCGCTGGGTTGCCACTGGCAATCCAGCCACCCGCTCAAGGAGAGAATCGCCATGCTCAAGCTGCCCCTGCCCTCCGCCGGCCGCGCCCGCGTCGCCAGCGCCCTGATCGCCGCCTCGATGGCGCTGGCCACGTTCGCTGCGTGGGCGGTGCAGCCGGTGGCGCCCACGCCCCCGCCGCTCCAAGTCGTGACCGATCAGGACGTTCTGACGAAGCCCAAGTATCCGGCGGCCGCGGCGGCCGAAGGCATCGGCGGCCTGCTGGTGTTGGAATTGCTGGTGGGCGAGGACGGCGTGCCACGCGAGGTCAAGGTCAAGCATTCGAAACCCGAGGGCGTGTTTGATGCGGCCGCGGTGGAAGCGGCCCGCCAATGGCGATTCAATGCCGGCCGTAATGGCAACGACGGCAAGAAGGTCGAGGGATGGGTGAGCGTGCAGGTGCAGTTCACCCCCCCGACACCTGACGCCGCGGAAGCGCCGCAAGCCTGAAACAACCGCGTGATGATAAAGGCCGGGCCCCGCGCCCGGCCTTTTCTTTGGTTCTTGTCCCAAGTCAGGGACCGGCGCCGGGGG
>JAIBEO010000156.1 GCA_019459185.1 Rhizobium sp. | reverse complement strand
CCCTCTCATCCGTTATTATCGGGAAAAACCCTAACCCGCGGGACCTAACCCCCCACCCCCCCCCGGTGGCCCACCCCCCCCCCAACGGCGGCGATTTTTTCCACCCGGTGGCATGCCTGGAACTGGTGGTGTGTTTGCGGTGCTGCGAAAAAATTCGTCTTCGAAGTATTGACGAGTTGGACGCTGTACCCCATAATTTCCGTTCTGCGCGCCCGTAGCTCAGCTGGATAGAGCACCAGGCTACGAACTTGGTGGTCGGGAGTTCGAATCTCTCCGGGCGCGCCACTAATGCAAACAGGGTGCTTCGGCACCCTTTTTGTTCGGAGGTTCCGGCCCAGGCGCGTTGCGCCGAAAGCCGGCACCCCCGTACAGTGAGACTCCTGCGGCGCGCTTGTTCAGGCGTCGGCTTCACCGCCGGGGTATAGCTCAGCCTGGTAGAGCGCCAGCTTTGGGAGCTGGATGTCGTGGGTTCGAATCCCTCTGCCCCGACCAGGCGGCTGCACTCCGGATCCTGCAATCCGCATGGATGCGGCGGGGACCGACCGGTATCATCCCGGCAGGCGCCCGTAGCTCAACCGGATAGAGCACCGGCCTTCTAAGCCGGCGGTTGCAGGTTCGAGTCCTGCCGGGCGCGCCAGGCAGGGTGGCGGGAGGCAGGGTGGTTTTACAGCGGTGGATGTAGCTCAGTCGGTTAGAGCATCGGATTGTGATTCCGAGGGTCGCGGGTTCGAATCCCGTCTTCCACCCCAGTTCCAAGCGCGGCATAATGTCGCGTCGCAGCCGCTTCGGCGGGAAGATTACGGGCCGTTAGCTCAGTTGGTAGAGCAGTTGACTCTTAATCAATAGGTCGTAGGTTCGAATCCTACACGGCCCACCATCTTCCCGATGAATCGATCCCGCGCGGCGTTGCGAAAGTGGCGGAACTGGTAGACGCGCTGGATTTAGGTTCCAGTGGGGCAACCCGTGAGAGTTCGAGTCTCTCCTTTCGCACCAACCGGCAACGGAGGCGCGGGGACGAGCCGGGGCTCCGCGGGTTTTTTCATTTTCGCGCCCACAAAACGGCGCGGTCGCAGGAGTGAACATGCAAGTCTCGCTTGAGAACACCGCCAATCTGGAACGCCGCCTCACCGTCAGCCTCCCGGCCGAACGCCTGGAAGGCGTGGTGGGCAACCGCCTGCGCGAGTTGGCGAGCACCGCCAACATCAAGGGCTTCCGCAAGGGCAAGGTCCCGACCAAGGTCATCGAACAGCGCTTCGGCGCCCAGGTCCGCAACGAGGCCTACGGCGAGCTGATCCGCGAGAGCCTGGGCGAAGCCATCCGCCAGGAGAACCTGCAGGTCGCGGGCAACCCGGAGGTCAAGGCCGAACCGGCCGGTGACGCCGGCGAGATCCGCTACACCGCCACCTTCGAAGTCGTGCCGGAATTCGGCGCCATCGACCCGGCGAAGCTGCAGATCGTGCGCACCACGTCGTCGATCGAAGAAAGCGACATCGACGCGATGATCGAAACCCTGCGCCAGCAGCGTCGCAGCTGGGAACCGGTCGAACGTGCCGCCGAGGCCGGCGACCTGGTCCAGGTCGAGACCTTCGCCGTCACCGCCGAGGCCCGCGTGCCCGCCGAGGGCGTCGAGCGCGGCGCCACCGTGATCGGCTCGAACGTGATGTACCCGGAGCTCGAAGCGCGCCTGGCCGGCATGAAGGCCGGTGACGAAGTCGAGGTCGAAGTGACCTTCCCGGACACCTGGCGCGTCGCCGACCTGGCCGGCAAGTCCGCCAAGGTCACGCTCAAGGCCGCCAAGGTGTCGGCGCCCAAGCTGCCCGAGCTCGACGAAGCCTTCGTGAAGAGCTTCGGCATCAAGGGTGGCAAGCTCGAGCAGTTCCGCAAGGAAGTGCGCGCCAACCTCGAGCGCGAGCTCAAGGGCAACCTGATGCAGCGCCTGCGCGCGGAAGTGGCCAGCAAGCTGGTCGCCGCCTACGCCGGCGTCGAGCTGCCGCCGCGCCTGATCGAGGCCGAGGCCCGCAGCATGGCCGCCGCCGCGATGCAGCAGGCGCGCCAGCAGGGCCAGCCGAACGCCAGGTTCGAGGCCGCCCAGTTCATGGACGCCGCCCGCAACCGCGTTGCCGCGGGCCTGCTGGTGGGTGAGGTGGCCCGCCAGAACAACCTCAAGCTCGACAACAAGCGCGTCACCGAAACCCTGCAGCTGATCGCCTCGACCTACGAGGACCCGGGCCAGGTCGTTGAACTTTACCGCAACGACCCCAATCTCATGTCCAGCCTGCGCAACCGCGTGATGGAAGAGCAGGTGATCGACTGGATCGCCGAGCGCGCCAATGCCACCGAGCAGGCCGTGGGCTTTTCCGAACTGATGCGTCCGGCCGCCAGAGGCGGCCACAACGGAGGAACGCGGGCATGGATCCGATCAAGGGCTTGAACCTGGTGCCGATGGTGGTCGAACAGACCAGCCGCGGCGAACGGGCGTACGACATCTACTCGCGCCTGCTCAAGGAGCGCGTGATCTTCCTGGTCGGCCCGATCGACGACTACATGGCCAACGTCATCGTCGCCCAGCTGCTGTTCCTCGAGGCCGAAAACCCCGAGAAGGACATCAGCCTGTACATCAACTCGCCGGGCGGCGTGGTCACCTCGGGCATGGCGATCTACGACACCATGCAGTTCATCAAGCCGGATGTGAGCACGATCTGCGTCGGCCAGGCCGCCAGCATGGGCTCGCTCCTGCTGGCCGCCGGCGCCGCGGGCAAGCGCTACATCCTGCCCAGCGCGCGCGTGATGATCCACCAGCCGCTGGGTGGCTTCCAGGGCCAGGCCAGCGACATCGAGATCCACACCCGCGAAATCCTGACCCTGCGCGACCGCCTGAACGGCGTGCTGGCCAAGCACACCGGCCAGCCGATCGAGCGCATCGCCAAGGATACCGACCGCGACAACTTCATGGATGCCGAAGCCGCCAAGGCCTACGGCATGGTGGACGCGGTGCTCGACCGTCGTCCCGACGACACCATCCAGGCCTCCTGAGGCCTCCGTAGACGCGGTCTTCACGCCCTGTCCCGGCCCTGCCGGGCCGGGGTTCTGCGTTTCGCGGCCTGTGATATTCTCGACCCCGACCCATTCCACCAGGGCAGCGTAAGCATGACCGAAGACCGCCAGGGCCGTTCCGGCGACAGCAGCAAGATCCTCTATTGCTCCTTCTGCGGAAAGAGCCAGCACGAGGTGCGCAAGCTGATCGCGGGCCCCAGCGTGTTCATCTGCGATGAATGCGTCGAACTGTGCAACGACATCATCCGCGAGGAGCTGGAGGAGAAGGCGCACGCCGCCCGCAGCCACCTGCCCAAGCCGCGCGAGATCCTCGAGGTCCTCGACCAGTACGTCATCGGCCAGCAGCGCGCGAAGAAGACGCTGTCGGTGGCCGTTTACAACCACTACAAGCGCATCGAGAGCCGGATCAAGAACGACGACATCGAACTGTCGAAGTCCAACATCCTGCTCATCGGTCCGACCGGCTCGGGCAAGACCCTGCTGGCGGAAACGCTGGCGCGCCTGCTCAACGTGCCGTTCACCATCGCCGACGCCACCACGCTCACCGAGGCGGGCTACGTCGGCGAGGACGTCGAGAACATCATCCAGAAGCTCCTGCAGAAGTGCGACTACGACGTCGAGAAGGCGCAGCAGGGCATCGTCTACATCGACGAGATCGACAAGATCTCGCGCAAGTCCGAGAACCCGTCCATCACCCGCGACGTGTCGGGCGAGGGCGTGCAGCAGGCCCTGCTCAAGCTCATCGAGGGCACCGTGGCCTCGGTGCCGCCGCAGGGCGGCCGCAAGCATCCGCAGCAGGAATTCCTGCAGGTCGACACCAAGAACATCCTGTTCATCGTCGGCGGCGCCTTCGCCGGCCTGGACAAGGTCATCCAGGCGCGCAGCACCGACGCCGGCGGCATCGGCTTCGGCGCCAAGGTGAAGAGTTCCGAGCGCAAGGTCGAGGTCGGCAAGCTGCTGGCCGAGGTCGAGCCCGAGGACCTGATCAAGTTCGGCCTGATCCCCGAGTTCGTCGGCCGCCTGCCGGTCGTCGCCACGCTTGAGGAGCTGGACGAGGCCGCGCTCATGAAGATCCTCACCGAGCCCAAGAACGCCATCACCAAGCAGTTCAAGAAGCTGTTCGAGATGGAGGGCGTCGAACTCGAGGTCCGCCCGGACGCCCTGCTGGCCATCGCCCGCCGCGCCCTCAAGCGCAAGACCGGCGCCCGTGGCCTTCGCACCATCATGGAGTCGGTGCTGCTCGACACCATGTACGAGCTGCCGTCGCTGGAGAACGTCAGCAAGGTCGTCGTGGACGAGTCGGTGATCAACCACCAGACCGAGCCCTACCTGATCTACAGCAGCGGCGCCCAGCCGGCCCCCAAGGCCGCTTCCGCCGACTGAGCGGGGCAGCGCAAGTGGTTGAATACGGGCCGGTTCTTCCGGCCCGTTGTTTTTGGGGCGCGAAAAGCTTGCAAGCCGACCCGCCGGACCCCATAACCTGAGCCATACCGGGGTTTGGCCCCGAGGGAGCCTTCCATGCAAGACACGACCCCCACCCCCGAACTCCGCCTCGACCTTCCCGTGCTGCCCCTGCGCGATGTGGTCGTCTACCCGCACATGGTCATCCCGCTGTTCGTGGGCCGCGACCGCTCGATCAAGGCGCTGGATCTGGCCATGGCCGGCGACAAGCAGATCCTGCTGGTGGCCCAGAAGAGCCCCGACACCGACGACCCGGGCGCCGACGACCTGTATTCGGTCGGCACCCTGGCCCAGGTCCTGCAGCTGCTCAAGCTCCCGGACGGCACCATCAAGGTGCTGGTCGAGGGCAGCGCGCGCGTGGCCATCGACGGCTACGGCGAGCGCGAGGGTGCGCTGACCGCCACCGGCAAGGAAGTGGACTCGGTGCATGAGCGCGACGAGCGCGAGCTCGAGGTCACCCTGCGCTCGCTGATGACCCTGTTCGAGCAGTACGTCAAGACCAACCGCAAGCTGCCGCCGGAGCTGCTCACCACGCTCTCCGGCATCGACGAGCCGAGCCGCCTGGCCGACACCATCTCGGCCCACCTGGGCGCGCGCCTGTCCGACAAGCAGCAGCTGCTGGAGACTCTCGAGGTCGGCCAGCGCCTGGAGATGCTGATCGGCCTGGTGGACGGCGAGATCGACGTGCAGCAGATCGAGAAGCGCATCCGTGGCCGCGTGAAGTCGCAGATGGAAAAGAGCCAGCGCGAGTACTACCTCAACGAGCAGATGAAGGCCATCCAGAAGGAGCTCGGCGAGATCGACGACGCGCCGAACGAACTCGAGGAGCTGGCCAAGAAGGTCGCCAACGCCGGCATGCCCAAGGCGGTGGAAGCCAAGGCCAAGGCCGAGCTCAACAAGCTCAAGCAGATGTCGCCCATGTCGGCCGAGGCCACCGTGGTGCGCAACTACATCGACTGGCTGGTGGGCGTGCCCTGGAAGAAGCGCAGCAAGGTGCGCAAGGACCTCAAGGCCGCGCAGGAAGTGCTCGACGCCGACCACTACGGCCTTGAGAAGGTCAAGGAACGCATCCTCGAATACCTCGCGGTGCAGTCGCGGGTGAAGCAGATGCGCGGCCCGATCCTGTGCCTGGTGGGTCCGCCGGGCGTGGGCAAGACCTCGCTTGGCCAGTCCATCGCCAAGGCCACGAACCGCAAGTTCGTGCGCATGTCGCTGGGCGGCGTGCGCGACGAGGCCGAGATCCGCGGCCACCGCCGCACCTACATCGGCTCCATGCCGGGCCGCATCGTCCAGAACCTCAACAAGATCGGCAGCAAGAACCCGCTGTTCGTGCTCGACGAGATCGACAAGATGAGCATGGACTTCCGCGGCGACCCGTCGTCGGCCCTGCTCGAGGTGCTCGACCCGGAGCAGAACAGCGCGTTCAACGACCACTACCTGGAAGTCGACCTCGACCTCTCGGAGATCATGTTCGTCGCCACCGCGAACTCGCTCAACATCCCGGGCCCGCTGCTCGACCGCATGGAAGTGATCCGCATCCCGGGTTACACCGAGGAAGAGAAGCTGGGCATCGCCGAACGCTACCTGCTGCCCAAGCAGCTCAAGGCCAACGGCCTCAAGCCCTCTGAGCTTAAGATCAGCGAAGCCGCCGTACGCGACATGGTGCGCTACTACACGCGCGAATCGGGCGTGCGCAACCTCGAGCGCGAGATCTCGAAGATCTGCCGCAAGGTAGTGAAGGAAATCGCGCTCGCCGGCCCGCGCAAGGCCGGAAAGGCCAGCGCCGTCAGCGTCACGCCGAAGAACCTCGACAAGTACCTGGGCGTGCAGCGCTTCGATTTCGGCCGCGCGGAACAGGAGAGCGAAGTGGGCCTGGTCACCGGCCTGGCCTGGACCGAGGTCGGCGGCGACCTGCTGCAGATCGAGGCCTCGCTGCTGCCCGGCAAGGGCCAGCTCATCCTCACCGGCCAGCTCGGCGACGTGATGCAGGAGTCGGTGAAGGCCGCCTACAGCGTGGTGCGCTCGCGCAGCGAACGCCTGGGCCTGGACGCCGAATTCCACCAGAAGTTCGACACCCACGTGCACGTGCCCGAGGGCGCCACGCCCAAGGACGGCCCGAGCGCGGGCATCGCGATGGTGACGGCCCTGGTGTCGGTGCTGTCGGGCGTGCCCGTGCGTGCGGATGTCGCCATGACCGGCGAGATCACCCTGCGCGGCCGCGTGCTGCCCATCGGCGGCCTGAAGGAAAAGCTGCTGGCGGCGCTGCGCGGCGGCATCCGGACCGTGCTGATCCCCGAGGAAAACCGCAAGGACCTTGCGGACATTCCCAAGAACGTCACCCAAGGCCTTGAGATCATTCCGGTCAAGTGGATCGACGAGGTGCTGGACGTGGCGCTGGTGCGGCCGCTGGCGCCGGAATCGACGCCCGAACCCTCGCCCGACAACACCGACGGCAAGGAAGGCAAGGACGCCGGCGGCGCCGCCCTGACGCACTGAGCGAAGGGGCGAAAAGCGCTGGAAGCCGCGAAATAACTGGCTTTCGCTTATTGCGCGGGCAAAATGCCGCTGGTATAAATCAACCCATCCGCCGCGCGTTGGATCATCCGGGCAGCGGCGGTAAAGGTGGATCGGGGCTCGCCCAGGCCAAGGCCGGGCGCCCTCGATTTTCAAGAACGCGGGTTTCCACTCGCTCAGGGAGTCAATAATGAACAAAGCCGAATTCATTGGTGCCGTCGCCGACGCCGCCGAGCTGTCCAAGGCCGACGCCGGCCGCGCCGTCGATGCGATGATCGAAGCGATCACCAAGGCCCTCAAGAAGGGCGACACCGTGACGCTGGTGGGCTTCGGCACCTTCTCGGTCCGCAAGCGCGCCGCCCGCCAGGGCCGCAATCCGCAGACCGGCGACACCATCAAGATCAAGGCTTCGAAAAATCCTGCGTTCAAGGCTGGCAAAGCCCTGAAGGATGCTGTAAACTGAGCGTCTTCCTTGGGAAGGGTGCTTAGCTCAGCGGTAGAGCGTCGCCCTTACAAGGCGAGGGTCGGGGGTTCGAAACCCTCAGCACCCACCAGGTAAGTGATACGCGGAGTGGTAGTTCAGTCGGTTAGAATGCTGGCCTGTCACGCCGGAGGTCGCGGGTTCGAGTCCCGTCCACTCCGCCATATCCCCAAGGGCGCCCCAAAAGGGCGCCCTTGTTTTTTCCAAGGCCCCGGAAGGCCCGGGGCTCCCACCGGACGTCATTGCCCACATGCTCCAGACTATCCGCGACAAGTCCTCAGGCTGGCTCGCCTTCATCATCCTGGGCCTGGTGATCATCACGATGGCCTTCTTCGGCATCGAGTCCTACTTCGCCCCGAAGGTCGAAACCTATTCCGCCAAGATCGAAGGCCCGGCCAAGTACTGGCTGTGGGGCAAGCAGGTCCGCGAGATCCCGCAGGACCAGTTCCAGCGTCGCTTCGAACAGGTGCGCCAACAGGAACGCGAGCGCCAGGGCGAAGCCTTTGACTACGCCGCGTTCGAATCCCTGGACAACAAGCGCCAGGTGCTCGACGGCATGATCGACGAGGAAGTGCTGGGCATGGTCGCCGAGCGCGACGGCATCACCATCGGCGAAGCCGAGCTGGCGGCCGAACTCAAGCAGATGCCGGAATTCCAGCTCGACGGCGTGTACAGCCCGGACCAGTACCGCCTGGGCCTGGCCGCGCGCGGCGTGAACCACGCCCAGTTCATGGCCACCGTGCGCGCCGACATGGCCCGCCGCACCATCCCCAGCCTGGTCGCCAACACCGGCCTGGCCACGCAGGCGGAGCTCGAGGCCTACCTGCGCCTCGCGCGCCAGACCCGCGACCTGTCGCTGGTCGACCTGCCGACCCCGGCCGCGCCCGCCGCGCCGACCGAAGCCGAACTGCAGGCCTGGTACGAGGCCAACGCAGCGCGTTACCGCAGCGAGGAAAAGGTGGCGGTGGAATACGTCGAGATCGACGGCTCCACCCTCGAGGTGCCGACCGTGGTGGACGAGCAGGCGCTGCGCCAGCGTTACGAGGAGCAGCGCGCCCGCTACGTCACCGATCCCAAGCGTTCGGCCGCGCACATCCTGGTGGCGGTGGCGGCCGATGCCGACGCCGCGGCCGAGCAGGCCGCGCGCGAGCGTGCCGAGGGGCTGGCCGCCAAGGCCCGCGAGCCGGGTGCCGACTTCGCGGCCATCGCCCGCGAGAGCTCGGACGACCTGGGTTCCAAGGCCGACGGCGGCGCCCTGGGCGTTGTCGAGGCGGGCCTGTTCGCCGGCCCGTTCGAAGAAGCGCTGTTCGCCATGCAGCAGGTCGGCCAGGTCAGCGACCCGGTGCGCACGCCGGACGGCTGGCACGTCATCCAGCTCACCGAATTCGCCCCGGGCAGCGAGCGCAGCTTCGACGAAGTGCGCGCCGAGATCGAGGCCGAATACCTGTCCACCGAACGCGACCGCGTCTTCAGCGACCTGAGCAACCAGCTGATCGAGCGCATCTACCGCGACCCGACCGCGCTGGCGCCGGCGGCCGAGGCCTCGGGCCTGGAGCTCAAGCGCACCGGTCTGTTCTCGCGCACCGCGGGCGAGGGCATCGCCGCCATCCCGGCGGTGCGCGCGGCCGCGTTCGCCGACGCCCAGCGCGTCGAGCGCCAGGTCAGCGACGCCGTCGAGATCGGCAGCAACCACCTGGTGGTGGTGCACGTGGTCGAAGTGGAGCCGGAAGCGGCGATCCCGTTCGACCAGGTGCGCGACCGCGTGCAGGCCGAGGTCGTGGCCGACGCGCTGTCGAAGGCGTCCGAGGCCCAGGCCCGGGCGCTGCTGGAGCGCGCCAGCAAGGGCGAGACGCTCGATGCCCTCGCCACCGAAGTCGGTCGTACCGTCGCCACGGTGCCCGGCGTGAACCGCCAGGCCCAGCTGCCGCCGGCCCTGCTGGAGGAAGCCTTCCGCCTGCCCGCCCCGGAAGCGGGTGGCATCTCGGTCGGCATGGTCCGCCTGGGTCCCGATCGCCATGCGCTGGTGGGTGTCACCGCCGTCACGCAGGGCGACCTCGAGGGCCTGGACGACGAGACCCGCAAGTCCCTGCTCGACCAGCTCGCCCAGGCCCGCGCCGTGGTCGAGGCGCAGGACTACGTCAAGGCGCTGCGCAAGCAGTTCACCATCAAGGTGGCCGAAGACCGGCTCTGAGCCGCACCAGCGCCAGGAATGAAAAAGGCCCGGGATTCCCGGGCCTTTTTCTTTGCATCGGAAGCGGCGCGGTTTACACGCCGTCGATGCCGGTCATGCCCAGGATGTTGTAGCCGGCGTCCACGTAGGTGATCTCGCCGGTCACGCCCGCGGCCAGGTCCGAGCACAGGAAGGCGGCCACGTTGCCGACGTCCTCGATGGTGACGCTGCGGCGCAGCGGCGCGTACTCCTCGACGTGGCCGAGCATCTTGCGGAAGTTGGCGATGCCGGCCGCGGCCAGGGTCTTGATGGGGCCGGCGGAAATGGCGTTCACGCGGGTGCCCTCGGGGCCGAGGTTGAGCGCCAGGTAGCGCACGTTGGCCTCGAGGCTGGCCTTGGCCACGCCCATCACGTTGTAGTTCACCAGCGCGCGCTCGGCGCCCAGGTAGCTGAGCGTGAGGATGCTGCCGTGGCGGCCCTTCATCATCGGGCGCGCGGCCTTGGCCAGGGCGGCCAGGCTGTAGCTGGAGATGTCGTGGGCGATGCGGAAGTTCTCGCGGGTCAGGCCCTGCAGGTACTCGCCCTCGATCGCCTCGCGCGGCGCGTAGCCGACCGAGTGCACCAGGATGTCGAAACCGTCCCAGCGCTTGCCCAGTTCGGCGAAGACGCTGTCGATCTGCGCGTCGTCGGCGACGTCCAGCGGCAGCACGATGTCGGAGCCGCAGTCACGCGCGGCTTCCTCGACGCGCGACTTGAGCTTGTCATTCTGGTAGGTGAAGGCGAGTTCGGCGCCCTCGCGGTGCATGGCCTCGGCGATGCCGGTGGCGATGGAACGCTGGCTGGCGATGCCCACGATCAGGGCACGCTTGCCCGACAGAAATCCCATGTTTTCCTCCTGGTGCGGCCGCACCTGCGGCGCTGTCCCGCTAGTTTGAACCGCACCGGGCCATACCGCCAAGCATGGTGCCGGCGGCTCAGGGGTCGATGCGCAGTACCTGGCCCGGCTGCAGGATCGAGCGGCCGTTGAGGCGGTTGAGCCGGTAGAGCTGGCGCAGGTCCACGCCGTACTGGCGGGCGATGCGCGAGAGCGTGTCGCCGCGGCGCACGCGGTGTTCGCGGGTTTCGGACGCCGTTGCCCCGGCGGCCGGCGCGTTGGCCGCCGTTGGCGCGCTCTCCCGCGCCAGCAGGGCCACCGGCGTGGCCGGCGCCAGCACCGTGCGTGGAACGCCAGCGGCGACGCGGCCCTGGCGGTAGGCTGGGTTGAGCCGGCGCAGCGTGGCGCCATCGGTGCCCAGCGACAGCGCGGCCTGGTCGAGGCTGCCGGCGCCCGCGGGCAGTTCGAAGCGTGCCAGCGGCACGAACGTCGCCTCGCGCGGCAGCACCAGGCCGTGGCGCTCCGGGCGCGCCAGCAGGCAGGCCAGCGCGTGCAGCTTGGCGACGTAGTCGTAGGTGGTGCGCGAGAGCCCGCGCGGCAGCTGGCTTTCGCCCGAGACGCGGCGGTCGCCACTGGCCTTGAGCGCGCGCAGGATGCGGTACTCGCCGGCGTTGTAGGCCATGGCCATCGCGCGCCATTCGCCGTCGAAGTGGTCCGACAGCATGTCCAGGTGGTCGAGCGCGGCCTCGGTGGCTTCCACCGGCGACAGGCGGCCGTCGTAACCGGGCTGGATGCGGATGCCGTGCCCGCGCGCGGTGCTGGCGATCATCTGCCACATGCCCGCCGGCCCGCCGGGGCCGATGGCTTCGGGGCGGTACCAGCTCTCGACGATGGGAATCAGCGCGAACTCCGCCGGCAGCTCGCGACGCTCCAGCTCGGTGGCGACATAGGCCATCAGCGGCAGCACTTTTTCCATGTTGCGGGCGAAACCGGCCGGGTAACCGGCATAACGCCGCCGCCAGGCCTGGTTGTGCTGCCCCTTGACGCACACCGGCGCGGAGAAGCGCGAGGCCAGGTGGTCGAAGACTTCGGCGCCGGTGTCCATCGGGTCGGGCTTCGCCGGTTTTTCCGGCGCCGGTTCCGACGTTTCCGGCGCCGGGGCGGGCGCGCCGTCCAGCGGCGCCACCTTCACCACGGCCACCGGCTCCGGCGGCTCGACGACATCCGGCTTCACCGGAACCTGGCAGCCCGCCAGCAGCAGCGCCGCCAGCGCGGGCAGGGCGAGGCGGCGGCTCATCCGGCGAACCCGTCCTTCCAGGCGCGCAGTTCGGCGAAGGCCTCGGTGCGGTCGCGCGGGGCGTGGCCCAGGCGCGCCGACAGCGTGGTGCGCACGCCCGGTTCGTCGATGCGCAGGAAGGGGTTGCAGGCGCGTTCGCTGGCCAGCGTGGTCGGCAGGCTGGGTTCGCCGCGCCCGCGCTGCGCCCGCACTTCTGCCAGCCTGGCGTCGCGCACCGGGTTGTCCGGCTCGGCCACGCAGGCGAAGCGGCCGTTGGCCGCGGTGTATTCGTGCGTGCAGCAGACCAGGGTGTCATCCGGAAGCGCGGCGAAGCGGTCGAGCGAAGCCAGCATCTGCGCCGGCGTGCCTTCGAACAGGCGCCCGCAGCCCAGGCTGAACAGCGTGTCGCCGCAGAACAGGTGGCCGGCGCCGTGGAAGGCGAGGTGGCTGCGCGTGTGCCCCGGCACCGCCATCACGTCGAAGTCCAGGCCGAGTTCGGGCACGGGCACGCGGTCGCCGTCGCCGACGCGGGTGGCGGCGGCCGGGATGCGCGGGTCGTCGGGCCCGTAGCAGGGCACCGCGAATCGGGCCAGCAGCGCGTCCACGCCGCCGACGTGGTCGGCATGGTGGTGGGTGATCAGCACGGCCACTGGCCGCAGTCCGCGCTCCGCGGCCGCGAGCACCGGCGCCGCATCACCCGGATCCACCACCACCGCCGCGCCATCGGCACCGGCCAGCAGCCAGATGTAGTTGTCCTGGAACGCAGGCAGGGCAAGGACGGACAGCAAACGGGGTGACCTGGAAGGCGTGGATGACGCAGAATCCCGACCATGCCCCCGGCCCACGCCCGACGTCAACCCGACCCACCCGCCGAAGCCTGGTTCCGCCGGGACAGCACGCTGCGGCTGGTCCAGGAAGTGCAGCGCCAGGCCATTCCCGAGCTCACCCGCGTGTTCGGCCACACCGGCCTTTACCTGCGTCCCTGCGCGGGCCTGCCAGAAGCGCTGTCGGGCAACATGCTGGCCGACGTGCTGAGCCTGAAGCGCGAGGACGGCGGCTTCGGCGGCGGCCTGGCCTGCGCGGACGCGGCGCTGCCGCTGGCCAGCGGCAGCCTGTCGCTGGTGTACGCGCTGTTCGTGCTGGAAACCTCGCCCGCCCCGGGCCTGCTGCTGGCCGAGATCGCCCGGGTGCTCAAGCCCGAGGGCGTGGCCATGCTGGTGAGCTTCAATCCGTGGTCGCCGGCGCGGTTGCGCTGGGCGTTCAAGGGCCTGGCTTCGGTCGATCCCACCTGGCTGCAGCAGCAGGTGCGCGGCCTGGGCCTGGAAGTGCAGCGCCAGCGCTACCTCGGGCCGGTGTGGTCGGCCGACGGCGGCGTGGACCTGCGGGTGCGCCGCGGCGCCGGCCTCGGCACCGGCCTGCGCGCCGCCAGCCTGGTCGTGGCGCGCCGCCGCGAGCCCGGCGTCACGCCGCTGCGCGCCGGCGCGCCGGCCCTGTCCCTGCGTCCGGGAATGAGCGCCGGATGAGTGCCAACGAAGGAATGAAATCCGTGGAAATCCATACCGACGGCGCCTGCCTCGGCAACCCGGGCCCCGGCGGCTGGGCCGCGCTGCTGCGCCACAATGGCCGCGAGCGCGAACTGGCCGGCGGCGAGGCCCAGACCACCAACAACCGCATGGAACTGCTGGCCGCCATCATGGCGCTCGAGGCGCTGAAGGCGCCCTGCGAGGTCGTGCTGTCCACCGACTCGCAGTACGTGCAGAAGGGCATCGGCGAGTGGCTGCCGAACTGGATCCGCCGCGGCTGGAAGACCGCCGGCGGCGATCCGGTCAAGAACCAGGACCTGTGGCAGCGCCTGGACGCCGCCGCCAAGCCGCACAAGGTGCAGTGGAAGTGGGTGAAGGGTCATGCCGGCCACGTCGAGAACGAACGCGTGGACAAGCTGGCGCGCGCCGAAGCCGAGAAATTCAGGAGTTGAACGCCCGCATGCGCCAGATCGTCCTCGATACCGAAACCACCGGCCTGTCCTGGGAGAAGGGCAACCGCGTGGTCGAGCTCGGCTGCATCGAGCTCATCGAGCGCCGTCCCAGCGGCCGGCATTTCCACCGCTACTTCAACCCCGGCCGCGAGATGGAAGCCGGTGCGCAGGAAGTGACCGGCCTGACCCTGGAGTTCCTGCTGGACAAGCCGCGCTTCGAGACGGCGGTGGACGAGTTCCTGGAGTTCATCCGCGGCGCCGAGCTGATCATCCACAACGCCAGCTTCGATGTCGGCTTCCTCGACTACGAGCTGTCGCTGGCCGGCGCCCATTTCGGCCGCATCAGCGACCACGCCAGCGTGCTCGACACGCTGGCGATGGCGCGCGAGCGCTACCCGGGCCAGCGCAACTCGCTCGACGCGCTCTGCCGCCGCCTGGGCGTGGACAACGGGCACCGCAAGCTGCACGGCGCGCTGCTCGACGCCGAGCTGCTGGCCGAGGTCTACCTGGGCATGACCTCGGGTCAGGGCGACCTGGGGCTGCTGGCCGTGGGCGAGCCAGAGACCGCCGGCGGCAAGGCCGGCCTCGACCTGGTCGCCGTCGCCGGCATCGCCCGGGTGGTCCTGCGCGCCGATGCCGACGAGCTGGCCGCCCACGAGGCGCGCCTGCGCAAGATCGCCGGCAAGGCCGGCAAGAGCCTGTGGCCGCTGCCGGAACCGGCGGCCTGACCGGGCTTCGTGGATAATCGGACCGACCCATCGCCGGCGAGGCCGCCTTGAACGCCACCGTCCTGCTCACTTCGGTCGACATCAACATCCCGGGCTACCGCATCCTGCGCCCCATCGGCGAAGGCGGCATGGCCTCGGTCTTCCTGGCGGTGCAGGAATCGCTGGACCGCGAGGTGGCGTTGAAGGTGATGTCGCCGGCGCTAGCGGCCAACCCGGAATTCGCCTCGCGCTTCCTCACCGAAGGCAAGATCACCGCCAAGCTGCAGCACCCGAACCTGGTGACGGTTTACGACATCGGCAGCCACGGCAGCGTGTATTACCTGGCCGCCGAATACATCCCCGGCGGCACGCTCAAGGAGCGCATCACCGAGGGCGGCCTGGACGTCGGCCACATCCTCGACATCGCCGGCGACATCGCCTCGGGCCTGGATTTCGCCCACCAGAAGGGCTTCGTGCACCGCGACGTGAAGCCGGGCAACGTGCTGTTCCGCAACGACGGCCGGGTGGTGCTGGCCGACTTCGGCATCGCCAAGGCCATGGACGGCAGCAACAGTTCCACCGTGGCCGGCGCCTCCATCGGCACGCCTGACTACATGAGCCCCGAGCAGGCCCGCGGTGAACCCGTGGACGGACGCTCCGACCTCTACAGCCTGGGCACGGTGCTCTACGAAATGCTGGTGGGCACGCCGCCCTACCAGGCCTCCGACGCCTTTACGGTGGCCCTGATGCACGTCACCCACCCGGTGCCCGAGCTGCCCGAACCCTATGCCTGGCTGCAGCCGCTCATCAACGGGCTGATGGCCAAGGCGCCGGCGGAGCGCTTCAACACGGGCGCGGCCTTCGTCGAGGCGCTGAACAAGCTGGTCGCGAACGCGCCGCCGGGCGCCGTCGGCCAGGCGACCAGCGCGCGCAAGCCCACCGGCAACCGCCACGCCGGCGCCACCCAGCAGCGCACCCGCATCAGCGCGCGCGACGCAAAATCGCGTCCGGGCTGGGTGCTGCCGGTGGCGGGCGTGGGCGGGGCGTTCGTGGCGGCGGTGCTGGCCTGGTGGGCGCTGTCTCCGGAAAAGCCGGTGGTCCCGGTGCAGGCTTCGGCGCCAGCGACGCAGCCGGCCACGCAGCCTGCCGCGACTCTGCCGGCGCAGGCCGAAGGGCCGCTGCCGGAAGGTTTCGAACTGCCGAAGCCCGTGGGCGTGGGCGTGGACCCGGATCTCGAGGCCATGCTCAACGCCGGCGACAAGCTGCTCGAGAACGGCACCCGTCGGGGGAGCGACAACGTGGGCCGTGGTCTGGACCGCCCGCTGGACAACAGCGCGCTTGGCTACTACCGCAAAGTGCTCGCAAGGGACCCAGGGAATGCCCGAGCCCGCGCCGGCATCGCCGCCATCGTGGCCTTCTACCGCAGCTTCGCTTACCAGGCCTGCGAACGCGGGCGCTGGCTTCAGTGCCGGATCATCGTGGCACGCGGGCTGGAGATCGCGTCGGACGACGAGTACCTGCGCCAGCTGCAGGACGCCGCGCTCAGCGGCGAAGCCGGCAGCACGCCGTCGCTGCCGCCGCCGCCCGCGGGCTGACGCGCGCCGGCCTCAGCGACGCCGCAGCAGGATGACGGTGACGTTGTCCGAACCGCCGCCGTCGAGCGCGGCCGACACCAGGTGGTCCACGCATTCCTGGGCGGAAAGGTCGCTGCGGCCGAGCAGGGCGCCGATGCTGGCGTCGTCCACTTCCTCGGTCAGGCCGTCGCTGCACAGCAGCAGTTGCTGGCCGGGGCGCAGTTCGCCCGACAGCGTTTCCACCTTCAGGCTTTGCGGGTCGGTGACGCCCAGGGCCTGGGTGACCACGTTGCGGTGCGGGTGCACGCGCGCCTGCTCGGCGGTGATGGCGCCCTGGTCGATCAGCTCCTGCACGTAGCTGTGGTCGGCCGAAAGCTGGCGCAGCTGGCCGTTCCACAGGTAGGCGCGGCTGTCGCCGACCCAGGCCAGCTCGAAACGGTGCTCGGTGATGCGCAGCGCCACCACGGTGGTACCCATGGGCAGGCTTTCGGCGCGCTGGCGGCTGTGCCGGATGATGTCCTCGTCGGCGCGGCGGATCGCGTCCACCAGCGAACGGCCGGCGCGCACCTCGCGCACCACGGCGTCGCGCGCCAGCGCGCTGGCCACTTCGCCGAACTCGTGGCCACCCATGCCGTCGGCGACCAGCCACAGGCCGAGCTCGGCGTCGCCGTAATAGGTGTCCTCGTTGAGCTCGCGGCGCAGGCCGACGTGGCTCAGGTGGCCGAATTCGATCATGCGCGGCGCCCTGCGGTGGCCTGGTTTCGGGGGTCGGTCATCGTCGACATCATGCGTTTGCCCGTCGCCGGCCTGCAAGCCGGCGATCAGAACTCCATCCGGAAGCCGAGGGCCAGGTTGTATTGCGAACTGCCGTTCCGGCCGACCAGACGCTCGTAGTAGAAAAAGCCCGAGCGACCCTTGGTGAGCACCATGGACATGCCCAGGCCGATGCGGAAGTAGTCGGTGTCCAGCGGGTCGCCTTCGAGCACCATGGCGGTGCCGCTGGGGTCGTTTATGAAGCGGGCCTCGAGCGCCTGCGGATCGTCCTGGAACTCGTGCTCCCATTCGAGCTGCAGATGCGGCATCAGCACGCCCCATTCGGTGCTGGCGGTGTAGGTGAGCTTGCCGCCGAGCACGCTGGCCAGCGAGTCCACCGAGCGCGAGTTGATGTGCAGGCCCAGGCCATTGCCTGCGCCGGAGGCGAGGCTTTCGTCGATGGCGTCGAAGTCCAGGCGCGTGAACAGCATGCGGGCGTAGGGGCCCAGGCCCCAGGCGCCGCGGTTGAAGTCGCGGCCGAAGGTGAAGGCGGCCGAGAGCAGGTCGCCCTTCGAATCCGAGCGCGCTTCCTGGTCGATCGCCACCGTGCCGCCGCCGGGCTGGGGCAGGGTGTACTGGATGCGGCGCAGCATCTCGTAGTCGTTGCGGCCCCAGGTGAGCACGCCGTCCAGGTACCAGCTGTCGGGCTGGTAGTAGGTGGTGTAGCCGGACACGCTCCAGCCGCTGGTTTCCAGGCCGCCGCGGCCCTGGGGCAGGTCGGTGTCCTGGCGCGTGAGGCCGAGCGAGCCACCGAGGATCCAGCGGTCGCTCCAGCGGTAGTCGACGCCGAAGGTCAGGCCTTCGATGTCGTAGTCGTAGGCCGGGTCCACCGCGCCGCCATCGGATTCGCCGCGGCCGATGTTGCCGGCGCCGAAGAAGCCCCAGCGGCTGAAGTCACTGCCCACCTCGGCCACGCTTTCCTCGCCGCTGAGCGCGGTGGCCAGCAGGCCCAGCGACAGCGGGCCGCCTGGCGTGTTCAGCGCCAGGCCGCCGAAGCGGGTGCCGCCGGTGCCACTGCGCAGCGCGGCGATGCGGGTCTTGAGGTTCTGGAACTGCGACTGCGCGGCGCTGAGGCCGGCGTTGGCCTGGGCCAGCGCGACGTTGGCCATCAGCTGGTCGAGCGCCTGCGCGGTGGCTGCCGGGTCCACCGACGCGGCACGCGCAAGCTCGCGGCAACGCTGCAGCAGGTCGACCTGCCCGGGGGTGGGCGAGGTAAGCGCGGCCAGTGCCGGGCAGGCTTCGTCGAGCGCCTGGGCGGTGGCCAGCGCATCGCGCGCCAGGCCGGGCAGGCTCGCGAGCGAGCCATTGAGCGCGAACGTGACGGGTGCCGTGGCCAGGGGCGAGCTGGCCGTGACTTCGATCGCGCCGGGCGCGTCCGCGGTGACGGTGTTGCTGCTGGCGCCGGTGGCCGACGTGGTGGTGGCGGCACTGACCAGCGTGCCGGCGCTGGTGGTCCAGCTGATGGCGGCGCCGGGCACCGGGTTTCCGGTGGCGTCGCGCAGCACGACCGCCAGTGGTTCGGAAGCCGTGCCGGGCACCAGGGTCTGGCCGTCGCCCGAAACGATGGCAAGCGTGCCGGCCGTGGTGACCGTGAGGCTGAAGCTCGCGGTGGCGGCCGCGGCGTCCTGCCGGGTCGCGGTGACGGTGACCGGGCCAGGGCTGGCGCCGGCCGTGACGGTGGCGCTGGCGTTGCCGGCGGCGTCGGTGGGGCCGCCGGCCACGAGCGTGGCGTTGCCGCTCACGGCCCAGAGGATGGTGACGCCCGGCGCCGGCGTGCCGCCGTTCTCGGCCAGCACCACCAGCGGCGCGGCAAATGCGCTGCCGGTGAAGGCGGACTGGCCGCCGCCGCTCGCCGCCACCAGCGTGGCCGAGGTGCCGACGTCCACGTTGAAGACCACCTGCGATTCATCGCCGTTCGCAGGGATGCCGTCCGGGTCGTGCAGCGCGGTGATGGCGCCGGGGAAACTGCCGGTGGCGGAGGCGGTGAAGCTGGCGCTGGCGTCGCCCGCGGCGTTGGTGGCGCTGGCGGCGTTCGCGGGTGCGAACGGGGCCGTCGCGGTCCACTGGATCGCGCCGCCATTGACCGGCACGCCGGCCTGTTCGAGCCGCACGGTGAAGTTGGTGGCGGCGCCGACGCTGGTTGTCGCCGGGTTCGGCGTGACCGCCACCAGCGTCGGCGGCGCCGCGGCAGCGACGTTGACGTCGAAGCTGTAGCTCACTTCGTCGCCGTTGGCTGGCACGCCGTCGGGGTCGTATTCGGCGGTGAGCGCGGCGGGGAAGGTGCCGGCCGCGCCCGGGGTGAAGGTGGCCAGCGCGTTGCCGGTGGCCACGGTGGTGCTGTTGACCACCGCGGGCGAGAAGGGCGGCGTGGCGGTCCAGCGCACGGCGGCGCCGGGCACCGGCGTGGCGCCTTGCAGCAGGCGGATGCGCGCCTGCATCGGCGTGCCCACGCTGCCGTTCATCGGGTTGCCGCTGATCGGCAGCATCACGAACGGCGCCGGCACCACCGTGATGGTGAATGTCTGCAGGCCGGGCGCGCAGAAGGTGCAGCCGCTGTTGGCGACCACGGTGTAGTTGCCCAGCACGGTGGCGTTGAAGGTGGCGTCGCTCTCGCCGCCCGCGACCGGATTGCCGATGATCGTGCCGTCGCCGCCGGGCGGCTGCGCGGTGATCGTCCAGGTCATCGGCGTGCCGTCGGGCGCGGGCAGGCTGGCGCTGCCGTAGTCCACGGTCAGCGTCTTGGCCACGCCGGAGAACGCGGTGTCGGCCAGCGGCGTCACCGGGTTCACCGCCACCGGCTCCACCTGCACGGCGTAGTCGATGGGCGGCACCGCGGCGCAACCTTCGAGCACGAAGGCGATGGGGCAGGCCACGCTGGCGCGGATGACGTAGTTGCCGACGAGTGCGAAGCCCTGGGTGAGGCTGGTGTCGCCGGCGGCATCGGGCGTCTGGTTTCCGAGCAGCACGCCGGTGCCGGCGTTGATGTAGCGCGTCTGCAGGCCGGTGGGCGCGCCGTTGAGCAGCAGGTTGGTGCCGACCGTGGCGGGCGTGATCTGGTTCACCACCAGCGCCACCGGCGTGGTGGGCGTGAAGTCGAAATCGTTGTTGGTGCGGAAGGTCAGCACCTGCGTGTTGCCCGCGCAGCCGCCGCTCAGGCAGGTGGCGGTGACGGTGCCGGTCCCGCCCGGGTTGGGGCCGAGCGTGACGTTGAAGGTGTAGGGCGTGTCGAGCGTGAGCGTCGGGTTGGCCGGCGGCACGATGCTGGCGCCGCCGGTGCCGTCGCCCGCGTTGACCACCAGGCTGACGTTGACGGTGGGCGCGCAGGCGGTCTGCGCTTCGATGGTGAAACTGACGTTGGTGCCTGGCAGGCCGATCTCGTTGACGGAGCCGATGGCGACGAAGTCGCAGGTCTGCGCCAGTGATTGCCCGCTCCACGCGATCCCCATCGCGCCGAGCAGCAGCATCGATGCCAGCCTCAGCATCCGCTTCGCGAACGAATCAACCGCCCGTCGGCCCATCGCGACGCTGCTCGAAGAGTCCATCGCTTTTCCCCTGGTTTGCGGCTATAACGGCGGCTCGAGTATAGCGGCTGACGCGCCGCTGCAAGGGGTCTCGGCGCGGGTCGCATTGCTTCCCTGGGAGCCATGCCGATGAACCTGCGCCACGCTTGTCCTGTCCGGTCCCGCCTTCTCGTTCTCGCTTTTGGATTCGCCACCGTATTGGCGGTCGGCCTGCCGCCTGCACCCGCCATCGCCGCAGTGCGCAATGCCGAAGACCTTCTGATCGTCGATTGCCTGCTGCCGGGGCAGATCCGCAAGCTCGGCCGCCAGGCCACCTACCTCAGCGCGCGCCGGCCGGTGCGCACCACCCAGGCCGACTGCGAAATCCGCGGCGGCGAATACGTTTCCTACGACCGCGCCAACTACCAGACCGCGTTGAAGGTCTGGCTCGAAGGCGCGATGTCCGGCAGCGCCGAGGCGCAGAACAACGTCGGCGAGATCTATGCCAAGGGCCTGGGCACCGCGCCCGACTACGGCATGGCCTTCCAGTGGTTCCGCAAGGCCGCCGACCAGGGTTACGGCCGCGCCAAGATCAACCTCGGCTTCCTCTACGAGCAGGGCCTCGGCGTGCCGCAGGACCAGGCGGCGGCGCTGAATCTCTACCGCGAGGCCTCGGGCATCGAGGACGAGTTGATGTACGCCTCGGTGGTGCAGGTGCAAATCCGCGCCAAGGACGAACAGATCACCGGCCTGCAGGAGCAGGTGCAGGCGGGCGAAGCCGAATCCGCCGCGCTGCGCGAACAGGTGCGCAAACTGCAGCAGGAGCTGGCGCAGCGCCGCGGCGCCCTGCAGCAGACCCAGCGCGAACTGGCCGAAACCCAGCGCAAGCTCGCCGACGCGCGCGCTTCGGCCGACGACGACCTCACCCGCCTGCTCGAGAACCAGCTGGTCGCGCAGGAAGAAGAGATCAACGCGCAGCGCACCCAGCTGGCCGCGCTGGAGCGCCAGGCCGGCGCGGGCGGCGCGATGCTCGCCGGTGGCGCGCCGATGCTGGAAATCCTCGACCCCGTGTTCGTCGCCACCCGCGGCCGCAACACCGCCGTGTACCGGGGTGGCCCGGGCAAGCGCAAGATCGTTGGCCGGGTGAGCGCGCCGCAGCTGGTGCGCGAGATCACCATCAACGGCCAGGCCGCGGCGCTCACCGCCAACGGCGGCTTCAGCGCCGAGGTCGAAGTGCCCGCCGGTGGCGCCCAGGTGCAGGTGGCCGCGGTGGACCAGCAGGGCGGCCGCGCCCAGCTCGACTTCACCTTGCTACCGCAGGCTCCTGCGGCAGCGTCGTCGTCGGCATCGACGGTCGCGGCGCAAAGCGGCGCCTTGCCGCGCGACGTCAAGCTCGGACGCTTCCACGCCGTGGTGATCGGCAACAACAGCTATCGCGACGCCGGCTACCCGACGCTGCAGAGCGCCGCCAACGACGCCAACGCCGTCGCCGACCTGCTGCGCAAGCGCTATGGCTACGAGGCCACGGTGCTGCTCAACGCCAGCCGCCTCGAGATCCTCACCGCGCTCAACGAAATGCGCGAGACACTCAAGCCCGAGGACAACCTGCTGATCTACTACGCCGGCCACGGCGAGATCGGCGCCGACGGCCAGGGTTACTGGGTGCCCAGCGACGGCGTGCAGGGCAACCCGAAGTCGTGGATCTCGAACGCGGCGGTCAGCGACATCCTCGACACGCTGGCTTCGCGCCACGTGCTGGTGGTGGCCGACTCCTGTTACTCCGGCACCATGACCCGCGCCTCGGTGCCCACCTTCGCCGCCGGCACCATGGCGCCCGAGAAGTGGGCGGGCTGGGTCAAGGCCATGGCCGCCGGCCGCAGCCGCACGGCCCTGACCTCGGGTGGCGTGCAGCCGGTGCCCGATACCGGCAGCGGCCGCCACAGCTATTTCGCCCGGGCCTTCATGAACGTGCTGCAGGACAACGACCGCCTGCTCGAGGGTCAGCGCCTGTTCCAGGAAGTGGCCACCTCCCTGGCCCTGGGCTCGATGGACGCGCCGCTGGCGCAGATGCCCGAATACGCCCCGATCCGCTACGCCGGCCACGAGAGCGGCGAGTTCTTCTTCCTGCCCAAGGGGGGCGGGGCGGCGGGCGGCCCCGGCGGCTGGCGGGGCCCCGCCCCGGCCCCCC
>JAIBEO010000090.1 GCA_019459185.1 Rhizobium sp. | reverse complement strand
GGGGGGCGATTGTGGGTCTTCGACACCGTCGGAGCGGGTTTTTGGGGCGCCCCCTGCTTCCCGCCCGCACCCCGCCTGCAAATTCATATCGGGTAAACCTACCCCGGGCCGCTGGCGCGGCCCTGTCCGGTCAGCCTGTCGTTTCCGACCGCTGCAATCAGCCCTTGTGCGCAACCTGCAGGATGCGCGGGGTCACGAAGATAAGCAGTTCGGCCTTCTCCATGCCCTTGGACTTGTTCTTGAACAGGTTGCCGAGCACCGGCAGGTCGCCGAGGAACGGCACCTTGCGCAGGTCGTCGCGGTTCTTGAACTCATAGACGCCGCCGACCACGACCGTCTGGCCGTTGTCGATCAGCACCGCGGTGCTGACCTCGCGCTTGGCGATCTGCGGGATGAAGCCGCCGGCCGGGTTCGCGATCAGCTCGCTGACCTCGTCCTTCTTCACCGCGAGGTTCAGGTACACGCGGCCGTCCTGCGTGATGGTCGGGGTGACCTTGAGCTCGAGCAGCACTTCCTTGAACTCGACGGTGGCCACGGCAACGGCACCGGGCGTAGTGGCCGGCTGGATGGTCAGGTAGGCCACTTCGTCGCCCTGGCGGATGACGGCTTCACGCTGGTTTGCCGTGATCACGCGCGGGTTCGACACCACTTCGCCGCGGCCCTCTTCCTCGAGGGCCGAGAGCTCAAGCTCAAGCGCGATGTCCTGGCGCAGGATACTCAGGTTCAGGGCGCCAGCCGGGGTCGTCGCCGGCAGGTCGACCGCGAAGCCCGAGTCGGTGGTGGTTTCATTGCTGTTGGCCAGCGTACCCGTGCGGTCCTGCACGCCGAAGATCACGCCCAGCTCGCGGGCGAAGACTTCGGTGGCCACGACGATGCGGGCCTCGATCAGGACCTGGTCGACGGGGCGGTCGAGCGTGGCGAGCAGGTTGCGGACTTCCGCAATCTTACTGGCGATATCAATGAGCAGGAGAGTGTTTGTGCGGCTGTCATAGCTGACACTGCCGCGCGGGGACAGAAAGCCCTTCACGATGCCGCCAGCGCCGCCAGAACCACCGGCGCCGCCAGAGTTCTTGCTGTTCTCGGTGAGGAGTGCAGCGATCTCCTCGGCATTTCCGTAGTTGATCGCGATGTACTCCGTGACCAGCGGCTCGCGCTCTTCATTGGCGATGCGGGCATCGGCCACCGCCTTCTCGAAATCGGCGATTTCCTTCTGCGGCGCGACCCAGATGACGTTGCCGTCGCGGCGCTTGTCGAGCTGCTTGGCACGCAGGACGATGTCCATCGCCTGGTCCCAGGGCACGTTGATCAGGCGCAGCGTGACGTTGCCCTGCACGGTGTCGGCGGCGACTACGTTCAGGCCCGACTCTTCGGCGATCAGCTGCAGGACGGTACGCACCGGCACGTCCTGGAAGTTGAAGGTCACCGGGCGGCCGGCATAGCGCTTGGCTTCGGCATCGCCGGCCACCGCACCCGCGGCCCGGCCGGGGGCGCCGGCGACCACCGCCGTGGGGGCGCCGCGCTTGGGCGTCACTTCGATCACGTACTCGTTGCCGGTCTGGTAGGCCATCGAGTCGAAGGCGCCGCTGGTGTTGATCACCAGGCGGGTGCTGCCCGCATTCGCGTTCGGTTCGAGGCTCTGGACCGGGGTCGCGAAGTCGGTGACGTCGAGGCGGCGGCGCAGTGACTCGGGGATGCTCGCGTTGGCCACGTCGACCACCACGCGCGAACCTTCGTTGCGCATGTCGGCGGCGGCGCCGTCGCCAGTGAAGCGGAGGATGACGCGGCCGGAGCCGTTCTCGCCGCGGCGGAAGTCGATGTTGGCGACCTCGATGTCCGAGGCGACCTTCTTGGTCGGGTCGGAGCCCGTGGCCAGGCTGCTCGGCTGGGCGCCGGCGTCCACCGTCAGGACCAGCAGGTTGCCGGCGCTGCGGGTGGTGTAGCCCGCGGGGCGGAACAGGTCCACGACCACGCGGGTGCGGCCCCCGGCTTCCACGGCGGAAACGGCCGAGGTTGCGCCGCTGCCGATGACGACCCGGCGCTGGCTCAGCCCGTTGGTGGTGCCGGGGATGTCCACCGCGATGCGGGGCGGCGTGTCCGTGGTGAAGGCCTGCACGTCGCCCACCGGCTCGGCGAACTGCAGCGTGATGTCAACCTTGCCCCCGGGGGCCGAGGCGTAGCGCACGTCCTGGAGGACGTTCGCCGCCATCGCCGACAGCGACGTCGCCAGGCCGACGGCGAGCGCTCCCATGGTCAGCACCCAGCGACGCTTGGTGCCCATCCCCTCGCCGATCGTTTTATTCGCGGTCATCGTGCATTCCCCCAATCAATTGTCTTCAAGGGCGATCTTGGCCGGACGTTCCAGCCAGCCACCTGCCCCATCCGGTACGAGTTCGACAATCTCGATGCGGTCTTCGAACACCGCGGTGATGCGACCGTCGTTGAGTCCCAAGTAGTTCCCCGAGCGGACCCGGTGCGTCACGCGGTCCGGCCCCATCAAGAGGCCAACCACGCCACTGCCCTCGCCGATCGTGCCAACCATGTCGAGGCTGTCGAGCGGGAAGGCCTCGAGGACCTCCTTCCGGCGATTCGGGTCCGGGCGCAGGGCGTTGCCGCCGTCGCGATCCGCGGTGGGCTGGCTGAACGGGTCGCGCAGGTCCTGCGCGGCGTATTCGAAGGTCTCGAACTGCTTCATCACCGGCAGCGGGTCCAGCGGCGGCGCCGGGCGCGCCTTGACCTCGGCCACCCAGGCCTCGAGGTCGCGGCTGCCGCGCGTGCAGGCCGAGAGGGACAGGGCCACGGCGGCGACGAGCAGGGCGCTCATGGCGTTCCGGGTCATGGACGGGACCATCACTTGGCGCCTCCCGCGGTGGTATTCGATTCCTCGTCGTCGAGGTAACGATAGGTCTTGACCGTTCCCGAGAGGACCAGGGTGCCGTCCTTGCCGTCGCGCGGCTGCAGCGAGATGTCGTGCATGGTCATGATGACCACGCGCGGCAGCGAAGCGACGCCGCTGACGAAGGCGCCGAACTGGTGGTAGGTGCCAACCATGCGCAGCTGGATCGGCTTTTCGGCGTAGAACTCGCGCTGGCTCTCGGCACCGGGCTGGAACAACTCGTTGTTGATGCCGGCGGCCAGTGCCGTCTGCGAGATGTCGACGATCAGGTCGGGCATTTCGTTCTTGCTGGGCAGCTGGCGAAGCATCTGCTGCAGCATGACTTCCATCTGGGCCAACTGCTGCTTCAGCGGCTCGAGGTTGGCGGCGCGGCCCTGCTTGCCCTGGAATTCTTCGCGGAGAGTCAGCTCCGTCGCCTCTTCGGACTGAAGTGTAAGCCTCTGGTCACTGACGAACAGATACCAAGCCAACCCAACGATGACGGCCAGCAGCAGGATGCACGCGCCGAGCTTGACCTGCGTCGGCCAGGCACCCGTGTTGTTGAAGTCGAGGCTGCGGAGGTCGATCTTCTTGCTGCTCACTGGGCACCTCCGGCGGCTACGTCAGCCTCGGCTTCTTCTTCCGTCTTCGGCGTCTGCAGCGTCACCTTGAGGGTGAAGGCATTGGGCAGGCCCTTGTCGCTGCCTTTGGCTTCGATGATCGACAGGTCGGGGCTGGCCATCCAACCCGATTCCTCGAGGTTGCGCATGTAGGAACTGACGCGGGCGTTGGACTGCGCCTGGCCAGTCAGGGTCAGGGACTGACCCGCTTGGGCGATGGAACTCAAGCGGACACCCTCGGGAATGGTCCGTACCAGCTGGTCGAACAGGTGCACCATCTGCGAGCGGCTGGCTTGCAGTTCCTCGATGACCTGCTTGCGTGCGAGCAGATTGGCCTTCTTCTTGTCCAACTGCTCGATTTCCTTGATCTGCTCGTCCACGAGAGCGATCTGGTCGCGCAGGTACTGGTTGCGATTTTGCTGGCCTTCGATCTGGCCGTTGTAATACATCACGATCAGAAAGCTGATCAGCAAACCGGCAGCGGCCGCGAGGCCGAGCATGGTCATGAATTCCTTCTGGCGCTGCTTGCGCCGTTCGGCGCGCCAGGGAAGCAGGTTGATTCTGGCCATCAGTCGAAGCTCCTCAGGGCCAGGCCGCAGGCGATCATGAGCGCGGGGGCGTCCTGCGCCAGGGCGTGGGCCTGGACGCGGGGACCGAGCGCCATGTTGGCGAGCGGGTTAGCGATGACGGTCGGGACGCCGAGCTGTTCCTCGACCAGGTTTCCGATGCCGGCGATCGAGGCGCAGCCGCCGGCCAGCACGACCTGGTCGACCCGGTTGAAGTCGCTGCCGGCGTAGAAGAACTGCAGCAGGCGGCTGACCTGCTGGACCAGCGCTTCCTTGAACGGCTCGAGCACCTCGACCTCGTAGCTCTCCGGCAGGCCGCCCTGGCGCTTGGCCAGGCCCGCCTCGTCGTAGCTCAGGCCGTAGCGGCGCATCACCTCGTCGGTGAGCTGCTTGCCGCCGAACACCTGCTCGCGGGTGTAGATGCTGCGCTGGCCGCGCAGCACGTTCAGGGTGGTCATGGTGGCGCCGATGTCCACCAGGGCCACGATCGCGTCCTTGGGCACCGACAGCTGGTCGGCGACCAGCTTGAAGGCGTTTTCCATCGCGAAGGCCTCGACGTCGATGACCTTGGCGGTGAGCCCGCCGAGCTCGAGCGCGGACTGGCGCAGCTCGACGTTCTCGGTTCGGGAGGCCGCCAGCATCACCTGGATCATCTCGGGATTGTTCGGCACCGGGCCGATCACCTCGAAATCGATGCTGACCTCGTCGATCGGGTACGGGATGTAGTTCGAGGCCTCGAGCTGTACCTGGTCCTCGAGCGCATCCTCGTCCAGGTCGCCCTGGATCGGGATCACCTTGGTGATCACCGAGGAGCCGGAGACCGCGGCCGCGGCGTGCTTGGCCTTGGTGCCCGAGCGGGCGACGGCGCGCTTGATGGCCTCGCCGACGGCTTCGACCTCGACGATGTTCTTCTCGACGACGGCGTTGGGAGGCAGGGGCTCAACCGCGTAGTGCTCGACGCGATACCGCCCGCCGGACTCGGTGAGCTGCAAAAGCTTGACGGCCGTGGAGCTGATGTCCAGGCCGACCAGCGGTGTCTTGGCATTTCCGAAAAGACCCACGGTTTCTCCCCTTCCGACGGGCGCTTACACACGAATGGTGCGCCATTACATTAAATAACGAAAAATTCCCAAATGGCAATGCCCCCCCTGGACCGGATGCCTCTCGCCGTCCCCTGGCCGACCCCACGCTTCCCTATCAAGACGCATTCGGGGCCGGGAACCGGCCGCCCCCACGGCGCAGCCCGACCATGCCACGTTCTATACTCCCTGCCCCATGTCGATGTAAACCTCGGGAGAGGCCCTGGATGGCCCGATTCAAACGCCTGCTGCGCCGGGCACTGATCCTTTTCGCCGGACTGGCCGTGCTGGGCGTGGTCGCCATCGGCATCCTCTACTGGCTCGTCTCCCCCCGCCTGCCGGACGTCCAGGAGCTCCGGAACGTCCAGCTCCAGGTACCCCTGAGCATCTATTCCCGGGACGGCAAGCTGATCGCCCTGATCGGCGAGACCCGCCGCTTCCCTGTGGAGATCGAGGACGTGCCGGAGCGCGTCAAGCAGACCTTCATCGCCATCGAGGACGCCCGCTTCTACGAGCACCCCGGCGTGGACTGGCGCGGCATCGGCCGCGCGGTCTGGCTGCTGGCCACCACCGACGACCGCCGCGTCCCGGGCGGCAGCACCATCACCCAGCAGGTGGCCCGGCAGTTCTTCCTGAGCGCCGAGTACTCATACACCCGCAAGATCACCGAGATCTTCCTGGCGCTGAAGATGGAGCGCGAGCTCGGCAAGGACGAGATCCTCGAGCTCTACCTCAACAAGAGCTTCTTCGGTAACCGTGCCTACGGCGTGGCCGCCGCCGCCGAGTACTACTACGGCAAGTCGCTAGACCAGCTGAGCCTGGCCGAAGCCGCCACCCTGGCCTCCATCCCCAAGTTCCCCTCCAGCGGCAACCCGATCATCAATCCCGAGCGCGCGCTGGTCCGGCGCAACTACGTGCTGCAACGCATGCGCGAGGAAGGGATGATCACCGAGGCGGAAGAGCGCGCGGCCCAGGCCGAGCCCATGAACGCCAGCCCGCACGAGCCCAAGGTCGAGGTCGAAGCACCCTACGTGGCCGAAATGGTGCGCGCCGAAATGGAGCAGCGCTACGGCGCCGACGCCACCACGAGCGGTCTGCGCGTCTACACGACGCTCGACTCCGAGGACCAGACGGCGGCCGTGCGCTCGCTGCAATCCGGCCTGCTCGAATACGACCGGCGCCACGGCTACCGCGGCCCCGAAGCCCAGCTGGAGTTGCCCGCGGACGAACCTCTGGACGCCCTGCGCAAGCGGCTGCGCCCCTACCCCACGGTCGGCAGCCTCTCGGCCGTCCTGGTCACCGGCGTGGCCGAGGGCAAGGCCCAGGTACTGACGGCGGCCGGCACGGCGCTGGAGCTCGACGCCGAGGCCACCCGCTGGACCGGCAAGCAGCCGGCCCAGCTGTTCAAGCGCGGCGACGTGGTGCGGCTGGCGCTGGACGCCGAATCCGGCAGGCTGCGCCTGGCCCAGGTGCCCATTGCCCAAGCCGCCCTCGTCTCGCTGCAGCCTGAAGATGGCGCGGTGCGTGCGCTCGTCGGCGGCTTCAGCTTCGGCCTGAACAAGTTCAACCGCGCCACCCAGGCCCAGCGCCTGCCCGGCTCGAGCTTCAAGCCTTTCGTCTACGCCGCGGCCTTCGAGCGTGGCTTCTCGCCGGCCAGCATCGTGCTCGACGCGCCGGTGGTGTTCCGCGACCGCGCCGGCAACGTCTGGCGGCCGCAGAACGACGCCGGCAACTTCGCCGGCCCCATGCGCCTGCGCGAGGCCATGGTGCAGTCGCGCAACCTGGTGTCGGTGCGCCTGCTCGACGCCATCGGCGTGGACTTCGCCAGCCGCTACATCACCCAGTTCGGCTTCAGCCAGGAGAGCCTGCCGCCGAACCTGTCGATGTCCTTGGGCACGTCCTCGCTGACGCCGCTGTCGATCGCCCGCGGCTACACGGTGTTCGCAAACGGCGGTTACCTGGTGGACCCTTGGTTCATCGAAAAGGTGCTCGACCGCAACGGCGAAGTGCTGAGCGAAGCCAAGCCGCTGCATGCCTGTCGCCGATGCCCTGGACGGGGCACGCCGGGAACCCCCGGAGGCCAGCGCGACCCCGCGGTGGTGGACGGTTTCGATTTCGGCCCCTCGCAGGCCGCGGCGCCGGCCGCGGAAGAAACCACGCCCGAGGTCCAGGCCGAGGAAGCGCAGGCGCTGGCCGACCGGGCCATGGCCCCGCGCGCGATCGACGAGCGCACGGCCTTCCTGGTGCACTCGCTGATGCGCGACGTCGTGCGCCGCGGCACCGGCCGCGCCGCCACCGTGCTGGGTCGCGACGACCTGGGCGGCAAGACCGGCTCCACCAACGACCACCGCGATGCCTGGTTCTCCGGCTTCGGCGGCGACCTGGTGACCACGGTCTGGGTCGGCAAGGACGACTTCTCCACGCTGGGCCGCGGCGAATACGGCGGCAAGGCCGCCCTACCGATCTGGATCGGCTACATGCGCACCGCGCTCAAGGACGTTCCCGTCGTCGAGCCCGAGGTTCCGGCCGGCGTGGTCACCGCCTGGGTCAGCGCCGAGTCCGGCCGTCTGGTGCCGGAGGGCACGCCGGGCGCGGTGCGCGACTACTTCAAGAGCGAAGACTACGACCGGATCAGCGCCTCCGGCTTCGACCTCGACCCGGTGCTGAGCAATGAAGAGGCGTTCGACATCTTCTGAGCCCGCGGGCGCCCGCCAGCGGCGCCTCCGGGTCGCCGCCGAGGCGGCCCGGCTGCTGGCCGAACTGGGAGGCGACCCGGCGGTCGCCCGGCGCAAGGCCGCCGAACGCCTGGGCTTCCGCGACCCGGCCTCGCTGCCCACGGGCGACGAGATCCGCGAAGCCCTCGCGGCGCACCGCCGCCTGTTCGCGGCCGCCGGCGACGACAACCAGCTGCACCGCCAGCGCGAAGCCGCGCTGGCGGCGATGGAGTTCTTCGCGGAATTCTCGCCCCGCCTGGCCGGCGCGGTGCTCGACGGCAGCGCGGGCGCCCGCAGCGCGATCGAGCTGCACCTGCACGCCGACGACCCCGACGCGGTGGCGAGAAAACTGATCGAACAGGCCATCCCCGCCGTGCAGCGGCCCCGGCGCCTGCGCCTGGAGCGCGGCCCGGCGCGGGAATTCGCGGCCTGGCATTTCGAAGCCGACGGCCTGCCCTTCGAACTGGTCGTGCTGCCGCGCCAGGCCGAACGCCAGGGCCCGCTCGACCCGCTCGACGACGCACCCATGGCCCGCGCCAACCGCGGCGCGCTGGCGCGCCTGTTGACGGGCTAGGCCGAAAACGCGAACGCCCCGCGCGGGGCGGGGCGTTCGGTAGAACAGGGCTGGCGTCGCGCCTCAGCGCTTTTCCATGCCCACGTAGTCGCGCACGGCGGAGCCGGTGTAGATCTGGCGCGGACGGCCGATCTTGGCTTCCGGGTCGGTCTGCTGCTCGAGCCAGTGCGACACCCAGCCGGCGGTGCGGGCGATGGCGAACATCACCGTGAACATCTCGGTCGGGATGCCCAGCGCCTTGTAGATGATGCCCGAGTAGAAATCGACGTTCGGGTAGAGCTTGCGCTGCACGAAGTATTCGTCCTTCAGCGCGGCCTCTTCCAGGCGCATCGCCACTTCCAGCATCGGGTCGTCCACGCCGAGCTCGCTCAGCACCTTGTGGCACATCTCGCGGATGATGGTCGCGCGCGGGTCGAAGTTCTTGTACACGCGGTGGCCGAAGCCCATCAGGCGGAAGCCCGAGTTCTTGTCCTTGGCGCGGTCGACGGCCTTGGAGACGTCCTCCGGGCGGCCGATCTCGGCCAGCATTTTGAGCACGGCCTCGTTGGCGCCGCCGTGCGCCGGACCCCAGAGCGCGGCCACGCCAGCGGCGACGCAGGCGTAGGGGTTGGCACCGGTGGAGCCGACCAGGCGCACCGTGGAAGTGGAGGCGTTCTGCTCGTGGTCGGCGTGCAGTATGAACAGCAGGTCGAGCGCCTTGGCGGCGACCGGCTTGAGCTGCAGCGGCTCGCTCGGCACCTCGAACATCATGTGCAGGAAGCGCTCGACGTACTCGAGGTTGTTGCGCGGGTAGCGCACCGGCCAGCCGATCGAATAGCGGTAGCAGGCCGCGGCGATGGTCGGCACCTTCGCCAGCAGGCGGATGGCGGCCATGCGGCGCTGTTCCGGGTCCTCGAGGTCGAGGTCGTCGTGGTAGAACGCGGCCAGCGAACCGATCATGCCGCACAGCATCGCCATCGGGTGCGCGTCGTGGCGGAAGCCGCCCAGGAAGCCCTTGAAGGCTTCGTGCATCATCGTGTGGTGGGTGACCTCGTGCTCGAACTTCTCGAACTGCGCGGTATTGGGCAGTTCGCCGTTCATCAGCAGGTAGCTGACTTCCAGGAAGTTCGAGTGCTTGGCGAGCTGCTCGATCGGGTAGCCGCGGTACAGCAGCACGCCCTCGTCGCCGTCGATGTAGGTCACCGCGCTGCGGCAGCTGGCGGTCGCCACGAAGCCGGGGTCGTAGGTGAACAGGCCCGTTTCCTTGGGCAGGCGGGTGATGTCGACGCAGGGGGCGCCGAGTGTGCCCTGGTGGACGGGAAGCTCGACATTCTTGCCGGCGGCGTTGAGCACGACGCTCTTGTTGTCGGACACGGGCTGACTCCTTTCAGGGATGTGCGGGCCGCATCCGGGAAGGTCTTGGCGCGACGCACGCAACGCGAAACGGAAGATGCCGCGCCAGGGGCGGGCACCATTCGCGGAAGTATCGCATAGGCCCCGCCGCGAAGTCAGTGACGAAAGCGTGGACTTTGGTACGGTTCCCGCAACGCAAAAGGCCACCCCGGGGGTGGCCTTTCTTGCGAACCGCGTGCCCGGTGACGCCGGGCCGGCGCTTACTTGGCGTAGCGCTTGCGGAAGCGGTCGACGCGGCCACCGGTGTCCATCACCTTCTGCTTGCCGGTGTAGAACGGGTGCGACGCCGAGCTGATGTCGATCTTGATCAGCGGGTATTCGTTGCCGTCTTCCCACTTGACCGTTTCCTTGCTGGAAAGGGTCGAACGGGTGAGGAACGCGAAGTCGGAGGACAGGTCCTGGAAGACGACTGCCTTGTAGTTCGGATGGATGTCGGCCTTCATGGCTGGAGTTCCGCCGTGGATTCGTGGGAAAGACCGGAATTATAGGCCGGATCCGCCGGCTGCCGCAAGCCCGCCCCCGCCCTGCCCTTCACGCCCCCAGGGCGGTGCGGATCTGGGCCTCGAACCGGGCCTGGTCGTAGTCGAGCACGATCCTGGCGTTTTCAGGCCGCCCGGTGCGGCGCTGCCAGTCCACGAGCGTGGCGCCCCGGCTCAGGCGACCCTCCAGCTCCACCGCCAGGTAGCGCTCCTCGGCCCGCAGGATCCCGTCAGGTTGCAGGGCCGCGGCCATGGCCAAGGCGTCGGCGCTGTGGAAATGCGCGCCGCGCCGGCCCTTCGACCAGTCGCGGGTGTAACGCGAGATGGCCTCGTAGAACCGGCCGCGCTCGTCCCCCGCCTGCAGCCAGTGGTCGAAATCGTGGTGCAGGAAACCATGCCGGACCACCGCCTCCCAGTCCACCACCTCGGCCCGGGGGAAGGCGCGGAACACCACGTCGGCCGCCTCCGGATCGAAGGCGATGTTGAATTCGGCCGGGATCGAAGTGTTGCCCTGCCCCGTGACCGCGCCGCCCATGACCACCAGCCGGCCCACGCGCGACGGCAGCTCCGGGTCCAGCCGCAAGGCCAGGGCCAGGTTGGTCAGCGGGCCCAGGGTGACCAGCAGCAGCTTGCCGGCCTGCTCGCGGGCGATGCGGATGATCGCCAGCGCGGCGTGTTCTTCTTCGGCCCGGGCGGCGGCGGGCTCGTAGCCGGTGTCGCCGAAGCCATCGTTGCCGTGCACGTAGGCGGCATCTTCGGCCGGGTGCACCAACGGCACCGGGCAGCCGGCGTACACCGGCACGTCCACGCCCGCGACCTCGCATAGCTTGAGCGCGTTGGCCACGGTGTGGCGCAGGCCGACGTTGCCGGCGGCGATGGTCAGGCCCAGCAGCTCGTGGCGGGTGTCGGCGAAGGCCATCAGCAGGGCCAGCGCGTCGTCCACGCCCGGGTCGGTGTCGATCAACAGCGGAATGCGTTCGTCCATCGACCGATTATGGCCGAATCGCGCGGCGGCGCGCTCAGGCGCCGGCGAAACGCGCCGCGCCGCCCACCCAGCGTGCGACCACGCGTTCGGCCAGCGCCGGCGCCTCCGCCAGCAGCGCGTCGGCGGCGCGGTGCACTTCGGGCAGCAGGTCGGCGTCGCGCGCTAGGTCGGCGACGCGGAAGCTGGCCAGGCCGGTCTGGCGCGTGCCCAGCAGTTCGCCCGGGCCGCGCAGCTCCAGGTCCTTTTCGGCGATAAGGAAACCGTCGGTGCTGGCGCGCATCACCTCCAGCCGCTCGCGCGCCAGCGCCGACAGCGGCGGCTTGTACATCAGCACGCAGCTCGACGCGGCCGCGCCGCGGCCCACGCGCCCGCGCAGCTGGTGCAACTGGGCCAGGCCCAGCCGCTCGGCGTTCTCGATGATCATCAGGCTGGCGTTGGGCACGTCCACGCCGACTTCGATCACCGTGGTGGCAACGAGCAGGTTGAGTTCGCCGGACTTGAAGCGCGCCATGACGGTCTGTTTCTCCGCCGGCTTCATGCGCCCGTGCAGCAAGCCCAGGCGCAGCTCGGGCAAGGCGGCGCCGAGCTGCTCGTAGGTGCTCTGCGCGGCCTGGCCCTCGACTTCCTCGCTTTCCTCGATGAGCGTGCAGACCCAATACGCCTGCCGGCCCTCGGCGCAGGCGGCACGAATGCGTTCGACGACTTCGGCGCGGCGCTCGCCGCTGACCGCCACCGTCGTCACCGGCGTGCGGCCGGGCGGCATTTCGTCGATCACCGACACGTCGAGGTCGGCATAGGCCGACATGGCCAGCGTTCGCGGGATGGGCGTGGCCGTCATCACCAGCTGGTGTGGCACCTGGCTGCCTGAGAGGCCCTTGTCGCGCAGCGCCAGGCGCTGGTGCACGCCGAAGCGGTGCTGCTCGTCCACGATCGCCAGCGCCAGGCTGGAGAAGGCCACGCCCTCCTGCATCAGCGCGTGCGTTCCCACCACCACCTGCGCCTGGCCCGACGCGATCTCGGCCAGCGCCGCCGCGCGCGCCTTGCCGGTGACCTTGCCGGCGAGCCAGGTCACGCGCAGGCCCAGCGGCTCCAGCCAGGCCCGGAAATTCGCCAGGTGCTGCTCGGCCAGCAGCTCGGTGGGTGCCATCAGCGCCACCTGCCGCCCGGCCTCGACGGCATTGGCCGCGGCCAGCGCCGCCACCACCGTCTTGCCGCTGCCGACGTCGCCCTGCACCAGCCGCAGCATCGGCTCGGGACGGGCCATGTCCTTCGAAACCTCTTCCAGCACGCGCTGCTGCGCCCCGGTCAGGGCGAAGGCCAGGCGCTTGCGCAGTGCCGCAGCCAGCTTGCCCTTGGGCCGCACCGGCATCGCGCCGTGCGCGCGCAGGGCGATGCGCTGGCGGCGCAGGCTCAGGTGGTGGGCCAGCAGTTCCTCCAGCGCCAGCCGGCGCTGCGCGGGGTGCCGGCCGGCCGAAAACAGCGCCAGGTCGGCATCAGGCGGCGGCCGGTGCGCAGTCAGCAGCGCCTCGCGCAGGGTCGGCAGGCCGAGGCGGTCGCGCAGGCCGGACGGCAGCAGTTCGAGCTCTTCGGCCGGCGGCAGCCGCTTCAGCGCTTCGCCCACCAGCTTCGCCACCGAGGCCGGGCCCAGGCCCTCGACCGCCGGGTACACGGGATCGAGGCGATCGCGGGGCGTGGCGTCGGCGTCATCAGCGAGCAGGCGGTAGCTGGGATGGACCATTTCCAGGCCGTGCTGGCCCGGACGCGCTTCGCCGTAACACACCAGCCGCCGGCCCGGCACGAACTGCGCCACCTGCGCCTTGCCGAAGTGGAAGAAACGCAACACCAGCGTGCCGCGTGATTGATCGCCCACCGCCACCCGCAGCATCGGCCGGTAGCGGAAGCTTCGTTCGACCGCCACCACGCGCGCCTCGACCTGGGCCGGCTGGCCCGGCACCAGGTCGGCGATGGCGGTGATGCGGGTGCGGTCCTCGTAGCGCAGCGGCAGGTGCAGCCACAGGTCCTGCACGGTTTCCAGCCCGCGCGCGGCGAGCTTTTCGGCCACCTTCGGGCCGACGCCGGGCAGCGTGCCCACCCGCGCCCCGCCGCCCGCGGCCAGCGAAGGCGCGGCGGCGCCGGCGCCGCGGCGGCGCGGCGGCCCGGCCATCACTCAGCCGGTGACCAGCACGGCGTCGACCTCGACCCGCGCGCCGCGCGGCAGGCCCGAAACCTGGATGGTGGAACGCGCCGGGTACGGAGCCTGGAAATAATCCGCCATGACGGCGTTGACCTGGGCGAAGTCGGACAGGTCGGTGAGGTAGATGCCGACGCGCGCGACGTCGTCCAGCGTGCCACCCGCGGCCTCGCACACTGCCCTGAGGTTGTCGAACACGCGCCGCGCCTCGGTGGCGATGTCGGCCTGGACCAGTTCGCCGGTGGCCGGGTCGAGCGGGATCTGGCCCGACAGGTAGACCGTGCCGCCGGCGCGCACGGCCTGCGAATACGGGCCGATGGCGGCGGGGGCGTTCGGGGTGCTGATGGCGTGGCGGGGCATGGCGGACCTCGGCGTTCGGCGTGGACGGCCATTGTAGGAGCGGCGCGCGACCGCTCGCCAGCCGCGCTCAGACGCGCTGCACCCCGTGCACCACGCCCAGGCGGCGGATGCGCCGGATCACGTCGGCAAGGTGCTTGCGGTGGCGCACCTCGATCGAGAACTCCATCACCGACACCGTCAGGTCGCGCTCGCGGTATTCGACCGCGTCGATGTTGGAATTGCTCTCGGCCACCGCCGCCGCCACCTGGGCCAGCACGCCGGGCTTGTTCTCCACCTCGATGCGCAGCATGACGCGGTAGTCGCCCTCGACGTTGCGGTCCCAGGCCATGGGCACGCAGCGTTCGGGGAACTTGCGGTATTCGGCCACGTTCGGGCAGTCGGCGCGGTGCACCACCACGCCCTTGCCGGCACTGAGGTAACCCATGATCTCGTCGCCGGGGATCGGGTGGCAGCAGGCGGCGAAGCTGAGCACACCGCGCTCGCTGCCGCTGATCATGATCCGTTCGGTGGGCACCGGCGGCAGCGGCGCCGACGGCAGTGGCAGCTCGTCCTGGCCGTGCACCATGATGCGCGCCACCTGCGCCGGCATGCGGTTGCCCAGGGCGATGTCGGCCAGCAGTTCCTCGAGGCGGCGGTAGCGCAGGTCGCCCAGCAGCTGTTCGATGCGCCCGGCCGGGATGCGGTCGAGCGAACTTTCCATGGCCTCGAGCGCGCGGTCGAGCATGCGGTGGCCCAGGTCCACCGCGTCCTCGTGCTCGAGGCGCTTGAGGAAATGGCGGATGGCGGTGCGCGCCTTGCTCGACACCACGTATTCCAGCCACTGCGGGCCCGGCGAGGCGGAAGGCGCGGTGATGATCTCCACGCTCTGGCCGCTGGCCAGCTTGGTGCGCAGCGGCACCAGCTTCTTGTCCACGCGCGCGGCGACGGCGTGGTTGCCCACGTCGGTGTGCACGGCGTAGGCGAAGTCCAGGGTGGTGGCGTTGCGCGGCAACGCCATGATGTCGCCCTTGGGCGTGAACAGGTAGACCTCGTCCGGGAACAGGTCGACCTTCACGTTCTCGAGGAACTCGAGCGAGGAGCCCGCCGCCTGCTGGGTGTCCATCAGGTTGCGGATCCAGTCCTGGGCGCGCACCTGGGCGGCGCTGCTGCCGGTGCCGGCGTTCTTGTACAGCCAGTGCGCGGCCACGCCGCGTTCGGCCACCAGGTCCATTTCCTCGGTGCGGATCTGCACTTCCACCGGCGCGCCGTAGGGACCGAACAGCACCGTGTGCAGGCTCTGGTAGCCGTTGGCCTTGGGGATGGCGATGAAGTCGCGAAAGCGGGCGTCGAGCGGCTTGTAGACCGAATGCACGGCGCCCAGCGCGTGGTAGCACTGCATCACGCCCGGCACCACGATGCGGAAGCCGAACACGTCCAGCACCTGGTCCAGGCTTTTGTTCTCCTGCCGCATCTTGGTGTAGATGCTCCAGGGCGACTTCACCCGGCTCACCAGCGTGTGCGGCAGGGCTTCCTGCGCGAGGCGCTGGGCCAGCTGTGCCTCGACCGTGGCCAGGGCCTCGCGCCGCATCACCGGCTGCGAGGCGATGCGCCGCGAGATGACGGCGTGGCGCTTCGGGTAAAGCGCGCGGAAACCCAGGTCCTGCAACTCGGCCTTGATCTTGTTCATGCCCAGGCGCTGGGCGATGGGCGCGTAGATCTCGAGGGTCTCGCGAGCGATGCGGCGGCGCGACTCGGCGGCCATCGAATCGAGCGTGCGCATGTTGTGCAGGCGGTCCGCCAGCTTGATCAGGATGACGCGCAGGTCGCGCGCCATCGCCAGCATCATCTTGCGGAAGCTTTCGGCGGCGGCTTCCTGGCGGTCGCGGAAATGCAGCTTGTCGAGCTTGGTGACGCCGTCCACCAGTTCGGCCACGGCCGGGCTGAATTCGCGCTCGATCTCGCTGCGCGGCAGCGGCGTGTCCTCGAGCGCGTCGTGCAGGATGGCGGCGCAGAGCGTTTCCGCGTCCAGGCGCAGTTCGGCCAGGATGCCGGCGACGGCGATCGGATGGGTGATGTAGGGCTCGCCGCTCTTGCGCAGCTGGCCTTCGTGGGCGCGGGCGCCTACTTCATAGGCGCGCCGGACCCGTTGGACCTGGTCGGCCGGGAGGTATTCCGCGAGCTTGCGTTCGAGCACGGCCACGGCGTCCGGACAGGGGTCCGGGCAGGGCGATTCCGCCAGTCGTGGCTTGGAGAAGGAAGACATGCCCGCAGCCTACGCGGCCGCGGGAAACGCATCAATGCCGGGGGCGTTACAGGTCGTCGCCGCCCTTGGAGATGTCGTCGTCGACGACCTCGGCCGCGGCCCACTCCAGGGCCTCGCGCTCGGCGCGCTCGCGCTCGAGCTTCTCGACTTCCTCGATCATGGCCGAGTCGACCTTGCGGGCGGCGATTTCACGCAGGGCCAGCACGGTCGGCTTGTCCTGGTTCTCGCTGTTGTCCAGCGCCGGGTCCACGCCCTTGGCCAGCTGGCGGGCGCGCTTGGACGCCATCAGGACCAGCTCGAAGCGGTTGTCCACGACGGACAGGCAGTCTTCCACGGTGATGCGGGCCATGGGATCTCCTCGACCGCGGCTGCCCGGCCAGGGCATCCACGGAAAATCAATGGGTTACGCGAACCGCGTATTGTACGCCGGGGCCATGGCCCGCGCAAATCCGAGTCGGCTCAGGCCAGCAGGTCGCGTATCAGGCCGGCGTGCCGCCCGGCCTGGGCGGCCCGGCGCAGGCGGTGGGCCACGAAGATGGCCCGCAGCTCGGCCGCGGCGGCGTCGAAGTGCTCGTTGACGATGACGTAGTCGAACTCGTCGTAGTGCGACATCTCCTCGCGGGCCGCCGCCAGCCGCCGGGCGATGGTTTCCTCGCTGTCCTGGCCTCGGTTGCGCATGCGGGTCTCGAGCGCGTCCTTGGACGGCGGCAGGATGAACACGCTGACGGCGTCCGGCATCTTCTCGCGCACCTGGCGGGCGCCCTGCCAGTCGATTTCCAGCAGCACGTCCTTGCCGGCCGCCAATTGCCGCTCCACCGACTGCCGGGCCGTGCCCTTGTAGTCGCCGTGCACCAGCGCGTGCTCGAAGAAATCGCCCGCCGCCACCATGCGCTCGAATTCCTCGCGGGAAACGAAATGGTAGTGCTGGGCGTGGCGCTCGCCCGGCCGCGGGCCGCGCGAGGTGAAGGATATGGACAGGGCGATGCCCGGCTCGCGCGCCAGCACGGCGTTGACCAGGCTCGACTTGCCGGCGCCCGAGGGCGCGGCGACGATGAAGAGGGTGCCGCGGACCGGGGTGTTCATTCGAGGTTCTGGACCTGTTCGCGCAGCTGTTCGATCAGCACCTTGAGCTCGACCGCGGCCTGGGTGGTGCGGCTGTCCACCGACTTCGAGCCCAGGGTGTTGGCCTCGCGGTTGAATTCCTGCATCAGGAAATCGAGCCGGCGGCCCACGGCCTCGGGCAGGTCCAGCACGCGGCGGGCTTCGGCGACGTGGCTCGCAAGGCGGTCGAGCTCCTCGTCCACGTCGATCTTCTGCAGGTTCAGCACCACTTCCTGCTCGAGCCGGCCAGGTTCGAGCGGCACCTTGAGGTCGGCCAGCTTGGCGTCGAGCTTGGCGCGCAGGGCAGCCCGGATTTCCGGCAACCATTCGCGCACCTGCACGGTGATGCGCTCGATGCCGTCGATGCGCTCGCGCATCACCGCGGCCAGCTTGGCGCCCTCGCGCTCGCGCGCAGCGACGAATTCGGCCAGGGTGGCGTCGAGAAGGGCCAGGGCCTCGGCCTGCAGGCCGGCCTGGTCCAGCGCTTCTTCCTCGACCACGCCGGGATAGCGCAGCAACTCGGTGAAGTCGGTGCGCAGGCCCGGGAAGCGTTTGTCGGCGGCCTGGGCGGCCTCGGCCAGCTGGTCGAGCAGCGGCTGGTTCAGGCGCAGCTCGGCGCGGGCGCCGGCGGCCGGGCGGAAGCGCAGCACCAGGTCCACCTTGCCGCGCGAGACCTTCTGGGCCACGCGTTCGCGCAGCGCGGGTTCGATCGCCCGCAGCTCTTCGGGCGCGCGGATGCCCAGTTCGTGGAAGCGGTGGTTCACGGCGCGCAGCTCGCAGGCCAGCTGGCCACCGGTGGCGGCGCGCTCGCAGGCGGCGAAGGCGGTCATGCTGCGGATCATGGGCGGGCCCGGTGGCTGGGAGCCCGAATGGTAATCTAGCCGGCCAAAGATTGCCGGACCCACCCGATGACCAGCTCCAACCGCCCCAGCGGCCGCGCCCACGACGAACTGCGCGAGGTCCGCATCGAGCGCAACTACACCAGGCACGCCGAAGGCTCGGTGCTGGTCAGCTTCGGCGACACCCGCGTGCTGTGCACCGCCAGCGTCGACAACAAGGCGCCGGGCTTCCTGCGCGGCAAGGGTGAGGGCTGGGTGACCGCGGAATACGGCATGCTCCCGCGCGCCACCAACACCCGCAACGACCGCGAGGCGTCGCGCGGCAAGCAGGGCGGCCGCACGCTGGAAATCCAGCGCCTGGTCGGCCGTTCGCTGCGCGCCTGTGTCGACCGCAAGGCGCTGGGCGAGCGCACCATCACCCTCGACTGCGACGTGCTGCAGGCCGACGGCGGCACCCGCTGCGCCGCCATCACCGGCGCCTACGTGGCGCTGTGCGACGCCGTGGCCTGGCTCAAGGCCCGCGGCGAAATCACCCGCGACCCCATCCTCGGCGCCGTCGCCGCGGTGTCGGTGGGCATCTGGCAGGGCACGCCGGTGCTCGACCTCGACTACCGCGAAGACAGCGGCTGCGACACCGACATGAACGTGGTGATGAACGACGGCGGCGGCTTCATCGAACTCCAGGGCACCGCCGAAGGCCACGCCTTCCGCCGCGAGGAACTCGACGCCCTGCTCGAACTCGCCGGTAAGGGCGTCAACGAACTCATCGCCCTCCAGCGCGCGGCGCTGGCCGGCTGACTTTTCCCGGCCACGGATGAACACGGATAAACACGGATAGGGCAAGAGCCTTCAACTCTTTTGTCCGCCCTTATCCGTGTTCATCCCTGGCAAATAACCGCTTTTGGAAGTACGAAGATGCAGAAGTTGGTGCTGGCCACCTCGAACAAGGGAAAGCTGGCGGAGTTGCAGCCGCTGCTGGCCGATGCCGGTTATGCGCTGGTGACGCAGGGCGAGCTGGGCGTGGCCGACGCGGCCGAAGACGGCCGCACCTTCGTCGAAAACGCCATCCTCAAGGCCCGCCACGCCAGCGCCGCCACCGGCCTGCCGGCGCTGGCCGACGACTCGGGCCTGGTGGTCGACGCGCTCGGTGGCGCGCCCGGCCTGCTCAGCGCGCGCTATGCCGGCATGCATGGCGATTCGGCCGCCAACATCGCCAAGCTGCTCAAGGCCCTGCACGACGTGCCGGGCGAGGCGCGCAGCGCCCATTTCTACTGCGTGCTGGTGCTCTTGCGCCACGCCGACGACCCGCAACCGCTCATCGCCGAAGGCAGCTGGCACGGCCGCATCCTCGGCGCGCCGCGCGGCGCCGGCGGCTTCGGCTACGACCCGGTGTTCCTGGACACCGTGCTGGGCGTGTCCGCCTCCGAACTCGACACCGCCACCAAGAACCGCATCAGCCACCGCGGCCAGGCGCTGCAGCGGCTGCGCGAACGCCTCGCCGGGCACTGAGGCCATGCTGATCCCGCCGCCGCTGTCGCTTTACATCCACATCCCGTGGTGCGTGAAGAAGTGCCCCTACTGCGATTTCAACTCGCACGGGCAGAGCGGCGAACTGCCGGTGCGTGAGTACATCGCCGCGCTCGTGCGCGACCTCGAGCAGGACCTGCCGCTGGCCTGGGGCCGCACCGTGCACAGCGTGTTCTTCGGCGGCGGCACGCCCAGCCTGTTCCCGCCGGAAGCCATCGGCGACATCCTGGCCGCCTGCAGCGCCCGCCTGCGCTTCGCGCCGGGCGCCGAAATCACGATGGAGTGCAACCCCGGCACCGCCGAATTCGGCCGCTTCGAAGGCTACCGCGCCGCCGGCGTGAACCGGGTGAGTTTCGGCATCCAGAGCTTCGACGACGGCTGCCTCGCGCGCCTGGGCCGCATCCACGACAGCGCCGAGGCCGAGCGCGCGGTGAAGCTGGCGCAGGACGCGGGCCTGGACAACCTCAACCTCGACCTGATGTACGCCCTGCCCGGCCAGGACCAGGCCATGGCCCTGCACGACGTCGAGCGCGCCATCGCGCTGCAGCCGGCGCACCTGTCGCACTACCAGCTGACGATGGAGCCCAACACGGCCTTCGCCTTGCGCCCGCCCGAGGGCCTGCCCGACGAAGACACCGCCTGGGGCATCCAGGAGCGCTGCATCGAAGCCATGGCCGCCGCCGGTTACGCCCAGTACGAAGTCAGCGCCTATGCCCGGCCGGGCCGGCAGTGCGCGCACAACCTCAATTACTGGCGCTTCGGCGACTACCTCGGCATCGGCGCGGGCGCCCACGGCAAGCTCAGCCTCGGCGCCACCGGCGAAGTACGCCGGCGCTGGAAGGTGAAGAACCCGCGCGATTACCTCGCCCACGCCGGCACGGCCGGGGGCATCGGCGGCGACGATCCCATCGCGCCGGAAAACCTGCCCTTCGACTACATGCTCAACGCCCTGCGCCTGGTCGAGGGCTTCGACCTGGCCGACTTCGAATCACGCACCGGCCTGCCGCGCGACACCATCGCCGGCGAACTGGCCGCGGCGCGCGAACGCGGCTGGCTGGAGGCCGAGGGTGCGCACTGGCGCCCCACCGAGCTGGGCCGCCGCTTCACCAACGACGTGATCGGCCTGTTCCTGCGCGACTGAAGCCGCGGGCCGTGACGGCCGGCCCCGTCTTGACCTAGACTTCACGCGCCCCTGGTGCACGGGAAGCCGATCCGAATCCGGCGCTGCCCCCGCAACGGTAGGCCAGCAAAACCTTCCAGCAAGCCACTGTGCCCCCGGGCATGGGAAGGCGGAAGGCCGGCACGACGCCCGTCGCGCCACTGGCAAGCCCGGAGACCGGCCGGGGGCTGGCCGTCCGGCTTCGCGCCGGCCGCCATCACGGCACGTCGCGGAGGGCGGCGGGGCAGCGCCATGGCCCCGTTCCGCCAGGCGTCGTCCCCTGTTCCTCCCGGCGGGCTACACGACCCGCGGGTGAGCGCTCCAGGAGACAACCAATGAACCCCGTCCTTCGCAACACTGCGCTTTGCGCAGCGATCCACCTTTCCCTGTCCGCGGCCGCGCTGGCCCAGGACGCCACGACCCTGGACACGCTCCAGGTCACCGCCAGCCGCGTCGGGAAGCCGGTGGCCGAGGCCCTCGCCTCGATCACCGTGCTCACGCGCGCCGACATCGAGGCCAGCCAGGCCCCCGACCTGATCGACCTGCTGGGCCGCCAGGCCGGCATCGACATCGCCCGCACCGGCGGCCCGGGCGGCGCCAGCACCGTGTTTCTGCGCGGCGGCAACGCCAACCACGCGCTGGTGCTGGTGGACGGCATCCGCGTCGGTTCCACCGGCCAGGGCGTGTTCGACTTCGCGCACCTGCCGCTCGAACAGATCGAGCGCATCGAGATCGTGCGCGGCCCGCGCGCGGCGCTGTGGGGTTCGGACGCCATCGCCGGCGTCATCCACGTGTTCACCCGCGACCCGTCGGCGCCTTCGGCGCGCCTGCATGCGGGCAGCTACGGCCGCGTCGGCGCCAGCGCCGGCACGGGCGTGGGCGACGCCGGCCACGGCTTCGGCGTGACCGCGGGCTACCAGCGCCTGCGCGGCTTTTCCGCCACCAACCCGCTGTCCACCTTCTCCTACGACCCCGACGACGACGGCTACCGCAACCGCAACCTTGGCCTGCGCGGCCGCACCACGCTGGGCAGCCAGCGCCTGGCCTTCAGCGCCGTCGCCACCGACGCCGACGTCGAGTTCGACCAGGGCACCACCCGGGCCCGCAACAGCTCGGCCGGCGCCACGCTCGGCGGCGCGCTGGGCGAACGCTGGACCCACCAGCTCACGCTCGGCCACGCCCGCGAGGACCTCGACACCACCAGCAGCTACAGCAACGCCTTCCGCAGCCGCCGCACCAGCCTGGACTGGGTGAACAGCCTGCGCGTCGGCGCCGGCGGCACGCTCAACCTGGGCCTGAACTGGCAGGAGGAACAGGGCACCTCCTCCAACGTCTTCGACGGCCAGACCTTCGACCGCACCCGCCGCAGCCATGCCGCCTTCGCCGGCTACGGCCTGCGCCGCGGCGCACACCTGTTCGACCTCTCGCTGCGCCACGACGACAGCAACCAGTTCGGCGCCGCCCGCACCGCCGGCGCGGCCTGGGGCTGGGATGCCACCGAACGCACCCACCTGCGCCTGTCCTGGGGCGAGGGCTTCCGCGCGCCCAACTTCAACGAGCTCTATTACCCCGACACCGGCTACGGCTACGCCGGCAATCCCGACCTGAAGCCGGAACGCTCGGAAACCTGGGAAGCCGGGCTCGAGTTCGCGCCGGCCGCCGGCCACCGCCTGGGCCTGTCGGCCTTCCGTTCGCGGGTGCAGGACCTGGTGGCGTTCGCCGCGCCGGGCACCAACAACGCCATCAACATCAACCGGGCGCGGCTGGAAGGCGTCGAGCTCGAATACCGCTACCGCGGCGCCGCCTGGACCTTCGGCGGCAACGTCGCCTGGCTCGACACCGAGGACGCGGCCACCGGCCTGCCGCTGCTGCGCCGGGCCAGGGACAAGGCCCACACCGACGTCGGCTACCGCTTCGCCAGTGGCCTGGAGCTGGGACTGGATGGCGATTACGCCTCGGCGCGGCGCGATTTTGGCGGCAACCCGGGCGCCTATGCCATCGCCCACCTGCGGCTGGCCTGGCCACTGTCGCCGTCCTGGCGGCTCGAGGCGCGGGTGGAAAACCTCGGCGACCGCGACTACGCCCTGGTGCAGGGCTTCAATACGCCCGGGCGCAGCGGCGTCGTGAGCGTGGTCTGGAACGGTAAACACTGAAACCCCCGGCCACCCGCCCCGCCAGCGCGGGCGGGTGGCCGGCCCTAGGCGCAGCGGCCCCGCTGTGCCTAGAATCGGGCTGGGGAATCACACGGAGAGCCGGATGTCCGCATCCGCCACACCTCCGCACTCGCCGGCGCCCACGCTGGCGTCGCGGCCGCTGCCCGAACGGGTGCGGACCTTGCTGGGCGGCATCCTGGAGTACGCGTCCGACGAGATCGAGCGCACGCTCGTGGGCATGCTCAATGAATTCGAGCAGCAGCTGTTCAAGTACGCCGAGCAGGCCCGCAGCAATATCGTGCAGACGCGCTGGCTCGAAGCCCAGCGCGTGGTCAAGCGCACCCGCCCCGACCTCGTGCCGCGTTTCCTCATCGGCCTCGAGGCCGAACTGGCCTGCATCAAGGACCCGCCGGGCGCGAAGTCGCTGATCGGCGGCTTCCGCCTCAACCGCGACGAACTCACCCTGGTCGACAACCTCGACCTGGACGAAACCACGGTGCTCACCGAGGTCGCCGGCCGCATCGAGGTACGCAACAGCCTGCCGCTGTACCTTCTGGGCCAGCGCTTCGGCGTGCTCGCCGGCAAGCCGGCCTTCGATGCCGAGAACCTGCCGGTCGGTCCGCACGCGCTGTGCCGCATGCTGCGCGCGGCCGCCGAATGCCTGGAGCTGAGCGGCGAACACCGCGCCCTGCTCTACCGCACCTTCGAGCGCCACCTGTCGCCGCTGTACGGCAGCTTCATCGAATCGATCAACACCTACCTCGCGCGCAACGGCGTGCTGCCCAACCTGCACTACGTGCCGGTGCGGGCGCGGCCGGCCGCCACCGCCATGCCCGCGGCCAAGCCGCGCACCGGCGGCGCGGCGGAGGGCGCGGACGGCGGCAGCCCGGGCGGCGCGGCAGGTCCGGGCGGAGCCGGCACGGGTGGCCCGGGAACCGGAACACATGGCGCCGCGGGCGGCACGGGGACGGCCACCGGCCCAAGCGGCGGCGGCATCGCCGGCGGCGGCTACGCTGCCACGGGTGCCGAGGACAGCTTCCAGCAGATGCGCCACCTGCTGGCAGGTCGCCGCCAGTTGCTGGGCAAACTCGTCGGCGGACAGCCGCGCGCCACGCCGGGCAACGCCGTGCGGGTGGAACCGGCGCTGGTACAGAGCGCGCTGGGCGAACTGCAGCACAAGGCGGTCGGCACGGTGATGGTCAACGGCAAACCCGCCGCGCGCACCATCAACCACCTCAAGCAGGACCTGCTGGCCCAGCTCCGCCAGGCCACGCCCGACGGCAAGCCACCGGCGCTGCCGGAAGAAGACAGCGACGCCATCGACCTGGTCGGCATGCTGTTCGACCACCTGATGAAGGACGTGCGGCCCAACAGCCCCGCGTCCAACCTGCTGACCAAGCTGCAGGTGCCGCTGCTGCGCGTGGCGCTGCAGGACAAGGGTTTCTTCACCCGCCAGCAGCACCCGGCGCGGCAGATGCTCAATGCCATCGCCGAAACCGGCGCCTACTGGCTCGGCGAGGACGACGCCGACCAGCAGCTGGTGGGCAAGATGCAGTCGGTCGTGGACCGCACGGTGCGCGAGTTCGACGGCGACCTGGGCATCTTCAGCAACCTGCTCGAAGACCTCAGTTCGCACCTGCAGACCGTGTCGCGCAAGGCCGAGGTGGCGGAAAAGCGCCACGTCGAGGCCGCGCGCGGCAAGGAGCGGCTGGCCATGGCCCGCGAACGCGCCTCGAGCGTGGTCGAGGGCATGCTGAAGAAGCAGAACCTGCCGCGCTTCACCCACACCCTGCTCAGCCAGGCCTGGACCGACGTGATGGCGCTCACCGCGCTGCGCCAGGGCGAGGATTCCGAGGCCTGGAAGCAGCAGCTCGAGATCGCCGAGCGCCTGGTCGGCGTGGCCAAGGCCGGGCCCGGCGCGGCCGGCATTCCCGCCAGCGAAGCTGCGGCGCTGCAGCAGGACATCCAGTCCTCGCTCACCCAGGTCGGCTACCACGCCGAGGAAGCGGCGGCCATCGCCCAGCGCCTGGTCGACCCGCAGGGTGGCGGCGCCGACGACGATTCGGCCGCCAGCCGCACCGAACTCACCATGCGCCTCAAGGCCCGCGCCCGCCTGGGCGAGGACCTGCAGCAGGCCAAGAAGAAGAAGGTCGTGCTCACGCCGGAAGAACAGGCGCGCCTCGACCAGATCAAGCACCTGCCCTTCGGCACCTGGTTCGAATTCACGCTCAACCAGCAGGGCGAAAAAGTGCGCCGCCGCCTGTCCTGGTTCTCCACCGTCACCGGCCACGTGCTGTTCGTGAACCACCGCGGCCAGAAGATCGGCGAACACACGCTCGAAGGCCTGGCCAAGGCCATGGCGCAGGGCCAGGTGAAGGTCGTGGAAGAGGAGAAAGGCACGCTGATCGACCGCGCCTGGAGCACGGTGATGAACGCCCTGCGTTCCTTCGCCGGCCAGTCGCCCAGCACCGGCGAGGCCCCCGCCCGATGAACACCGAATACCGCCGCGCCAAGCGCCGCAAGGTCGGCTACAACATCGACGTGCTCGACACCATGACCGGCCAGGTCATCGGCAAGCTGAGCAACCTTTCCGAAACCGGCATGCTGCTCATCCTGGGCCAGCCGCTCACCAGCGACGCGCTGTTCCAGCTGCGCTTCTCCCTGCCCGACGACGCCGGCCACACGCGCATGGTCGAGGTCGGCGCGCACGAGCTGTGGTCGGACGAAGCCGCCGCGCCCGGCCAGGTCTGGACCGGCTTCCGCTTCATCGACGTGGCGCCCGAGGACGTGTCCTTCATCCGCGGGTGGGTGGATGCGCCGGGCAGCCAGTACGTCTGAAATCCGCCGCGCCGCGGCCGCCCTGGCCGCCGCGCTCCTGGTCGCGGCCTGTGGCGCGCCGCCGGAGCGGGTGGAGCAGCTGCACGTCTTCGGCTCGATCACCGAATTGCGCCTGCGCGGCGCCGACCCGGACGCGGCGCAGGCCACCCTTGCCGAGATATCGGCCCAGCTCAACCAGCGCCACCGCGAGTGGCATGCCTGGGAAACCTCCGACGTCACCCGCGTCAACGCCGCCTTCGCCGTCGGCCAGGCGGTGGAGGCGCCCGATTCGGTGGTCGCGCTGGTCGAGCGCGCCAAACCACTGTCGGAAGCCACCGAGGGCCTGTTCGACCCGGCCGTCGGCGGCCTGGTGGCGGCCTGGGGCTTCCACACCTCCACCTTCCCCATCCAGTCGCCGGCGCCCACCGCCGACCAGCTGCGCGCCTGGCGCGAACAGCGCCCGCGCATCACCGGCGTGCGCGTGCAAGGCCACCGCCTGTCCACCGAAAACCCGCGCACCCAGCTCGATTTCGGCGCCATGGCCGAGGGCGTGGCCAGCGAAATGGTGCTGGCCATCCTGCGCCGCCACGGCGTGCGCGACGCGCTGGTGAACATGGGCGGCGACGTCACCGCCCTGGTCGGCGAAGGCAGCCGTCCCTGGCGGGTGGAGCTGCGCGACCCGTTCGGCGGCCGGCTCGGCGGCGTCGAACTGCGCGACGGCGAGGCGCTCTTCAGCACCGGCAACTACAACAAGTTCCGCCAGTCGCAGGCCGGCGCGCGCCTGGGCCACATCCTCGACCCGCGCACGGCACAGCCCGCGCGCGGCGCGGCTTCGGTGGTGGTGCTGCACCCGGACCCGGTGCTGGCCGACGTGGCCGCCTCGGCGCTGTTCGTGGCCGGCCCGTCGGGCTTCGAACGGCTGGCGCGCCGGCTGCGCCTGGGCTGCGCGATGATGCTCACCGACGAGAACGAGCTGCTGGTGACCACCGCCATGGCGGCGCGCGCCACCCTGCTGCGCGACCCGGTGCCGCTGGGCCCGCCGCTCGACCTGGGCGAAAACTGCGCCGGCCGCTGATCAGGCCTTGGGCGGGTCCCGGAAGCACAGCGCAGCTTCCGGCCGGTGGATGGCGAACCCCTGGGCATAGTCCACGCTGAGGCCGCGCAGCAGGTCGCGCGCGCGCTCGTCGGCCACCCATTCGCCGATCACCTGCAGGCCCAGCTGGTGGCCGATGTCGGTGACGGCGCGCACGATTGAATAACTCACCGGGTCGGTTTCGATGTGGCGAATGAAGCTGCCGTCAATCTTGATGAAGTCCACCGGCAGGTTCTTGAGGTAGCCGAACGAGGCCATGCCCGAGCCGAAGTCGTCGAGCGAGAACTTGCAGCCCGCGGCGCGAAGCCGCTGCATGAACTCCACCGCCCGCGCCATGTTGCTCACCGCCGCCGTCTCGGTGATCTCGAAGCAGATGCGCTGCGGCGACACGCCGTGCGCCTCCAGCGCCTGCAGCACGAAGTCGGCGAAGGCGTTGTCCTCGAAGGTCGGGCCCGAGAGGTTGATGGCGCAGAGCTTGATCTCCTTGCCCGAGGGGTGCAGGCGGTTGAAGTTGGCCAGCGTGGTTTCCACCACCCAGCGGTCGAGCTGCGGCATCAGGCCGAAACGCTCGGCCGCCGGGATGAAGGCGCCTGGCGGCACCAGCGCGCCGTTCTCGTCGCGCAGGCGTACCAGCATTTCCATGTGCACGCCTTCGAAGCGTTCGCCCTGCCACAGCGGGGCCAGCTCCTGGAAATGCAGCAGGAAGCGCCCGTCGGCCAGCGCCTGGCGGATGCGTCCGGCCCACTCCATCTCGCTGCGACGCTGGGCGGTGGCGGAATCGTCCTCTGAGAACAGGTGCACGCGGTTGCGGCCGCGCTCCTTGGCCATGTAGCAGGCGGTGTCGGCGTGCGCCAGCAGCACCCGCTGGCTGAGCCCGGGCCCGCGCAGCATCACCACGCCGATGCTGGCGCTGATGGTGTAGTTGCGCTGTTCCCAGCCGAAGACGTAGCCGTCGATCTCCAGCCGGATGCGCTCGGCCAGCGCCATGGCGCGCGCCTCGTCGCTGTTTTCCAGCAGGATCGCGAACTCGTCGCCGCCCAGGCGGCCCACCTCCGCGTCCTCCGGCAGCAGGCCCGCCAGCAACGAGGCCAGCTGGGCCAGCAGCTGGTCGCCGGCGTAATGGCCGGAAGTGTCGTTGATCAGCTTAAACTGGTCCAAGTCCATGTACAGCAGGGCCCAGGCCGGCCCGCCGGCGTCGAGCGCGGCAATGGCGGCGTCGATGCGACGCTCGAACTCACGCCGGTTGTAAAGGCTGGTGAGCGAATCGTGGCTGGCCTGGTAGCTCAGCTCCTCGCTCAGCACGCGCAGTTCGGTGATGTCGTTGGCCACCGCCAGCAGGTGCGGCTGCTCGCCGAGCAGGATGCTCGACACCGAAAGCGTGGCCCAGAACGAGGCCTGGTTCGGGCCGTGCAAGCGCGCCGATTCGTTGAGGATGCCGTCCGGCGAATCCGCCAGGCTGGCCACGCGCGCGCGCAGCGTGGGCTCCTCGATCAGGTCGGCCAGCCGCACCCCGGCCAGGTCGTCGGCGATGCCGAAGCGGTCGCGGCAGGCCTGGTTGGCATAAATCAGCACGTTGTCGTCGGCGCGGGCCAGCATCACCAGCGCCGGCAGCAGTTCGTTGAGCGCGCGGAAGCGTTCCTCGCTCTCCCGGAACTGCGCGGCCATGTCTCCGGCCAGCGCCAGCGCGCGGGCGCGAGTGCCGGCGATTGACCAGGCCAGGGTCGCCAGCAGCAGGCTCGCCAGCACGCCGATGCCGAAGGTGAGCGCCGGCAGCCAGGCCGACGGGTCGGCCACCGCCCGCGGGTGTGCCTCGATGCGCCAGGTGCGGCCGCCGTAGGCCAGCTCGTGCGCATAGGTCGCTGCCGACGCGGCCCCGGGCACGGGCGCCTGGCCGTCCTCCTCGTCCACGAACAGCAGGTCGCGGGCGCCATCGGTGACGTCCAGCACCTCGACCGAGAAGCGCTCGCGCGTTTCCGCGGGCAGCGCATCCGAGATCAGCCGGCTGACCCGGAACGAGGCCGCCAGCGAACCCACCTCGCGGGTGCGCCGCTCGTTGAGGTCGCGCGGCGGCGGGCCGCTGCTGAACACCGGCAGGCGGATCGTCACGCCGTCGCTGGGGCCGGGCATGCCGGCGCGCTGGATCAGCTGGAAGGGCGCCGACATCACCGGCCGGTCGGCGTCGCGGGCGAAACGCGCCGCGGCCAGGTTGGCCGGCTGGGTGGCGATGTCCAGGCCGATCAGCATGTCGTTGCCGGCGCGCGGCGCAGCCAGGATGGTGATGTAGTGCTCGCGGCCATCGGGGGCGGCGTCGGGCGCCGGCCGGTCCATGCGCAGCGCGAACGCCATGGCCTGCAGGCTGGGGAACTGCTCCCGCGGCCGCAGGTTGGCGTAGATGGCCTCGAATTCGCCGGGCGTTACTTCGTCCGACGACAGGAACAGCGCCTGCACCGAGCGCACCAGCAGGCCGCAGGTCTGCAGCTGCGATTCCACCGCCTCGAAGCTGCGCTCGGCCAGGCGGTCGAGCCGCACCCGGTCGGCACGCGAGAGCGCGTCGTGGTGCATGGCGGCGGCGAGCACGCTCAGGGCCAGGCCCACCAGCAGGGCGCCGAGGCTCCACAGCCAGGTCGGCTGGCCCAGGAATCCCCCGTCTTTGCGCTGCTTCAGCAATCGCCTCTCCTGCGCCCCAGCCGCCGTTTGCGGCAGAATCCGGGTTTCGACCCCGCGACCGGAAGCCCCTATGACCTCCACCGATGCCGTCCATCTATATCGTGCGCACCTGTCCACAATCAAGGCGCGCGCGGACCAGGCGCTGGCGAAGGCCGGCTTCGACCACCTGGTGGTCGCGTCGGGCGTGGAGAAGTACGAATTCCTCGACGACCGCCCCTACCCGTTCAAGCCCAACGCCCAGTTCAAGGCCTGGCTGCCGCTGACCCGGCACCCGCACTGCTGGATCGCCTACACCCCGGGCCGCAAGCCCGTGCTTGCCTACTACCAGCCCGACGACTACTGGCACGTGCCGCCGGCCGCGCCCGAGGGTGCCTGGGTCGATGAATTCGACATCCGCGTCATCTCCGATCCCGCCGAGGCCGCCCGCCACCTGCCCGCCAGCGGCCGCGTCGCCATCCTGGGCGAAGCCGACGCCGCCCTGCCCGGCTTCGAGCCCAACAACCCCAAGGTCGTGCTCGATTACCTGCACTACCACCGCGCCTGGAAGACGCCCTACGAACTCGACCGCATGCGCGCCGCCCAGCGCCGCGCCGTGCCCGGCCACCTGGCCGCGCGCCAGGCCTTCCTCGACGGCGCCTCGGAAGCCCAGGTGCACGCCGCCTACCTGGCCGCCGCCGGCCACACCGACCTCGACCTGCCCTACACCAACATCGTCTGCCTCAACCAGAACGGCGCCACCCTGCACTACCAGTTCAAGGAGCTGCAGGCCCCCGCCGAATCGCGTTCCCTGCTCATCGACGCCGGCGCCGAAGTCGACGGCTACGCCTCCGACATCACCCGCACCTGGGCCCGCCACGACGGCGCCTTCGCCGAACTCGTCGCCGCCGTCGAAGCCGAGCAGTTGGCCCTGTGCAGCCGCGTCCGCGCCGGCACCGACTACCGCGACCTGCACCTGGAATGCCACCTGCGTCTCGGCGGCGTGCTGCGTAGCCTCGGCATCGTCGACATGGACCCCGGCGACATGCTCGCCACCGGCGTCACGTCCACCTTCTTCCCGCACGGCCTGGGCCACCCCATCGGCCTGCAGGTGCACGACGTCGCCGGCTTCAGCGACGAGGACGGCCAGCCCATCCCCCGCCCCGCCGGCCACCCCTACCTGCGCATGACTCGCACGCTGGCCGCCGGCATGGTCGTCACCATCGAGCCCGGCCTGTACTTCACCCCCACCCTGCTCTCCAAGCTCAAGGCCACGCCACAGGCCAAGGCCGTGGACTGGACCAAGGTCGAAGCCCTGCTGCCCTTCGGCGGCGTGCGCATCGAGGACGAAGTCCACTGCACCGAAGCCGAGCCCGAAAACCTCACCCGCGACGCCTTCGCCGAAGTCGCGTAAGCGCCACCAGCGCGTCGCGCCGCCCAAACCGCTCAACACGCCCCTCCGGCCCGAAAGGACCGGAGGGGCCGTCGTGCGTGGGGTGTTTTTACCGGGTTTCGAAAAAACGGACGTTTT
>JAIBEO010000086.1 GCA_019459185.1 Rhizobium sp. | reverse complement strand
CCGATGTCGCGTAAGCGCCACCCGCGCGTCGCGCCGCCCAACCCGCTCAACCCGCCCCTCCGGCCCTAACGCACGGGTGGGGCCGTCGTGCGTGGGGTCTTTTTCCGGGGTTTCGAAAACACGGACGTTTTCGAAAAGCCTCCATGGACGGATTCACGGCGTCCCCGGAAAAAAACCCCACGCGCGGCGGCCCGTCGCCAGGAGCGATCCCGGCACCGCCCTTGGCACGAACCCAAGGCCGGGCAAGAACCCCCCGGGGTTTGATAGCATTCAAGACCTTCCCCGCCGCCTCCAGCCCGACCAAAAATCGGGCGCAACCCGTTGATCCCCATGGAAAAGAGCTTCGAACCCCAGACCTTCGAAACCAAGTGGTACGCCCATTGGGAGGCCAGCGGCTGCTTCCGGCCCAGCGGCAAGGGCCAGCCCTACACCATCATGCTGCCGCCCCCGAACGTCACTGGCACCCTGCACATGGGCCACGCGTTCCAGCACACCCTGATGGACGCGCTCGTGCGCTACCACCGCATGAAGGGCTACGACACCCTCTGGCAGGTCGGCACCGACCACGCCGGCATCGCCACCGAGATGGTCGTTTCGCGCAACCTCGCGCTCGAAGGCAAGGGCGAAACCCGTGATTCCCTCGGCCGCGACAAGTTCATAGAGAAGGTGTGGGAGTGGAAGCAGCACTCCGGCGACACCATCACCCGGCAGATGCGCCGCATGGGCGCCTCCGGCGACTGGAGCCGCGAGACCTTCACCATGGACGAGGGCCCCAGCCAGGCCGTCGTCGAAACCTTCGTGCGCCTGTACGAGGAAGGCCTGATCTACCGCGGCCAGCGCCTGGTCAACTGGGACCCGGTGCTCAAGACCGCCATCTCCGACCTGGAAGTGGTGAGCGAAGAGGAAGACGGCAAGCTCTGGTCCATCTCCTACCCGCTCGCCGACGGCAGCGGCGCCCTCGTGGTGGCCACCACCCGACCCGAAACCATGCTCGGCGACACCGCCGTCATGGTGCACCCCGAGGACGAGCGCTACACCCACCTCGTCGGCAAGAAAGTGCGCCTGCCGCTCAGCGAACGCGAGATCCCCATCATCGCCGACGACTACGTCGACCGCGAGTTCGGCACCGGCGTGGTGAAAGTCACCCCCGCGCACGACTTCAACGACTACGCCGTCGGCCAGCGCCACGAGCTCCCGCTCATCAACATCCTCACGCCCGAAGCCGCCATCAACGGCAACGCGCCGGAAAAGTACCGCGGCCTCGATCGCTACGCCGCGCGCAAGGTCGTGCTCGCCGACCTGGAGGCCCTGGGCCTGCTGGTCGAGGAGAAGAAACACAAGCTGCAGGTGCCACGCGGCGACCGCACCGGCCAGGTGATCGAGCCCTACCTCACCGACCAGTGGTTCGTGCGCATGGAGAAGCTGGCCGAGCGCGGCCTCGAGCTGGTCGAAAACGGCAGCGTGCGCTTCGTGCCCGAGAACTGGATCAACACCTACCGCCACTGGATGGGCAACATCCAGGACTGGTGCATCAGCCGTCAGCTCTGGTGGGGCCACCGCATCCCGGCCTGGTACGACGCGTCCGGCAAGGCCTACGTCGGCCGCAGCGAGGAAGAAGTGCGCGCCGCGCACGCGCTGGGCGCCGACGTCGCGCTGACCCGCGACAGCGACGTGCTGGAAACCTGGTTCTCCTCGGCCCTGTGGTCGCACAGCACGCTCGGCTGGCCCGACCCGCAGGCCATGGGCGAGCGCGGCTTCCACACCCGCCTGCCCACCTCGGTGCTGGTCACCGGCTTCGACATCATTTTCTTCTGGGTCGCCCGGATGATCATGATGACCGACCACTTCACCGGCCACGTGCCCTTCAAGGACGTTTACATCACCGGCCTGGTGCGCGACCGCGACGGCCAGAAGATGTCCAAGTCGAAGGGCAACGTGCTCGACCCGATCGACATCATCGACGGCATCAGCGCCGACGCCCTGGTGGCCAAGCGCACCACCGGCCTGATGAAGCCCACCGACGCGCCCAAGATCGAGAAAGCCACGCGCAAGGAATACCCCGAGGGCATCCCGGCCTTCGGCGCCGACGCCCTGCGCTTCACCTTCGCCTCGCTGGCCACCCATGGCCGCGACATCAAGTTCGACCTGGCCCGCTGCGAGGGCTACAAGAACTTCTGCAACAAGCTGTGGAACGCCGCCCGCTTCGCGCTGATGAACTGCGAGGGCTTCAGCGCCGCGGGCGCGCCGCAGCCGCGCACCGATGCCGAGCGCTGGATCCTCGACCGCCTGCAGCAAACCCTGCGCGAGGTCGAGGAAGGTTATGCCGGCTACCGCTTCGACCTGGTGTCGCAGGCGCTGTACGAGTTCGCCTGGAACGAGTTCTGCGACTGGTTCCTGGAACTGGCCAAGCCCGCGCTCACCGGCGACGACGACGCCGCGGCCGACAGCACCCGCCATACCCTGCTGTTCGTGCTCGAGTCGCTGCTGCGCGCCCTGCACCCGCTGGTGCCTTTCGTCACCGAAGAAATCTGGCAGGCCGTGGCGCCCAAGCTGGGCATCGCCGGTGACAGCGTCAGCACCCAGCCCTGGCCGGCCATGGACGAGGCCCAGCGCAACCCGGCCGCCGCCGCCGACATCGAATGGCTCAAGGCCGCCGTCACCCAGCTGCGTTCCATTCGCAGCCAGATGAACATCGCGCCTTCGAAAGCCGTGCCGCTGCTGCTGCAGGACGGCGAGGCCGCCGACCGAGCGCGCATCGAACGCCACGCGCCGGCGCTGAAGTTCCTGGCCCGGGTCGAGTCGATCGAATGGATCGCCGGCGAGGCGCCGGCCGCCGCCGCCGCGGTGCTGGGTTCGCTCAAGCTGCTGATCCCGCTCGAGGGCCTGATCGACCTGGGCGCCGAGAAGGCGCGCCTGGACAAGGAGCTCAAGCGCATCGCCGGCGAGCTGGCCAAGTGCGAGGCGAAGCTGGGCAACGACACCTTCGTGGCCAACGCCCCGGCCGCCGTGGTGGACCAGGAGCGCGCCCGCCTGGCCGACTGGGCCAACCAGCACGCCGCCCTGCAGGCCCAGCGCGCCAAGCTCGGCGCCTGAGCCCCGCCCCGCCCAGCTTTTTTTGGAGGGGGGGGTGGGGTGGGGGGCTCGCGGGCGGCCGAAGGGGAGGGGCAGGTCGGCTTCCGGTGCGAGGCGAGC
>JAIBEO010000085.1 GCA_019459185.1 Rhizobium sp. | reverse complement strand
GTCCACCCCGCCCCCCCGTCTCCCCGCGCCCCCCCCCCGGGGGTTTTTTGTGGGCACCGCCGGGGCCACCCCCGGGGGGTCGCCTTCAAAATCTTCCGGCCGGGGCGACACTCCCGGCCGTGCAAACGATTACTTCGCCAGCGACAGCGAGGACTGGTCGATGACCACGCCCACGCCCATCGTCGAGCTCAGCGACACCTTCTGCAGGTACTGGCCCTTGGCGGCGGCCGGCTTGGCCTTCACCAGGTCGCCCAGCAGGGCGTGAAGGTTGTTCTTCAGCGCCTCGGCGTCGAAGTTGGCCTTGCCGATGGTGCAGTGGATGATGCCGGCCTTGTCGGTGCGATAGCGCACCTGGCCCGCCTTGGCGTTGCGCACGGCGCCAGCGGCGTCCGGCGAAACGGTACCGACCTTCGGGTTCGGCATCAGGCCGCGCGGGCCGAGCACCTGGCCCAGCTTGCCGACGACGCGCATGGCGTCCGGCGTGGCGATGACCACGTCGTAGTTCAGGTCGCCGGCCAGCATCTTGTCGGCCAGGTCGTCCATGCCGACCACGTCGGCGCCAGCGGCCAGGGCCTCGTCAGCCTTGGCGCCGGCCGGGCAGAACACCGCCACACGCACCGACTTGCCGGTACCGGCGGGCAGCACGGTCGAACCGCGCACCTGCTGGTCGGACTTCTTGGCATCGACGCCGAGACGCACGGCCACGTCCACCGACTCCACGAACTTGGTCTTCGAGTTGGCCTGGATGAGCTTCAGGGCCTCGTCGATCGAGTAGGCCTTGCCCGGGGTGACCAGGGACTGCAGGCTCTTGTAACGCTTGGAAATCTTCGCCATGTCTTAGCCCTCCACCACGAGACCCATGCTGCGGGCGCTACCGGCGAGGGTGCGCACCGCGGCGTCCAGCGAAGCCGCCGTCAGGTCGGCTTCCTTCGCCTTGGCGATGTCTTCCAGGTGCTTGCGGGTCACCTTGCCCACCTTGTCGGTGTTCGGGCGCTTGGAGCCCGAGGTGATGCCGGCGGCCTTCTTGAGCAGCACGGTGGCCGGGGTGCTCTTGGTGATGAAGGTGAAGGTGCGGTCCGAGTACGCGGTGATGATCACCGGCGTCGGCAGGCCCGGCTCGAGCTTGGAGGTCGCGGCATTGAACGCCTTGCAGAACTCCATGATGTTCAGGCCGCGCTGGCCCAGGGCGGGACCGACCGGCGGCGAGGGGTTGGCCTGGCCGGCCTTCACCTGCAGCTTGATGTAACCAACTACTTTCTTAGCCATTGTCTTCTCTCCGGGTGCAAGCGCCTGTTGTCAGGCTCCCCATCGTGCCGGGTGGGAAACGTGCCCCGGCTTTCACGCTGTTGCGAAACCTCGCGTCAGGCCTTCTCGACCTGGCCGAACTCCAGCTCCACCGGGGTGGAACGACCGAAGATCAGCACCGCCACGCGCAGGCGGCTCTTTTCGTAATTGACTTCCTCGACGACGCCGTTGAAGTCGTTGAACGGGCCCTCGGTGACGCGCACCATCTCGCCCGGCTCGAACAGGACCTTCGGCTTGGGCTTGTCCACGCCGTCCTGGACGCGGCGAAGGATGATGTCCGCCTCCTTGTCCTGGATCGGCAGCGGGCGCTCGGCGGTGCCGCCGATGAAACCCATGACCTTCGGGGTTTCCTTGATCAGGTGCCAGCTTTCGTCGTCGATGCGCGGGATGCCGGCATCGTCGGTGGTTTCGATCTGGACCAGCACGTAACCCGGGAAGAACTTGCGCTCGGACTTGCGCTTCTGGCCACCGCGCATCTCGACCACTTCCTCGGTCGGGACCAGCACCTGGCCGAACTTGTCCTGCATCCCGGCGCGCGCGATGCGCGTGTCGAGCGCGCGCTGCACCTGGTGCTCAAAGCCCGAATAGGCGTGGACGACATACCACCGCTTGGCCACGTTCTGAACTCCTTATTGACCCAGCAGGAGCCGGATCAGCCACGAAATCACGAAATCGAAGCCCGACAGGATCAGGCTGACGATGACCACCACGACCAGGATCACGCCGGTGGTCCGGGTGGTCTCCTGGCGGGTCGGCCAGACCACCTTGCGCAGCTCGAACATCGACTCGGAGAAGAACTCCCGAGCCTGGCGGCCCTTCGCCGTGAAGGACATGACGAACGCACCGCCCGCGACGCCGGCAATGGCCAGCAGGGCGCGCAGCAGGCCCGGCCACTGGCCGAACCAGTAGAAACCGACGATGCCGGCAGCCACGACCACGACGGCCAGGACATACTTCGCGACGTCGGCGGCACTGACCGCCTGTTCTGCTTGTTCGACCTTCGTGTTCATTCGGCTCTTGCCCGGCTCAAGGCCGGTTGGTGGCAACCCTCCCCGAGGGGACCGCTGCCTTGCGGGTGGCGCGCCAGGTAGGACTCGAACCTACAACCTGCGGTTTTGGAGACCGCTGCTCTGCCAGTTGAGCTACTGACGCATTGACATTCTCTAAACGGGCGATGGCGGACCGCTTCCGGCCCGCCATTCCCGGGTTGCCCGACCGGCCTGGGCTGGCCGGGCAATGGGCTTACTTGATGATCTTGGCAACCACGCCGGCGCCGACGGTGCGGCCACCCTCGCGGATCGCGAAGCGCAGGCCCTCGTCCATCGCGATCGGCGCGATCAGGGTCACCACCATCTTCACGTTGTCGCCCGGCATCACCATC
>JAIBEO010000082.1 GCA_019459185.1 Rhizobium sp. | reverse complement strand
CAGCCGCGAAGCTCTTCGCGAGAAGCTTCGCGGCTGAAGCCGCTCCTACAGAAGCGGGCTTATTTGCCGGAGAACGGGTTGAGCTTGCTGAAGAAGCCCTGGCCGCGCGGCCAGTCGCCTTCCAGGTACGGGTGGTCGGCGTAGTTCTGCGCGAGCACCTTGCGGGCGTCGGCGGCCAGGTCGTCCTGGCCCAGGGCGGTATAGGACGCGGCCATCAGCGCCAGCGCGTCGCCCTCGTACTCGCTCTGCGGGTAGGTCTGGACGATGTACTTGCCGCGGTTGGCGGCCGCCACGAAGGCGTCGCGCTGCAGGTAGTACAGGCCCACGTTGAGCTCGTGCCGGGCCAGCTGGTTGCGCAGGTAGATCATGCGCTGGCGGGCGTCCGGGGCGTAGCGGCTGTTCGGGTAGCGGCGCACGACCTCGGCGAAGTCGTTGAGCGACTGCGTGGTGGCGCCCAGGTCGCGCGAGGACATGTCCTGGCGGGCGATGCGCAGCAGCGTGGCCTTGTTGTGGTCGAAGTTGACCAGCGCCTTGAGGTAATAGGCGTAGTCGATGTGGCGGTGGGTCGGGTAGGTGCGGATGAAGCGGTTGATCGAGGACGTGGCCTCCTCGGTCTTGGCCTGGCGGTACTGCACGTAGGCCAGCTCCAGTTGCGCCTGCTCGCTGTAGGCGCCGTACGGGAAGCGCGCGACCAGGCGCTGGTAGTACAGGGCCGAGCGGTTGAAGTTGCCCGCCTGCAGCGCAGACTTGCCCTCGGCGTACATGGCTTCCACCGGCAACGTTTCGGTCGGCTTCTCGGCGTCCTTGTCGAACAGGCGGCCCATGGTCTTGCAGCCGGCAAGGCTGGCGACGAGCACCAGGAGGGCGAAAAGTCGGAGCAAGCCGGTCGGTCGGGTCATCAGGAGGGCAGGTCAGGACGCTGCGGGCAGCAAGTTCGGGGATAATACCGGAAAGCCCGCTGTCGCCTCCATGAACCGGGGCCGGCCCCTTCCCAGGCCCCAGGAGCCCCGCCCATGCCCCCGATCCAGACCCCCGACGCCGACGATTCCGAGCGTGAACTGCTGGAGGCCAGCGTGCCCCTGGCCGCCGCCGGCCGCCGCTTCGACCAGGTGCTGGCCGAGCTCTTCCCCGACTTCTCGCGCTCGCGCCTGAGCGAATGGATCAAGTCCGGCGACGCCCTGCTCGACGGCCGGCTGGTGAAGCCCAAGGAGGCGGTGCGCGGCGGCGAACCCATCACCCTGTCGGTGCGCATGGAAGTCGAAACCGACGCCCAGCCCGAGGACATCCCGCTCGACATCCTGTACGAGGACGAGGACGTGCTGGTGGTCAACAAACCCGCCGGCCTGGTCGTGCACCCCGGCGCCGGCAACCCGCGCGGCACCCTGGTCAACGCCCTGCTGAACTTCGACGCCCGCCTGGCCGAACTGGCCCGCGCCGGCATCGTGCACCGCCTGGACAAGGACACCTCGGGACTGATGGTGGTCGCCCGCACCCTGCGCGCCCACACCTCGCTGGTCGAACAGCTTTCGGGCCGCGAAGTGCACCGCCAGTACCTGGCCGTGGTGCAGGGCACCATGGTGGCCGGCAGCACGGTCAACGCGCCCATCGGCCGCCACCCCACCGACCGCGTGCGCATGGCGGTGGTGAAGGAAGGCGGCCGCGACGCCGTCACCCACTACCGGGTGCGCGAGAAGTTCCGCGCCCACACCCTGGTGGAATGCCGCCTGGAAACCGGCCGCACCCACCAGATCCGCGTGCACATGGCCCACGTGCGCCATCCCATCGTCGGCGACCCGCTGTACGGCGGCTCCTACCGCCAGCCCAAGGCCGCCACCGAGGCGCTGGCGGCGCGCCTGCAGGGTTTCCGCCGCCAGGCCCTGCATGCCGAGAAGCTGACCTTCCGCCATCCCGCCACCGGCGAGCCCGTCACCACCGAGGCGCCGATGCCCGAGGACATGCTGGGCCTGCTGCACGACCTGCGCGAAGACACCGCGGCCTTCAGGGGCTGAACGATGCCGGCGCCGGCCTGGTTCGACGCCGACTGGCCCGCCCCGCCGGGCGTGCGCGCGCTCACCACGCTGCGTGGCGGCGAGGGCGTGTCGGCGCCGCCCTTCGACCGCTTCAACCTGGGCCTGCGCTGCGGCGACGACCCGGACGCGGCGCGCGAAAACCGCCGTCGCCTGGCCGAATGGCTGGCCTTGCCGTCGCCGCCGCGCTGGCTCGACCAGGTGCATGGCACCGGCGTGCACCGCGCGCTGGCCGGTCCCGCGCCGGCGCAGGAACCGCAGGTCGACGCCAGCGTCACCAGCGAGCCGGGTGTCGTGCTTGCCGTGCTGACCGCCGACTGCCTGCCGGTGGTTGTCGCCGCCCGCGACGGTAGCGAAGTAGCGGTGGCGCATGCCGGCTGGCGCGGCCTGGCGGCCGGCGTCCTGGAAGCCACGGTGGCGGCGATGGACGCGCCCCCTGCGCGGCTTCTGGCCTGGCTGGGCCCCGCCGCGGGGCCGCAGGCCTATGAAATCGGCGCCGAGGTACGCGAGGCCTTCGTCGCGACCGACCCGGGCGCCGGCGCGGCCTTCCTGGCCACCCGGCCGGGTCACTGGCGCGTGGACCTTTACGCGCTGGCCCGGCGCCGCCTGGCTGCGGCAGGCGTGGCGGAAGTGCACGGCGGCAACCGCTGCACCATCAGCGAGCCCGCGTCCTTCTTCTCGTACCGTCGCGACGGCCGCAGCGGCCGCCTGGCCACCCTTGCCTGGACCTCGGGCGGCTGACCGCCCGCCCCCGGGAGGCCGGGCGCGCTTGAAATGCACGTCCCGGGCCGCCATTTCGGAGGCATACGGGCGGCAAGCCGTCGCCCCCTGCCTTTCAAGGGGAACCCCCGATGCGGATGGACAAACTGACCTCGCGCTTCCAGCAGGCCCTGAGCGACGCGCAGTCGCTGGCCGTGGGCCGCGACCACAACCTGATCGAACCGGCGCACGTTCTGTTGGCCCTGCTCGACCAGCAGGGCGGCAGCACCCGGCCGACGCTGGCGCAGGCCGGCGTGAACGTCGCGGCACTGCGCCAGCGGCTGGCCGAGGCGCTGGACAAGCTGCCCAAGGTGTCGGGTCAGGAGGGCAACCTGTCGGTCGGCAACGACCTGGCGCGCCTGCTGAACCTGAGCGACAAGCTGGCGCAGCAGCGCGGCGACGCCTTCATCGCCAGCGAACTGTTCGTGCTGGCCTGCCTGGACGACAAGGGCGAGGCCGGCGCCGCGCTCAAAGCCGCCGGCGCCCGCAAGGAAGCGCTGGAAAAGGCCATCGAAGCCCTGCGCGGCGGCGAGAAGGTGGCCGATGCCAACGCCGAGGAAAACCGCCAGGCGCTCGAAAAATTCACCATCGACCTCACCGCCCGCGCGGAAAGCGGCAAGCTCGACCCGGTCATCGGCCGCGACGAGGAAATCCGCCGCACCATCCAGGTGCTGCAGCGTCGCACCAAGAACAACCCGGTGCTGATCGGCGAACCCGGCGTGGGCAAGACGGCGATCGTCGAAGGCCTGGCCCAGCGCATCATCAACGGCGAAGTTCCCGAGGGCCTGCGCGGCAAGCGCGTGCTCTCGCTCGACATGGGCGCGCTGATCGCCGGCGCCAAGTTCCGCGGCGAATTCGAGGAGCGCCTCAAGGGCGTGCTCAACGACCTGTCCAAGCAGGAAGGGCAGGTCATCCTGTTCATCGACGAGCTGCACACCATGGTCGGCGCCGGCAAGGCCGAGGGCGCCATGGACGCCGGCAACATGCTCAAGCCGGCGCTGGCGCGCGGCGAGCTGCACTGCATCGGCGCCACCACGCTCGACGAGTACCGCAAGTACGTGGAGAAGGACGCCGCGCTCGAGCGCCGATTCCAGAAGGTGTTCGTGGGCGAGCCCTCGGTCGAGGACACCATCGCCATCCTGCGCGGTCTGAAGGAGCGCTACGCCGTGCACCATGGCGTGGAGATCACCGACCCGGCCATCGTCGCGGCGGCAACGCTTTCCCACCGCTACATCGCCGACCGCCAGCTGCCCGACAAGGCCATCGACCTGATGGACGAGGCGGCCTCGCGCATCCGTATGGAAATCGACTCCAAGCCCGAGGAGATGGACCGCAAGGAGCGCCGCCTTATCCAGCTCAAGATCCAGCGCGAGGCGCTGAAGAAGGAGAAGGACAAGGAGTCGCAGCAGCGCCTGGCCGATCTCGAGGGCGAGATCGCCACGCTAGGGCGCGAGTTCAACGACCTCGAGGAAATCTGGAAGGCCGAGAAGGCCACCCTCACCGGCGCCACCAAGGTGAAGGAGCAGCTTGAGCAGGCGCGGCTGGAGCTCGAGGCTGCGCACCGCCGCCAGGACTTCGCCAAGGCCAGCGAGATCCAGTACGGCCGCATCCCCGAGCTGGAAAAGCAGCTCGCCGCGGCCCAGGAGGTGGAGACCGAGGGCTTCCAGCTGCTGCAGGACAAGGTGACGGCCGAGGAAATCGCCGAGGTGGTGTCGCGCTGGACCGGCATCCCGGTGAGCAAGATGCTCGAGGGCGAGCGCGAGAAGCTGCTGAAGATGGAAGACGCCCTGCATGGCCGCGTGGTCGGCCAGCACGAGGCGGTGAAGGCGGTGTCCGACGCCATCCGTCGTTCGCGCGCGGGGCTGTCCGATCCGAACCGGCCGAACGGTTCCTTCCTGTTCCTGGGTCCCACCGGCGTCGGCAAGACCGAGCTGTGCAAGGCGCTGGCCGGCTTCCTGTTCGACACCGAGGACGCCATGGTGCGCATCGACATGAGCGAGTTCATGGAGAAACACTCCGTGGCGCGGCTCATCGGTGCGCCCCCGGGCTACGTCGGTTATGAGGAGGGCGGCTACCTCACCGAGGCGGTGCGGCGCCGGCCCTACAGCGTGCTGCTGCTCGACGAGGTCGAGAAGGCGCATCCGGACGTGTTCAACGTGCTGCTGCAGGTGCTCGACGACGGCCGCCTGACGGATGGGCAAGGCCGCACCGTGGACTTCCGCAACACGGTGATCGTGATGACCTCGAACCTGGGCAGCCAGCACATCCAGGAGCTCAGCGGCGAGGGTGACGCGGCCTACGTGCAGATGAAGGCGGCGGTGATGGGGGTGGTGCAGTCGCACTTCCGCCCGGAGTTCATCAACCGGCTCGACGAGATCGTGGTCTTCCACCCGTTGGGTCGCGACCAGATCCAGGCCATCGCCCGCATCCAAACCGCCTACCTGTCGAAGCGGCTGGCCGAGCGCCAGATCCGGCTCGAGATCAGCGACGAGGCGCTGGCGCTGCTGGGCAACGTCGGCTTCGACCCGGTCTACGGCGCCCGCCCGCTCAAACGCGCCATCCAGCAGCAGCTGGAGAACCCGCTGGCGCAGAAGATCCTGGCCGGCGAATTCGGCCAGGGCGACACCGTGCGCATCGGTGCCGAAGCCGCCACCCTCACCTTCACCAAGCCCTGAGCGCCCCGATTTCGACGCGACGCAGGAGGGAGGCGGTGTCGAGGAGGGTGATGCCGGGGGCGCCGGCGAGGTCGCGGCGCAGCCAGTAGCCATGCTCGGCGCCGACCAGCACCACGATGCGCTTCCCGGGATGCTTCGACGCGGCTTCCTGCACGCGCTCGGAAAAGTGTCGGTTCCAGGCTGCCCAGCCGGCGGCTTCGCCCGGGCCGACCAATGCCTCCTGGATCGCGTGCTTGCCCTGCATCATCTGGTCGGTGGTGGCGTCGTTGACGCTGGCGGCGTCGCGCCAGTGGCGCCTGAGCAGCGCGTACATCGCCTCGCTGTAGTCTGAAAAGGCCTTGGCTGCGTCTGGCGATCCTTCAGCGAACGCCTGGTTGGCGGCGACATAGGGCCCGATGATCGCCTGCGCCGCCTCTCGCGCCGGCTCCAGCGTGCAAGTGTCGTAGCGCTCCCGGTCGAGCAGGGGATACACGACACCCGGGTACTCGACCTTGACCGTCTCCGCCCGCCGCTCCGCCAGCGCCTCGGGCGAAACCTCCAGGCACAGCAAGTCCGGCGAGAGCCCCCTGATGGCATCGGCCAGGGCCGCGTCGCCATAGCCGGGCACTTCGGCATGCAGGCCGTGCAGCGTGGAGAGCACGGCCACCTCTGCAGGCGGCGAGGCGGCGCCTGCGGCGGCAAGCAGGAAGGTGGCGATCAGGCTCATGGCTGGCTGTCCCGGGGCAGGCGGCTTTTTCGGAAGGGCGGCGCGGACATTGCCATCTCGGCCATGCTGTGCGCCAGTTCCTTTTCGGCCAGCACCGCGCCGTCGGCGCCGTGCGCGAGCAGGTGCCTCACCTCGGCTTCGCTGTGTGCGCGCGCCAGCAGCACCAGCGACGGATTGGCGGCGCGCAGGCGGGCGATCACCTCGCCGGCTTCCAGCGGCTGCGGCACGGCCAGCACGCCGATGGCGGCGCCGGCCGGCGAGGTTTCGTCCAGCACGTGCGGTGCGGCCGCGTGGCCCTTCACCGTCGGGAAGCCGGCGGCACGGGCCTCGTCCACGCGATCGGCGTCGTCGTCCACCACCAGCACCGCCACGCCGCGGTCGCGCAGCAGCCGCGCCAGTTCCCGGCCCACTCGGCCATAGCCCACCAGGATGGCGTGACCCTCGGTCGGCCGCGGCGGGCCGGGCGCCGGTTCGGGCTCGACCGCCACCGCCGCCGTGCCTCGGGCCAGCCGCCGCGCCTGCCAGGCGTCAAGCAGGGCGAAGATCAGCGGGTTGGCGATGATCGACAGCAGCGCGCCGGCCAGCACCAGGTCGCGGCCCGATTCCGGCAGGATCGCCAGCGACACCCCCAGGCCGGCGAGGATGAAGGAGAACTCGCCGATCTGCGCCAGGCTGGCCGAAATCGTCAGCGCGGTGTCGTTCGGGTGCCCGAACGCGCGCACGATCACGTAGGCCGCCAGCGACTTGCCCACGGTGATGATCAGGAACGTCGCCATCACCGCCATCGGCTGCTCGAGCAAGATCATCGGGTCGAACAGCATGCCCACCGACACGAAGAACAGCACCGCGAACGCGTCGCGCAGCGGCAGCGAATCCGACGCCGCCTTGTGGCTCAAATCGCCGTTGAGCAGCATGCCGGCGAAAAACGCGCCCAGCGCGAACGACACGCCGAACAGCTTGGCCGAACCAAAGGCCACGCCCAGCGCGATCGCCAGCACCGACAGCGTGAACAGCTCGCGCGACCCCAGCCCCGCCACCTTCTCCAGCATCCACGGGATGGCGCGTTTGCCCACCACCATCATCAGCGCGACGAAGGCGCTGACTTTCACCAGGGTCCAGCCCAGCGAGCACAGCACCGAACTGGTGCCGGCCCGCGCGTCCGCCTCACCGCCGCCCATCGACTCCGCCAGCGCCGGCAGCAGCACCAGCGCCACCACCATCACCAGGTCCTCGACGATCAACCAGCCCACGGCGATCTTGCCGCGCCGCGTCTCCAGCAGACGCCGGTCCTCCATCGCCCGCAGCAGCACCACGGTGCTGGCCACCGACAGCGCCAGGCCGAACACCACGCCCTGCAGTGCCGGCCAGCCCAGGAACCAGGCCAGGCCCCAGCCCATCACCGTCGCCGCCGTGATCTGGACGAGGGCGCCCGGGATGGCGATGGTCTTCACCTCCATCAGGTCCTCGACCGAGAAGTGCAGGCCCACGCCGAACATCAACAGGATCACGCCGATCTCCGACAGCTCCATCGCCAGCGCCGGGTCCGCTACGAAGCCGGGCGTGAACGGCCCCACTAGCACGCCGGCCAGCAGGTAACCCACCAAGGGCGAAAGGCGCAGCCGCTGGGCCAGAGTGCCCAGCACGAAAGCCAGGACCAGCCCGACGGCCAGCAGGGAGATCAGGGGCGTGTCATGGGGCATCGGTATAGACTATACGGCCCACGATTAGCCCCTCGTCATGATCGCCTTCCGCAATTTCGCCCTGCGCCGCGGGGAACGCCTGCTGCTTTCCCAGGTGGATCTCGCCCTTCACGCAGGCTGGCGCGTCGGCGTCATCGGCCGCAACGGCTGCGGCAAATCCAGCCTGTTTGCCGCCGTGCTGGGCGAGGTGGAGGCCGACCAGGGCGACATCGACCTGCCCGGCAAGGTGCGCATCGCCAGCGTGGCCCAGGAAACCCCGTCGCTGCCAGACCCGGCCATCGACTTCGTGCTCTCGGGCGATACCGAAGTGCACGCGGTGCTGCAGGCCGAAGCCGCCGCCACCGCCGCCGAGGACTGGGACGCAGTGGCCGAGGCGCACCAGAAGCTCGCCGAGATCAACGGCTACGACGCCACCGCGCGCGCCGGCCGGCTGCTGCATGGCCTGGGCTTCCCGCCGGAAACGCATTCCAAGCCGGTATCGGATTTCTCCGGCGGCTGGCGCGTGCGCCTGAACCTGGCGCGGGCCCTGATGATGCCGTCCGACCTGCTGCTGCTCGACGAACCCACCAACCACCTCGACCTCGACGCCGTGCTGTGGCTCGAGCAGTGGCTGCTAAAGTACCCCGGCACGCTGCTGATGATCTCGCACGACCGCGAGTTCCTGGATGGCCTGAGCACCCACACCCTGCACCTGCACGAAGGCAAGGCCAAGCTCTACACCGGCGACTACACCAGCTTCGAGCGCCAGCGCGCCGAGCACCTGCGCCAGCAGCAGATCGCGCACGACAAGGAGCAGGCCGAGCGCGCCCACTTGCAGAGCTTCATCGACCGCTTCAAGGCCAAGGCCAGCAAGGCCAAGCAGGCCCAGAGCCGCATGAAGCGCCTGGCCAAGCTGCAGGGCACAGAGGCCGTGCGCGCCGAGCGCGCCTTCCGCATCGCCTTCGCCGAGCCCGCGCGCCTGCCGCACTCGCTGATCCGCCTCAACCACGTCGATGCCGGCTATCGACTTGTGGGAGGGCCTTCAGGCCCGACAGGCGCCGTCGGGCCTGAAGG
>JAIBEO010000069.1 GCA_019459185.1 Rhizobium sp. | reverse complement strand
TTTGGCGCGCCCGGCGGGCCCCGGGCTTTAACCCCGCGGGCGGCCGCGCGGGCGCGGGTGCGCGCGGCTCGCCCCCCCCTGCCCGCGGCGCCGGAGCGGCGCCGGCTCGACCGGGATTACGCTTCACGCGATGGATTCGATGGACGATTCCTCAAGGGCATGCCCATTGATCTGTCGGCTGTGGTGGCCCCCCAGTCGCGGAACTTGGCCCCACTGCTGGAAGGCGAGGACGGGTTTCTCCGATATCAGCACTTCAGCGTGGCCATGCATCGTCGCAGGCGGCTCGCCCTGCTGACCGCCACAAACATCGACGGGGCGACATACCTGAGCATCGATCGAAAGACGGGCGCCATTTCCACGCTGGGGGGCGAGGGGGAGATCTGGTACACCGATCCGCGGATTGCCAATGAGTACCTGGTGACCCAAGACTGGTACTCGGGTTGGTCGCACCTGTTTGATCGGGGGCACCTCACCCGCCGCAATGACCCTACCTGGGGCGATGAGGAGTCCGCACGCCGGGCCGAAACGGACACCTTCCACTTCACCAACTGCACGCCCCAGCACTGGCGATTCAACCAGTCGGCAGTGCACTGGCAGGGGCTGGAGCGTTACGTCCTGGAGTTCGGGGTACATGACACCCGAGCTCGCCTGTCGGTTTTGCAAGGTCCCGTCTTCGGGTCCGGAGATCTGTACGGTGATGACGTGGCCATTCCAAGCCGGTTCTGGAAGCTGGCCGCCTGGGTCGGCAAGGATCGAGTCAAGCGGGCAGTAGCCTTCGTCGCCAGCCAGCAGGAACTCTTCAACGAGGAGCGAGGCGGGCGCTTGTCGCGGACGGACACGCCACCCGAGGTAGGCGAGTACCAGGTCCCCGTGTCGGAACTTGCGGAGATTACGCGTCTGGATTTCTCCGCCTTTGAGCCTTGGGACACGTACGGCGAAGTGCCGACAGCCGGCGAGGCACGACGGGTGATCCGCGCCTGGACTGACCTGAAGATCGTCTAGTTTGGGGTGCGGGTCGATACGGGACGGCTATCGAAGGCAGGAGGCGCCCCTCCGGTATGGCCGTTAAGATCAGGTGCGCCACCGGGCCAGCGGTAGGCCCGGGGCCGAGATGGCGACCATCTATTTGCGTCTCACCTCATGCGACAAATCCTTGAGAGCTTTGTCAGCAACAAGGGAAAAAGAGAGGTATTCCGGTGGATCGATGGGATTGGGTGGCACTGCGTGCCTATGGTCCTGCTGGTTTCGCACTACTGGCAGCAGTGGCCTGCATGGCGATTCTGTGGCTTTGGCAGACAAGTCCACTACTCGTGGGAGTGGTCGCCGTTACGCGATGGATCCCATTGGTCCTCCTGTTGGTAGCCAGCGGCCAGGCAATAGATGCAACCATCCGGCTGGTCCGATGGCAGCGAGGGTTGCATCCCTCCTGCCCGAAGTGTGGTGGCCCCTTGGGGCATGAGCGGGCCGGGTACGCACGGATGGGCGGCGCCTATCGTCGTTGCTATGCCTGCGGGAACAACGTGAATCACCGTCACTATGTTCGATCCATTAACTTGGACACCAGTGGATGACTTATGCCGATTGCCTAGGCGCCGGCAAGGAAGTCAATTCCAATGCAGCGATACATCGGTAAGAGGCTTTACCACCTGGTCGGTGGCCGCCAGCCGGGCGCCGATGAGGAAAATTTCGAGACGCTCTGCGCAATCCTGAGGTCGATGGAGCTCAGGGCATGCGAAGTCGCGGGTAAGCGCGGAGGGATCCGAACCCTGCGTGACCCGACTCGGCCGGTTACCAATGGAGAACCGATTCAGCAGTCCGTGGTCTGTTTATGCGATATCCCGAGAGACGATCTGCCATTTCATGCACGGCGCTATGGCCGTTTCGGTCTCGGCGTGTGCCGATCTGTAGTCGCCCAGTGGGGTGGCCGCCCAGTCATTTACGTCCCGTTTTCGAAAAAATCCTACGGCACCTGGGGAGCCCGGTTCCCTGCAATAGTCAATTCGGTACTTGAGGGGCTCGACCGCTTTTTCCCAGATTCGCCGGACACTCGGTCAAAATTCGAGGGCGCTCCGGCCAAGGACGCCCAAGAGGCGGCGGATGAGGCGAGCAGCCTCATTACTTAAGACGTCCAGGCGTTCCTAAAGTTCTGGGAAGTCGATCTCCCTGAAGACCACCCCGAGAACTTCTACATGGAAAGAGAATGGCGCAAGTTCGGGAACCTCGGGCTAGCTTCGTGCCTGCAAGAATTAATCGCGCCTCCTCAGTACCACGACGCGTTGCGAGCAATCCTCGGGAGTCTAAGAGCCCGCGGGAGGTACCTGATCGGGGATGTCGAGTTCACGAGCATTCCTGATCAATCCTGAGCGCCGAAGATGCGAATTTTTCGCAGTTCCAAACACGGCCTCGCCCGACTGAGGGCAGTAGTATCTCTGTGGACAGGGGAGGCAAGGGTGGTTCCGTGATCTGAGCTGCAGGCGATTCGGGACCATTATCGGGGGTAGTGAAGGGCACCTTTCGACCCCTAGCGGACATCGCGGGTCAGTGAATGTGAACCGGCCGTGTCCGGAACAGCGTCGGATTGTCGGCCGGACCAATGGGGGCCAAAGTTCGAAAAATCAGTTGCTCGTCTATCCATGGTCACCACGCCTCTTGGATTCACAGCCAGGAAGTAGTTCCCGCATAGACGGTCGTCCGACGTTAAGGTCTATTAGCTCAGGAAGAAGAGAATGATTTCGTCCTTTCAACTCAAGTTCGGGCGCACTCCGGGAGCCGCAGGGGAGGTCATCGCAGCGACGCCCGTGACAGTATTTGTCGGTCCGAATAACTCAGGTAAGAGTCGAGTATTGCGTGAAGTTGAGCGCTACTGCAGAACCGGCCAAAAAGATGCCAATGATGTGCTACTCGCGGAGTTGACATTCTCCGGAGTGTCTGCGGAACACGCAACGAAATCCATTGAGCGGATTCGCCAGCCTCCCCATCAGGGTGAGGCGCAGCAACTGGATTACATCTTCGTGGGCAGCAAGTATGGGCGACAGCAGGTGCCGGTTGAGTCGCTAAGACAATTCCTTCAAGATCCTACGACAAATGTAACGGCGTTTTGCCAGTGGTACTTGAAGCACCTAACACTGATGCTTGACGGCAGAAGTCGGATCGGACTCGTAGGCCAGCAAGAAGCCGGCGATCTTCAGAAGCCTCCAATGAGCAGCTTTCAGGTGCTCTTCCGAGATGACGCCAAACGGCACGAAGTGCGGCGAATTGTGTTCGACGCTTTCGGTCGGCACTTTGTCTTAGACCCAACCCATCTTGGGCAACTGCGAATCCGGCTTTCCGACCGAGCCCCTCGAGACGACATAGAGGAACGGGGCATTCATGCGGACGCGGTTCAATTCCACTCTTCTGCTCAGGTAATTGATGATGCGAGCGATGGTGTGAAGGCTTTCACGGGCATCGTCACCGAGGTCATGGCCGGGGATCCCAGTGTGATCCTGGTCGATGAACCCGAGGCCTTCTTACATCCGTCACTCGCCTCCAAGCTTGCACAGGAGGTGGCGCGTGCGGCGTTGTCCGCGGACAAGCGGGTCTTTGCCTCAACGCACAGTCCTCAGTTTGTAATGGGGTGCATCCAGTCAGGAGCCCCAGTAAATATCATTCGCTTGACATACAGAGGTGGGGTCGCCACCGCGCGGATTCTCCCGAGCGACGAGATATTGGAGCTGATGAGGCATCCACTTTTACGATCGACAGGTTTGCTGAGCGGTCTCTTCTACGAATTTGTCGTTGTTACCGAGTCGGATGCGGATCGCGCATTTTATCAAGAGGCCAATGAGCGGCTGCTTCAGTTCAAACCGGAGTGGGGTATTCCAAATTGCCTGTTTCTGAACGCTCAGAACAAGCAGACGGTGCAGACGTTGCTCAGGCCCTTGCGGAAGCTCGGAATTCCTGCCGCTGGCATTGTGGATGTAGATGTGCTCAAGGAAGGCGGTTCGAACTGGACGAACCTAATGTCAAGCGCGGACATTCCGCAGCTTTCTCACGGGTCCATTGCTACGTTGAGAGCGGCCGTAAAGACTGCGATGGACGCGACCGGGAAAGACATGAAGCGGGATGGCGGGCTAACCATCCTCAGTGGTGCAGAAAGGCAATCGGCGGAGGACCTGCTTAACCAGCTTAGACAGTATGGAATTTTTGTTATCCCGGGTGGCGAACTAGAGTCATGGATGAAGGCGCTCGGCGCCACCGGTCACGGACCGGCCTGGCTGATCGATATCTTCGAGCGTATGGGAGAGGATTCCGGCAGTCCCAATTATGTTCGTCCAAACACAGGAGATGTATGGGCATTCCTACGTGATATCAGGAACTGGCTGGTGGATCCCGCGCGAAAGGGCATCCCGGCATGACCCATCACGGATTGCGGTCTAGTCGGTCGATTGCTCCGATACTCGGTTTGCTGCATCGGCTGAACTTGGCAATAAGGGGGCTTAGTGCAGCTCGACGTCTAGTCTGTGGCGAAAATTCGACTGATCGCAGTTCCGCGGCGAATATGACTAGGCAGGAGTTGCGCAGGCTATGGAATTAAAGGACAGACCAGTTGTATACCTGGACAGCAGCGACTACTCGCATATGTCCGATCCACGCGCGAACCCCGCAGTTGTCGCCGTTAGAGATAGCCTCCTCAATTTTGCGCGGGACGAGGCGGCAACATTTGTCTATTCAGGCGCACATATCAGCGAGATGGCACCGCTGGATTCCCAATACACGCAGGCTGCGTCAGAACGTGTGGACCTCATGGTTGCGATCTGTGGAAGATCCACTCTGATCTCGCACGATCGTTTAATCGAAGGAGAGCTCCGGCAATTGCAGAACCGATCACCTGGTGACTTGGCAGCGGTATCTGGTGATGGAGAGTGGTTTCCTAACATAGGCAATATTGCCACCCCAGCCCAGGTCCTAAGTGCGGCCAGGCTCCGCTCAATGCTTGATTCGAGGATTAAGGAATCGGCGACGAACAGGAAGCAACGGCGAACACTTAATCGATACACTTCAAATTCTACCCGACTAATGAAGGGTCTTTCCGCGTCTGGAAGGACTATAGACCTGAGTGATCTGCTTCGAGACTATCCTATGTCTCCGAGGGATGCGGAAGTTCTCAAGCGCTACGTCCTTGGTGAGGTTAGTCAGCAGCGTGCAGACGAAGCATTTTTGAATAGTCTTCGCGACCCCAGGTGGATGGTGAGGTGGTTTGCGCAGCATCATGCACGTTTGACACCGGTCGGTGAGTGGGTCAGAGGGCCGGCCGCAAGAATTGCCGAAAGAATGAAGCTGCTCATGGATAAAGCGGCGCGCCTTGGGCTTCAGGATCTAAGTGGCCAAGGTCCCACGCAACCGGGACTGGGCGCGAGCGTGGATTGGCAGGCGCTTCCGGATGTTCTGCTGCGGGATGTAATAGAAAGGCTGGTCAAGGAACAAGGCAATGCCGTTGTCTTCTCTGTGGACGATGCCAATAATTGCTGCCCTGGCATCAGCACCACCATCAGAGTAATGATCTCTTCCTTAAGGAATAGTTTCAGCTCCATGTCGCGGATCCCGAAAGAGAGTGATTTCGCCGATGCTGTCCACACCATGTACGCGCCCTATGTAACGATATTCAGAACAGATCGCTATATGGCGCCCATCGTTTCAAAGCAAGTAAGCGCTTATGGAACTCATGTAGTGCGAAGGCTCCTGGACTTGCCCGATGCGATTGAAGAAGCATTGGCCCGGGCCCCTCGGCGTCGCTGACCTAATCAAAACCTTACTGCATCCAAGCCTAAATGGGCGCTAGGGCCCAAGAAGTCCAGTTGAACAAGGTCTGACGGAATCCTTCTTGACCCTAGCCAGCTGCTCGCCGTGAAGGATGCGCACAGCTGAAGAGATTCGCGAGGTTTATCGGGGGTTGGGAAGGGCGGCTTCCGGCCCGAAGCAGACTTTGCCGAGGCACCCACAGCCGCTACAGGTGAACTCGTAGCAACCATGAATTGCGCCTCGACAGTCGAGGGGGGCGGTGGGCCGGATTTGGTGCTTGAGCCTTCGTCGATTTCGAGGCAGCGATCATTTGGATTGGGTGCCTCGCGCCGGTATAAGCGCGAGACTGGGTTCTCGAGATGTCGGTAAGAGCACAGTGCTTGACGGTATCGCGTTAGCTTTTTCGGCTACAAGGCGCTATATGTTCTACGAAATCGATTTTCATAGGCACCAAACCCTAGGCGCCGTAGCTGGATAACGCTCAATGCCACGTGCAGATTTATCCGACCAGCTCATTCACTTCACGCAGGGCCCTACTGCGGAAGCCGCCTACCAACGGCTCGGCACGATCCTGGCCGACGGCCGCCTGCGAGGCAGTGATCGGTTGATCCTCAATCGCTACAGCTGCGTATGCTTCACCGAGGCGCCGCTGGCCGCGCTCACTGATGGCCTCGTCAATCAATGGGACTACGGACGCTACGCGCCCTTCGGACTGATGTTCGACAAGCGCTGGCTCTACGCGTTAGGTGCGCGTCCGGTGATCTACCAGCCGCTGGCTGAGGCCCACGCCTTGCCCCCGAGCCATCAGTGGCGGCACATGACGTACGAGCCCACTGCCAACGAGCCGGTCGACTTCACGTGGGAGCGGGAATGGCGCCTGCACGCCGATGCGCTGGCCTTTGACTCCTCGTGTGCCGGCGTCGTCGTGCCCGACACGGACTGGGCGGCGCGGATGCTTGCCGAACACGAACTCACGCAAGATTGGAACGTGGTGGCTTACAGCCGGATTATGGAGTCGTCGGTAGCCGAGCAGTACCGCGAGCCGTTTCGCTGGACCATCACCGCACTGCGCGAGGCATAACGTTGCGTCCATCAACCAATCACAGACTCAACTAACCATACATGCCGCGATTCGGAGACAGCACCTTGCCCTCACTCGACCGCCACATCGCCGGCTGCTTGTACTGCGGACGCCTTGGGCCGTACAGCGACGAACACGTGGTCTCGGCAGGGCTCGGTGGCGACGACCCTGCGTGGATGTTACGCGGCTGCGTCTGCAGCTCGTGCAATACCTCAACTTTCTCCAAGCTCGAAGCGCATGTGCTGAAGGGCTCTCCCATTGCATTGGCGCGCTTGTTCATGCAACCAACAACGCGAGACGGGCAACCACCGTCACCCTTGCAGGCGCGCGCCACGCTGCAGATGACCGATGACGGCCCACAGCTTGCGGGTGAATTGGCTGCGGGGGGGCAGCCCAGGCTGTTTGCTCAGGTCGTGTTCGAGGAAGGAGCGAAGGGGGGGATCAGCAAGCAACTGGCTTTGACAGGTCCCGACCGGGCCGCGATCCAGAGCCTGTTCGTTGCATTGCGCGATCGACTTGCAGACGAGCTGCCTTTAATCGAAAAGCACGCTGCCGACGCATTCACTGCGACACCGCTCACCTGGCAGTGCGATCATTACCACGCCAACGCCCCTACGCAGACGCGCAAGCCGCCATCCCGCTGCGTCTGGTTCGAGCCGGTACGTACACCCGGCACCACGGGAATGACCGAAGCCTGGTCTGTCTTTCAGCGGTCGTCGGGACAAGTGGTCGGCAGGAGTTCCGACATCGACCACTTGTGCACCATGCTGAGTCTGCTACGTGCAAATCTGGACTCATTGGTGACCATTTTGGATCAGCCCGTCGCCCCAGCTACCACCGTGCCCAGCATGAACTTGCAGGTCAGGGCTGACCTGGATGCAATTCACCGCACCACGGTCAAGATTGGCCTCAATCTCACCGCACATCTGTTCACCCCGGGCTTCCTGCGGCGTGCCGAGTTTGACGCCGCTGTCGCCTACGCCATCGGCGAGGGGGCCGCCCCTCGGCGAGCGCAACTGCCGTCCAAACTGTTGGGGCCAGCCATCGCCGACCGGCATGTGTTTTACCTGAGCGTAGACACCGATCCCGACGGCAACCCGGCACTGTTCTTCATGGCTCGTCTTTACGACTCGGGCCCGATCGAGTGCTTCGTCCTCGCCCCGTTTGCCGCGCCAGCCGCCGAGCTGGAGTCAACGGTTGTTCACGTGGACTATACGACCAATCAGTTCGAGCAGATGACGCTCGAGGAGCACCTGCTGCGAGCCTACGGACTGACCGGAGACGCGGATCCTGCGCTGTTGTTCCAAGACGAAGCCTAACGTTTGCACCGATTCGGCGCTCCTCTGAATCTGGTGGAAACGACCATTTGAGGACAGGGATTAGATGGATCTATCGTGGGTGGGGAATGGCAGCCTCTGCGCCAAAATTGGCATCGAACGTCTATAAAAGCTTGGCCGTATGGTCAGGGATCTCTGGATCTCTGGATCACTGGCTCAAATCTAAGGCCCTACTTTAGGGTTTCCCGTGTTGGCGCAAGTACGCCATCAGCCGATCAAACCGCGGGTCAGCCTCCAGCGCTGGCATGGCGTCCTTGATTTCGCGCAGGCATTCGCCCAGGTCGCCGGGCGGCCATCGGGTTTGATCGGCTATCACCAAGCTCAGAAAGTTCAAGGCCTGTTCGGGGAACCTGCCGCAAAGACCTGCCTCATGTAGCCGATGCACCAGATAGTCCGGGTGGGCCGGTTGTTGCAACCAGGCGCGGAGCAGCGTTAAGGCCTCGGGGAACGCATCCTGTGCCGCTACGCAAAGGCGGCCGAGGCTACCGGCGATGGCAGGTGAAACGTTGTCTCGCGTCTTGGGCCAGATTGCATGCAGATACGGGGCAACCCGGTTCGTCCAGAAGTCGGCCCGTTGATCTCCCGCACCCTCCAGCGCTCTCACCAATGCCTGTGCTGCATCGTGCAGACCGTCCGGAGGTAATGAGCGTGTAGCGGTCGCCAGCTCGGCGGTGGTGAACGTGTCACCCGGATCGAGGGCGGCGAATGTCAGCAGCGATGCGTATTGCTCGTCGTGCTTGCCCAATGCCGCATAGTGGCGCGCGGTGTCGAGGAAGGCCGGCTTGAGCATTTCCAACAGTGGGCGGTACAGGCGCGGTGACCACAGGAAGCCTTCCCAGGCCGCGCACGCCTCGTTTTCGGAGCGATCCCAGTCGAACAGGGGCAGAAGATGCTGCGTTGCCCACTCGGGGTCCACCCGGAACAACGCAATGACATGCGCTGCCAGCAATACGCGGCCATGTCGCAATTTGTCGATCCGGGTATCGCAAAGCTCGGTGAGCGTGGGCTTGATATCGACGGGCAGGCCTTGTCCATCTTCCAGCGAGCGTCGATACCACCAGCGCAGCAGTGCCTCTGTGACGTGGCCCACCGGATGATTGATGGCTCGCCCGACGGGGTCGTCGGTATCGACGCCGTCCTCATGATCCAGGGCCAGGATACGGCGAGCGAGCGCGAAGAAGATTGCTTCGTGGCCCTCGAAGGTCTTGGCAATGGCCTGTAGCCACCAGCTGACACTGCGGGCGAGCGTCTGCAGTACTTCGTCAGGTGCGGTGGCCAGCACCGGCGCCATGTAACGCCAGGATCGCTTCAGAAGTGTTTCCTCCGACCAGGCCTGCAGGGCCTCGCGCCAGCGCTCTGTCGGCCAAACACCTTCACTTGCCAAGGCGCACAAGGCACAAGCGGTCGTGGCAAAGTTGACGCGACAGCGCTGCCGCCAGTCATCCTCCTGCCAATGATCTGGGCTGGGTTGCTGCCTCAGCCACTCGATCAGTTCACGCCGATGGCGCGGTGTGGCGACGAACTTGCGCCACTCGTCGCCATCGCCCATCCAGTAAGGAAATTCATCGCGCTGATCCGCCGCCAGTGTCCACTCCGGATACTGTGCCGAAAGCCCACTTAGTCGGGCGCTGCTTTCAGCACCCAAGACCGCGCCCGCCTCGGCGATCTTTGCCAGCCGCAGCCAGATTTCACGTTCCACGATACGACTCCAACGCTCCGGCTCGATGTCATCCTTGAACATTTCGCGCGGAGGACCGGCGAGCACGACCTGTTCCAGTTCCTGCAGCAGCACCGCATTGAGGTGCGGCGCCAGTGCCACGAGCAGACGCATGGCTTCCCGTTCGGTTTCCACCGACCACAGCCACCAGTGATCGTCCGCCTGCAGCCAGTCGAGCGCCTGGCGATGGGGGATGACGTTGTCCTGTGCGGCAGCAAAGAGGGCGAGGCGCCGGAACAGCGGATAGGGCGTGTGCCACCAGGACTGCGCCACGAGCGCGGCCCGAGCCGGCGATTGCGCGACGGTGGCGAGCCAAGCATCCCGAGTTAGGTCTATCAATGCGGTCCAGTCGTGGAAGTCCCGGTTCTGTGGGTGTTCACTGATCGAGGGTTGATGCATGTAGGACAGGTCGCTCCTGTCCTCCGCACTGCCAAGCTCGCGCATCAGATCGAGCACGTCGCGCAACAAGGCGCTGACATCGGGCAGCAAGTCCGGCAATGCAGCGTTCCAGCGCTCATCCCTGGGAAGATCGCGCAGGCTGGAATGGACGTGGTCCGTCGACAGCACGATCTCCCATTCCACCAGCTCCTTGATTCGCTCCATCTTGCGAGCTTCGCCGTCCTCGGCGGGCCAGCGGAACGGTTCGCGCAAAGATACGCGCGGTGCCAGCATCTCGCGCAGTTCCAGGCGCAGGGTAGCGGTGAGCCCATCGCGCTTGAAGCGGTCGCGCCAGCGGTACAGGTCGAAGTCGCGCAGCCACGATTTCACGCGCCCGGTCAACAGCAGTCGCCATAGGGCGCGCATCAGCGGGCCGGGGATCGCGTTGGGCGCGCCCTCACGAATGCGCGCCAACTCGGCGGTGTTGCCGTCGCGTTCTAGTTTGGCCAGCTCGTCCAGACGGTGTTCGATCCACCAGACCAGATCGTCATGCAGCTGCCCGCCGCGTTTGACCAACCACAGCAACAGGCCCGGGTCGTCCAGATGACGGGTCAGCCAACGCGCCAGTTGCCGCATCACCTCGTCCCAGCGGCTGCCGCGCGCACCGGCGTCGACGATACACATCGACGGTGCGAGCGGATACGGCGAAGGTCGGCGGGTCAGGCTGAAGGTGAGCTTGTCATCTTCGGTCGTTCTGGGCGGGACACCGAAGCGGCCCAGGTCGGCATGCCGGTAGCGTTCCTCGCTGAGCGGCTCCAGCCAATCTAGTGACGGCACCGGGTCCAGATCAGCAAAGCGCCTGGCGGGCAGCCCGCCCGGATCGCTCAGCGCCCATAGCAGGCGCCCGACGAAGTCGTCCTGCCGGGTGCTTGCCAAGGGGCGGGCCATGGCGCACTCGACCACGATGCGCTCCTTGCCGCGGACACCGTCGCGATAGGTTTCGGCCCAGGCGCGCAGGGTCTTGTGCAGATAGGCGTGCCGCCTGTGTTCGCGGTAGAGGATGGGCGTGACGTTCTTGGCCTGCCACTCGTTGGCCCGTTCCTCTTCCTTGCCTTTGGAGAAACTGCCGAAGGCGAACATCTCCGGCGGCGACTCGCCCAGCAGACGGTCGGCAGCCAAAGCATCCATCATGTAGCGCAGCACCGGATCGTTGATGCTGTAGCCGACGAAGCACACGATGTAGTTGCGGAACAACTCACTAACGAAACGGGCTGCCCAGCGCTCGGTGAGATAGGCCAGACCGAAATCACCACTGGAGACGACCAGGCGATCCAGCTGGCTCGCGGTCGGTGTGTCGCTGAGCAGGCCATGCAGATACACCAGGCCATCCCAGCGATTCTTCGGCACAGGCAGCAGTGGCGCCTGAAACCGCTCGATGGGCAGGGACTTCGCCGCAATCACCTCCTCGAACAGGCGATCGAAGTTGGTAGTGATGAGGCGTGTGGGGCCATTGCGGCACTTGCCCAGTGTCAGCAATGCTTCATGTGTGGCGGTCGCGTTCGGGGCGCTGAGATCGGGTGCCAAAATGCCGGTGAGCGCGCGGCGCACCGTCTCGCGGCTACCGACGATGTCCGCTTCCAGCAGGCCGATGGCGGTATCGAACTGCCCGGCCTTGATCGCCGCCTGCTGCACGGCGTTCGGTGTGGCTGCGAGAGTTGTATAGAGCTTGTCGACCAGGCCCGAAAAACCTGGCAGGTGCGCTGGGTAGGAAATGCCCGCGCCGCAGAAGAACACCACACGCCCGTCCTCATGCGCTTGCAGCAAGCGCTCGGGGATGTCGGGGCCACGGCGGACGAACTGCATTAAGTAGACCTCTATTCGGATATCCCCGCGGTACAGAAGGAACTCAGCAAGACTCTCCTTGCCGCGACGCACACGGCCGCCGGTGACGATGAATCGGCCGTTGGTGAAGGTGAGTTGCCATCCGACTACGTGCGGTTGACCACTTCATCCGGCCTCGACGAGCTTGGGTTCTTCCAGTTTCCGGTAAGGATCCGCCTCGGTCATGATATCGCTCTGGGCCATGCGCACCCCTTGGTCCCCAAGCAATCTTACTCGAGCAGCCTCGCCGCTGGGTTCTGATCGCTGGACCCTGCCTGGAAGTAGCCCAAGACACTCGAAACCGCGCGATGCTCAGTCATGGCCATCACTGCAGCCAGAGGCATCCCTTGGCGCCCGGCCTCGGTGACGAAACCGGAGCGCAGACTGTGTCCCCCAAAGTCCCCCTCCAAGCCTGCCGAGCGCGCCCTCCGCTGGACGATCTCTCCGACCGCCGCGGGCGAGAGGGCGGGGCCGATTTTGTGCTTCCAAAGCCGACGGAAGATGGCGCCTTCGGTTATGTCGGCTGCCTCCAACCATTCCTCAAGTGCCTGTGCGGCCCGATCGAGCACTGGCTTGTCCGGCGTGGAGGTCGCCGTGACACCGGCTTGCTGGGTCTTGCTGTGCTCCAAGCGGTAGATGAGCCCTTGGGGGCCGATTCGGCGCAGGTCGCGAATGTCGGCCGCGGCGATTTCGCTGCGCCGGCGCCCACCACTAGCAAACCCAAAGCAGAGTAGGGCGCGATCGCGCAGTCCCTCCAGGCTGCCGTCGCAAGTGGCGAGCATGGCCTCGAGCTCGGTCAGTGTGATGGCCGTCTTCTTGCGGGGGCGCTCACCGCGTTTCACGGCGGCACGGCCAGCTCGGCTAAGGACCGTCCGAACCGCTGTCGAACCGTCAGGAACGCCAGAACCGCACCAATCGCAGCGAGAATCTTTCGCATTGTGGATTGCGCATAATGTATATTATGTCCATTGACTTGTTCTACAACCCCAAGCGTCGGAACGGCTCTGGTGGATGCCGAGCGCTCAGGCAGGTGCGCGAAGCGGTGTGCTAGCCTGAGGCTCGGATGGCCCGTTCAGGCCATCACCCAAGGGACTGCCTCCCGTGATTTTGATTCTGAATCCAGGCAGTTCTTCCCTGAAGTCCTGCTGGTACTCCGACGACGGAAGTCTCCTGCGGGCCGTTACAAGCCTGCCCGTGGACTGGTTCGCGCCCGATGCGGCGGCGATTGCCGTGGAGCAGGTGCTGCGTGCCGTACCCACGGCCCAGCCAACGTGCATCGTTCACCGGGTCGTGCATGGGGGGCGGGCGCTCCAATCGCCGCTGCCTGTGACGCCGGCAGTGCGAGCCGAGATTGCGCGGTTGGCGGACCTTGCTCCCCTGCACAATCCAGTCAGTCTTGCGCTTCTGGACCAGTGTTCGCACCGCCGCCCTACCGCCCAGCAGATCGCGGTTTTTGACACCGCCTTCCACCATACGCTGCCAGAGGATGCGGCCTTGTACGCGATCCCCGGTGATCTGGCTGAGCGACTTCAGATCCGGCGGTATGGCTTCCATGGTATCTCCCACGCATCCGTTGCCCGCCGAGCCTCGGCGGAGCTGGGCCGGCCGGCGGCTCGCCTCAACATCATCAGCTTGCACCTGGGTCACGGGGCCAGTGCCTGTGCGATCGCCGGCGGGAGAAGCATCGATACGTCCATGGGCATGACCCCCACCGAGGGGCTGGTCATGGCGTCGCGCTGCGGGGATCTCGATCCTGGCGCCCTACTCCATCTCCTTCGGACCGGCGCGGTCGCGCCTGAGCAGATCGACCATCTGCTCAACCATGAGAGCGGTCTGCGAGGGCTCTGTGGTCAGACGGACATGCGGCAAATCCGTGCCGCGGCCGACGCCGGCGAGCCCGGCGCGAGGCGGGCCCTGGGCGTCTACGTCCATCGCATCCGTCGCTACATTGGGGCGTATTTCGCCGTCCTGGGCCGGGTAGATGCGCTGGTTTTCACCGGTGGGGTTGGCGAGAACGACACCCGCCTGCGTGAGGAGGCCTGCGCAACCCTGGCCGGACTGGGGGTCCTCCTGGACCCGGATCTGAACGGCAAAGCGGCAGGCGGAATTGCTCGTGTCAGCCTGCCGGAGTCCCGGGTAGCCGTTCTGGTCATTCCGGCCAATGAGGAGCAGGAAATGATGCTCCAGGCTCTTCCACTTATTGCCTTGTCGCCAGAGCCCTCAGCATGACGAACGCACCGGCGAACGCCACCGACCTGAGGGCGCTGGATGCCTACTGGCGAGCCTGCAACTACCTGGCCGCCGGCATGATCTACCTGCGGGACAACCCGCTGCTTCGGGAGCCCTTGAAGCCGGAACACATCAAGGAGCGCCTGCTGGGGCACTGGGGATCCAGCCCCGGGTTGTCCTTCATCTACGTGCACGTCAATCGCGTCATCGTGCAGCACGACCTCAATGCCATCTTCATTGCAGGGCCCGGACACGGCGCCCCGGGCGTTCTCGCACCGGTCTACCTGGAAGGCGTCTTCTCGGAGGCCTACCCCGACAAGGGCGAAGACGCCGAGGGCATGCGCGAACTGTTCCGTGATTTCTCCTTCCCAGGGGGGCTCGGAAGCCATTGCACCCCGGAGCTGCCTGGCTCCATCCATGAGGGCGGTGAACTGGGGTACAGCCTCTCGCACGCCGCCGGGGCGGTGTTTGACAACCCGGACCTCATTGCCGTGGTCGTCGTGGGCGATGGCGAAGCCGAGACGGGCCCTTTGGCCACGGCTTGGCACTCGAACAAGTTCCTGAGCCCCCAGCGGGATGGCGCAGTCCTGCCGGTCCTGCACTTGAATGGCTACAAGATCGATAACCCGACCGTCCTCGCTCGCATTCCGGAGCAGGAGCTGGAGCAGCTGCTGCGTGGCTGCGGTTGGGATCCGATCATGGTCTCGGGCGACGAGCCGATGGACATGCATCGCCAGATGGCGGGAGCCATGGATCGGTGCGTATCACGCATCCGCGAAATTCAGGATTTGGCCCGCTCGACGGTTGGTCAACCGAGCCGACCGACCTGGCCCATGATTGTGCTTCGGTCTCCCAAAGGCTGGACCGGTCCCAAGTTCGTCGATGGGCAGAAGGTCGAGGGATCGTGGCGAGCGCACCAGGTTCCACTCAAGAATGTCCGAAGCCAGCCCGCTCAGCTGGAGGCATTGGAGGCCTGGCTCCGCAGCTATCGCCCCGAGGAGCTCTTTGACGCGCAGGGCCGCTTGGTTGCCCCGCTCAAGCGCCTCGCGCCACGCGGGCACCGCCGGATGGGGGCCAATCCGCACGCCAATGGCGGCCTGCTCCGCCGAGATCTCCGGATGCCCAAGTTGGCGGACTACGCGGTGACCGTCACCCGTCCCGCCCGGATCCGGGTGTCCAACACGCGGCCGCTCGGGCAAATGTTGAAGGACGTCATGCGAGCCAATCCGAGCAATTTCCGCCTGTTCGGGCCGGATGAGACGACGTCCAACAAGCTCGATGCCGTGTACGAGGAAAGCGGAAAGTTCTGGATGGATGGGCTGACCGCTGAAGACAGTCTCGGCGGCCATCTCAGCGCCGATGGGCGAGTCATGGAGATGCTCTCCGAGCACACCCTCGAGGGGTGGCTGGAAGGCTACCTGTTGACCGGCCGGCATGGCCTCCTGGCCACCTACGAGGCCTTTGTCCACGTCATCGACTCGATGTTCAACCAGCATGCCAAGTGGCTGGCCATCTGCAATCAGGTGCCGTGGCGGGCCCCGGTCGCCTCGCTCAACCTGCTCATCACCTCCACCGTCTGGCGTCAGGACCACAACGGGTTCACCCATCAGGATCCTGGCTTTCTGGACCTGGTCGTCAACAAGAGCCCCGAGGTGACCCGGATCTACCTCCCGCCGGATGCCAACAGCCTTCTTTTCACAGCCGAACACTGCCTGCGCAGCCATGACAACATCAATGTCATTGTGTGTGACAAGCAGGAACACCTCCAGTTCATGGGCATGGACGACGCCATCCGCCACTGCACCAAGGGCATCGGGTCGTGGGATTGGGCAAGCAACGACCAGGGTCATGAGCCCGACTTGGTCATGGCGGGGTGCGGCGACATCGCCACCCAGGAAGCTCTCGCTGCCACCGTCCTTCTCCGCCAGCACTTCCCGAACCTGCGGATTCGATTCGTCAACGTCGTGGACCTGTTCCGCCTCACTCCGCGACAGGAGCATCCTCACGGATTGCCTGACGCCGAGTTCGATTCGCTGTTTACGAAGGACAAACCCATCATCTTCAACTTCCACGGCTATCCGTGGCTGGTCCACCGCCTTGCCTACCGTCGCACCAACCATCGGAATCTGCACGTACGCGGATACAAGGAGCGCGGAAGCATCAACACCCCGATGGAACTGGCAATCGAGAACAACATCGACCGTTTCAGTCTCGCGATCGAGGCCATCAATCGGGTGCCCGCCCTCTCGGTGACCGGACTGCATGCAAAGCAACTGCTTCTGGACCAGCAAATTGACTGCCGTCGTCACGCCCATGCCGTGGGCATAGACCGGCCAGACATTCGATCCTGGGTGTGGCCCTACTGACCCTCCCGGCCCATCTCCCCCGGGCACATCGTCCGCGCCGTGGCCTGGCTTCCGACCCGGGGCTCTGACGCATATCGCGCGAGAACAGATGGGTGTGGGAAGAACTTCCCCACCAAAGTCATGCGGCTGCTTCCTTTCGCCGCCCCAGCAGCATGGCCAGCACACCTTCGAAGCGGTCCAGCTCCCCCGCTTCGCCGCTGGAACGGGTGTAAACGTCGGCGTCGTCGCAGACGCGCAGCACCCGGCACTGGCCGGCGCCGGATTCGTCTTCGCCGATCTCGGCTTCGTAAATGCATTCGCCGGTCCAGGCGCGCCAGACGCGCAGCAGGCCTTCGTCCAGCCAGACCACCCAGCGGTCCTCGAGCGAGGTCGGCCACAGGCCCTGCCGCAGCAGGGCCATTTCCTCGGGCGTGAACACGCGCTGGCAGCGCACCGGCCAGGCCAGGCGCATCACGCGAAGGCGGGTCAACCACTCGTCTCGTTCGTCCATGGCGCTCGGGTCGGGAAGGCGTGTCGGGAATTGTGCCGGCTTGGCGGCTCAATAAGTGAGACGGCGTCGCCGTTCCTGCCCGGCCGCCGGGCGCCCGGCCGGGGGTGGGAAGAATTCCCGCTCAGCCGTGGCAAGTCCCGCAACAGGACTTCGACGCCGGCTCCGCCGGCACGGCGGAATAACCTTCGGCGGCCAGCGCGGCCACCACCTGGCCGGCGTCCAGCGCACCGACCACGTCCACCGTGCCGGGGGGGGGGGGGGGGGGGGGGG
>JAIBEO010000059.1 GCA_019459185.1 Rhizobium sp. | reverse complement strand
TGTGAGGTTCAAAAAACAAAAAACACCCCCCCACCTGGGGTTGTTTTTTTTTTTGGCCCCCCCCCACGCTCCCCCCCCCCCCCCCGGGGCTCCCCCCCCCCCGCCCCCCCCCGCGCCGCCGGTACCTGTCGGCATGGGCGCCCCACGAAGGGCAGGTGGGGCCGCGCTCCGATGCTTGCGCGTCACGCTCGGGGCCCAGGCCAGGCATCTTTCCTGCCGATCCGGTGGGTTGAACCGGTCAACGCGCTTGCCGCCAGCACGTACACGCCTGCGTGTCCCTTCGGACACTTGATGCGGCGTCTGGGCCAGCGTGGAAGGCGGCCAGCATGAGAGTCCTCGCCGCCCGGCGGCGGGTGCGGGGCTGAGGCGAAGGGCTCTGGGCCACCCGGGGGAGTTCGATCAAATGCCGGATGCGTCGGTGTGCCTGCCCCGAACCCACACCCGCCGCCGGGCGGCGAACCGGTTCGTACTGGCCATCTTCCACTCCCGCGAAACAGCCACACCTCGCGTCCGGAGGGACGCGCGCGACAGGACGCGCCGTGGTTCGTGCCCGAACCGACTTAGCCCAGCCTGATCAGCAAGAAGAATGCCTTGCCTGGGCCCCGAGCGAGACGCGCAAGCGTCGGAGCGGGCAGCGACCCTCGCCTTCGCGGTGGGGCCGGCGCCAGCTCCGTGGACAGCAAAGAACTGTCCAGGCCATCCCGGACTTGGGAGGAGAACGTCTTTTCAGCCGCCGGCCTCTTCCAGGGCCTGGTCGCGGTCGGCGTCGCGCTGTTCCTGGGTCGCTTCGACCGCGCGCGCCTTGTCCAGCGGCGCCTGCATGGCGTCGCGCAGTTCAGTGTGTTTTTCCGCGGGCGCGGTGGCCTGCGGTTCCGGCGGCGGCGCTTCCTCGTTGGGCGGCGGCTCGCTGCAGGCGCACAGCGCCAGGCAGAGAGCGGCGGTCAGGGCGGCTTTCATCGTGGTTTACTCCATGCGGTCGCAGGTCGTTATCCTAAGCCCGGGCGACGAGGAGCAGGCAATGGACGCGAACCGCTGGCGGCTGGACGGGCAGGTGGCGCTGGTGACCGGCGCGAGCGTGGGCATCGGCCGCGCGATCGCCGCGGAACTGCTGGGGCTGGGCGCCGACGTGATGATCGTGGCGCGCGACCAGGCCCAGCTCGACGCCACCCGCGACGAGCTCGAGGACGAATTCCCCGAAGCCGAGGTGCGCGCCTTCGCCGCCGACGTCTCCGACCCCGAGCAGCGCCGCGAGATCTTCGATTGGGTCGAGGACCTGGGCACGGGCCTGCAGTTGCTGGTGAACAACGCCGGCACCAATGCCAGCAAGCCCACCATGGACTATGCCGACGCCGAGTGGCGCGACATCTTCGAGACCAACCTGTTCTCGGCCTTCGAGCTGTGCCGCTTCGCCTTCCCGCTGCTCAGCCAGCACGCCAGCGCCAGCATCGTGAACGTGGGCTCGGTGTCGGGGCTCACGCACGTGCGCACCGGTTCGCCCTACGGCATGAGCAAGGCGGCGCTGCACCAGATGGCGAAGAACCTGGCCTGCGAATGGGCCGAGGACGGCGTGCGCGTGAACGCGGTGGCGCCCTGGTACATCCGCACCCGCCGCACCTCCGGCAAGCTGGCCGATCCCGATTACCTAGACGAGGTGCTCGACCGCACGCCCATGGGCCGCATCGGCGAGCCCGAGGAAGTGGCGGCGGCGGTGGCCTTCCTGTGCCTGCCGGCCTCGAGCTACGTCACCGGCGAATGCATCGCCGTGGACGGTGGCTTCCTCCGCTACGGCTTCTGAAGCAAAGAATAGGGGTCAGAGTACTATTTCCGGCTTCACCGGAAATAGTAC
>JAIBEO010000057.1 GCA_019459185.1 Rhizobium sp. | reverse complement strand
CAGCAGGCCCGCGGCCGCGAGGAGCTGAACATGCTCTACGTGGCCATGACGCGTGCCAAGCACTGCCTGGCGCTGTCGTCCGTGTTGCCCAGCAATTCTGCGCCGGGCAGCTGGTGGAACCGGCTGGCGCCCTTGGTGACTGAGGTGGATGCAGGCACCGCCCCGGCACCAGCCGCAGGTGCAGAGGCGACCCCCGGCACCTTCACCATCGCAGCGCTGCAACCCCTGCCGGAGGCCCTGCAAAGCGCCCGCACCCAACCGGGGGCAGCAGCCGCCGCCGACCCCAGCGGCGCACCGCCCGTGGCCATGCCCGGCGATGGCGACTCCACGCCCTTGTCGCGCCAGGGCGATGCCATGCACCAGCTGCTGGAGCAAGCTGGTGTGGCCGGCGTCCCGTTGGCCGACCTGCGCGCCCACGGTTGGCCCGCCGCACGCATCGCCCGGCTGGCCAGCGACCACGACATTGCCCCTGCCGCCGCCGAGCTGGCCGCGCGCATGGCCCAGGGCATCCTGGCCGGGGAGGGCGCCTGGGCCTGGGACCCGGCCCAGGTGCAGACGGCCATCAACGAAGCCCCGCTGAACTACCAGGGCCAGAGCCTGCGCATCGACCGGCTGGTGTTGCGCCGTGCAGCACATGCCGACGACGCGACGGCGGGCTTGTGGGTGCTGGACTACAAAAGCGCCGCCCAGCCCCAGCGCCAGCAGGCGCTGGTCGAAGGTTTCGTCCTGGAAGTGCCGGGGCGAGACGTTGATGGTCAGGTAGCCGCTGCCGCGCAGCAGCGGGGCCCCTTGGCGCAAGGCGGCGCGATAGAGCTGCCAGTCGATGGCCTCGAGCAGGCCGCATTCTTCGGCCACCGGCAGGAATTCGCCCGGCGCCAGCAGGCCGCGGGCCGGGTGGCGCCAGCGCACCAGCGCCTCGTAGCCTGCCACGGCACCATCGGCCAGGCTGACGATGGGCTGGAAATGCGGCTCGAATTCCGCGTTGGCCAGCGCCGCGCGCAACTGGTGCTCCAGGTCCAGCACGTCCATGGCGGTGCGGTGCAGGGTTTCGTCGAACAGCACGAAGCGCTGGCGGCCGGCGGCCTTGGCGCGGTAGAGCGCCACGTCGGCGTCGTGCAGCACGGCGTCGGTGTTGGCGTGGCGCGCGTTGCCCAGGGCGATGCCGATGCTGGCCGAGGCCTGCAGTTCGCGGCCGCCGACCTGCATGGGCGCCTGCAGCGCCTTCTGGATGCGCGCGGCCACCTTGCAGGCGGTCTGCGGCAGCGGGCTGTGTTCGAGCAGCACGGCGAATTCGTCGCCCGACAGCCGCGCCACCACGTCGGGTTCGCGCACGCAGGACTGCAGGCGGCGCGCCACTTCGCGCAGCACCTCGTCGCCGGCCAGGTGGCCAAGGCTGTCGTTGAACACCTTGAAGCGGTCCACGTCCAGGTACATCAGCGCGAACTGCTGGCCGGCATTCCGGCGCTGGCTGGCGAGCGCACGCTCGAGCCGGTCGCGCAGGTACAGGCGGTTGGGCAGGCCGGTGAGCGGGTCGTGCATGATTTCGTGCTGCAGCCGTGCTTCCACCTGTTCGCGCACGGCGATCTGTTCGCGCAGCTCGCGCGTTCGCTCCTGCACCCGCTGCTCGAGCTCGGCGTTGAGGCGGCGCAGCGCGTCGGCGTGTTCGCGCCGCTGCAGGCTGTTGGCGATCTGGTTGGAGACGAAGGTCAGCAGTTCCGCGTCGCTCTGGTCGTAGCGCAGGTCGCTGCGGTAGCTCTGCACCGCCACGGCGCCGATCACGCCCTCGGCGCCGCGCAGCGGCACGCCCAGCCAGCACAGCGAAGGCTGGCCGTAACCCCCGGACGGGCCGAAGGCGATCTCGTCGCGGGCGGCGAGGTCTTCCAGCCCGGCCCGGTCCAGCAGCAAGGGGCGGCCGTGGCGGATGACGTACTCGGTGATGCCCCGGCCGAACGGGCGCGTTCCCACCGAGGGATTCACCGCGTCCACGTGGTAGGGGAAGTCCAGCCGCGCACCGCCCTCGGCCACCAGCGCGATGTAGAAGTTCTCGGCGTTGATCAGTTCCGACACCGCCTGGTGCACGTGGCGGTAGAAGTCTTCGCTGCTCTGCTCGTTGTTGGTGAGCGCGGCGATGCGGTAGAGCGTGGCCTGCAGGTGCTGGGCGCGTTCGCGCTGCGCCACCTGCTGCTTCAGTTCGGCGTTGGCTTCGGCCAGCTGGCGGGTGCGCTCGGCCACGTGCTGTTCCAGCCGCGCCTGGCCCTGCTTGCGTTCCACCGCGGTGAGCACGTGTTCGGCCACGAAGGCCAGCACGGCGCGGTCGGATCCGGTGTATTCGATGCCTTCGAGGTAACTCTGAACCACCAGCACGCCCACCGCGCGGCCGTCGCGCACCATCGGCACGCCCAGCCAGTCATGCGCCTCGGCGCCGTGCAGCACCAGCGGGCCCGACACCTGCCGGCGCATGGCCTCCATCGAGCCCATCAGCGGCCTGCAGTCGTTCACCACGTACCAGGTGAGGCCGCGCTCGAGCGCCGACAGTGGCATCGCCTCGCCCGGCAGCGGCTCTTCCTTGTCCACGGTGTCGGCGAAGTACAGGAAGCGCAGGCTGTCGGTGCCGGGCTCGTAGAGCGCGATGAACAGGTTCTCGGCGTACATCAGCTGGCCGATGATCTCGTGCAGGCCGCGCAGCATGGAGCCCATGTCGCGGTCCGAGCCGGCCAGGTCGGCGATGGCGAACAGCGCGCGCTGCAGTTTTTCCGCCTGCGCCAGCGCCTGCACCGAAGCCGACAGGTGCTTGAAGGCGAACAGGTCGCGGAAGCGGCGCGCGCCCAGGTCGAGCAGCTGCTGCTGGGCCGGCGTGGGCGCAGGCAGGCTGGCGCCGGGCGCCGGCAGCAGCCAGGCGGCGGCGCCCGGCGCGTCGCACAGCACGCGCGCCTGGCCCGGCGCGGGCGGCGCCGCGGCATCGCGAGGCCAGCCCTGCCCCCCGGCAGGCACGGAGCCCTGGGGGCCGTGCAGCGAGCGATCGGGGCCTTCCCAGGCCACGCTGCAACCCCGCAGGCCGGCCTGGTCCAGCGCGGCCACCAAGGCCTCGGCCGCCCCGGCCAGGGTATCGGCCAGCAGGATGGCCATGCCCGGCCCCGTGGCCGGATCGGACGTGGACGGCATCACGAGCGGTACTTCCGCGAGAGTGCACATGCCATGGCCTCCTGTGTTCGCCCTGCGCCACCGGGAAACCCCGGTGATGCCATTGGGCCCCGGCGCCACGCCATCGGCTGCGAATGCCGTCGCAGTTCCCGCACGCATACCCCCGGGGGGGTGTCGGCTCTGTGACCGACTTCACGCGCCGGCGCGCGGTTCAATCCCGCGGATGGGGGAGCGCCTCCGGAGGGCGTGGGTGCCAGAATCCCGGCCATGAGTGCAGCGACGCTGGAATGGATACTTCGAGGCTTCGGCGCCGCCTGGATCGTCGGCAGCGCCCTGGCCTTCCACAAGGCGCGCGAAGCCGCGCTGATCGACCGGATGCTGGGCGCCCTGTCGGGCACGCCCGAAGACCCGCTGGTCACGCGTTTTCTTTTCGTCGGGTCGGTGCTGACCCTGCTCAGCGGCGTGGGCCTGGTGCTCGCCACCGCCTGGGCGCTGGTGCCGCTGGGCCTGCTGGTGCTTTCGCAGCTGGTCTATTTCGCACTGGTGCGGCGCAAGCGGGCCCGGGCGCACACCGAGGAGCAGCGGGAAGAAGCGAGGGTGCAACCGGCGACCTTCCGGGCCTTCCGGCTCTCGCTCCTGGTGACGTTCGCCACCGGCGTCGCCGCCTGGCTGGGGCGCTTCGGCTGGTGAACCGCAGCCGCCCGTTGCGGGCGGCTGCGGGGTCGATCAGAGGGCGTCCTTGCCAGGGGTCAGTTCCATCTCGAGGTTGTCGGCCTCCTCCGCGAGGGCGACCAGCAGCTTGCGCAGCTGCTCGGGGCTCACGTCGGTGGACAGCTTGGCACCGAAGTACAGGGCATTGCCGGCCACCATCCAGCCGCCGACCTTGTAGTTGGAGTTCTTTTCCAGGAGCGAGCGCATGCGCTCGGCGTCGAGCGTGACGTCGCCGTTGAGCAGCGCCGCCGGCGCGAACGCCGTGTAGTGCGGCATACCGCTGAACTCGTCCACCTCCGGCGACACGTACACGAGTTGGGAACGCTTGTCCTGTTCCCAGTTGACGAGCACCTTGAAGTCACCGTCCTGGTCGATCTCGAAGGGCAGGCCGGATGCCTTGAGCTTGATTTCGAGGATGGCGTTGCCCGATTCGGCCTGGGCCGACGGCGCGGCGACGGAGACCGCGACGAGGGCGGCGGCGAGCGTGGAGGCGAGGCGGAGCGCTTTCATGGTGGTTTACCCGGTGGCTTGGAGGTGGCCCGATTCTCGGCGCCGCACTTGCGGGCCGCCCATCCCGCAACTGGGGGATGGACCCCGCCGCCCGACCTCCTAGCCTATGCGAAGGCCGGCACTTCCTTGCGCGGCGGCTTCCCGGGAAACGGCATGGAACGAGATGGCATCGGCAAGACGGTGGCGGCACTGGTCGCGGGCATCTGCCTGGCCTGGGCGGGCGCGGCGGCGGCGAGCGCCTTCACCGAAGGCGGGGCGAACCTGTGGAGCACGCGGGCGGAGCGTTTCGCCCATGCCTTCCGCGACGGCACGCCGGGCATGAGCACGCAGGAAGCGCTGGGCCAGGCCTGCGAGGGCATCGGCGCCGAGATGTTCAAGTACGGCATGTACAAGACCCAGGTTCCCAACCATGCCGCGCAGGGGTTCCGCCGGCTCTGCCAGGGCATCGACGCGCTGAACGGCCAGGCGCGCGGGCGGGTGAAGATCTGCAAGGAATTCAGGGCCGCGCGCGAGCTATTCGCCCGGATCGACCGGGAGGAGGCGCCTGAACGCGTGGTGGAACTCAACGAGCGCTTCCTGCTCAAGATGATCGACGCCCTGGTGGCCCAGGGCGAACGCGACGGGTGGCCCGGCTGCTGAACCCCGCGCCGCGCCGCCGCGCTCAGGCGCCCGACACGAGCCCCAGGCGCACCGCTTCGAGCGCGGCTTCGGCGCGGCTGTTGATGTCGAGCTTGCGGTAGATGTTCTTGAGGTGGTCGGAGACGGTGTGCCGGCTGATCTGCAGCCGGTCCGCCAGCTCCGGGAGTCGGCAGCCCTTGCTGACCAGGACCAGCACCTCGCGTTCGCGCGCGGTCAGCGGTTCACCGCCGGACGGGGGCACCGGCTCCGGCGCCGCGCCGAAGGCGCGCAGCAGCCTCTGGGCGATGGCCGGCGAGAGCGGCGGTTCGCCACGCCGGATGCCGTCGAGCGCCGCGCCCAGGCGGTCGGCGGGCTGGTCCTTGAGCAGGTAGCCGTGGGCCCCGGCGCGCAGCGCCGGGAACACGTGCGCGTCGTCGCCGAAGAGCGTGGTGACCACCCGCGTGCACGCGGGGTGGCGCTGCGCGAGCTCGCGGATCAGGTCCACGCCGCTGCCGTCGGGCAAGCCCCGGTCGACCACCCCCAGGTCCGGCGGCGGGCCGGCGGCC
>JAIBEO010000052.1 GCA_019459185.1 Rhizobium sp. | reverse complement strand
CGCCGCCGGCGACGCCGCCGCGGCCGAGGGCACCGGGCGCCGCCGTCGCGGCCGTCGTGGTGGCCGTCGCCGTCGTCGCACCGAGGGTGCAGCGGGTGACGCCGCCAATGGCGGCAACGAGGGCCTGGGCGGCGATGCCGACGGCGATTTCGACGACGAGGAAATGGGCCAGGACGAGTCCGCCCCGCGTTCCACCGTGGCAGCCCCGACCGTGACCGCCGGCGAATCGGATTTCGACGACCTGGAGCCGACCCCGGTGGCCGTGGCGCCGAAGCCGGAAGCCCCGCGCGCGCCCGCGCCGAGCCCGTCGCCGTCGGTGGTGCCGGTGGCTGTGATGGCCGCAGTGGTTTCGACGCCGGGCGTCGAGGAAATCGAAGCGGAACCGGAGGCGGACGTCGCCCCCGTGGTCGAACCGAAGGCCGTCGCTGAAACTGTGGTGGCCGAGGTCGCGCCCGCTGCGGTCGAAGCCCCGGTGGCCGCGCCTGTCGTCGCTGCGCCTGTCGTCGCCGAGCCGGTGGTTCGCGTCGAAGCGCCGGTCGCTCCGGCCCCGGCTCCGGTGCAGCCGCCGGTCGCGGTGGCCCCGGCGCCGGTCGCCAGCGCCCCGGTGCAGCAGAGCCTGATCCCGGCCGAGCCGGAACCGCAGGCGCCGGCCGCGCCGGTGAACCCGTTCATCCGCACCCAGCCGGCCGTGTTCGACGCCCCGCCATCGGAAGCCGACGTGCGCGCCGCGCAGCAGGCCGCGGAGCCCACGCCGGCTGCTCCGGACTGGACGCTGGCCGAACCCGGCCAGCCGCCGCAGCCCGGCAAGCAGGACTGAGTCGACAGAAAGGCGCCGCAAGGCGCCTTTCTTTTTGTGCCGCGCTCAGGCGCCCAGCGCGGACGCCGGGTCGGAAATGCCGTGCTGCCCGGCCAGGCGCGCCAGCGAGATGGCATCGCGGATACCCAGCTTCTCGAACAGCCGGTACTTGTGCGTGGCCACCGTCTTGCCGCTCAGGCTGAGCCGGCGGCCGATCTCTTCCATGCGCAGGCCCTGGCACAGCAGCCGCGCCACCTGCATCTCGCGCGGCGACAGCGTGTCGAAGGGCGAGCCCTTGCCGCCGAAGCCTTCCAGCGCCATGCGCTGCGCCACCTGCGTGGCCAGGTAGCGCCGGCCGCGGAATACGTCGCGCACCGCGCGCACCAGTTCCTGGGGGTCGCAGCCCTTGCCCAGGTAGGCGAAGGCGCCGGCTTCGATCAGCCGCCGCGGCATCGGCCCGTCTTCCTGGATGGAGACGATGATGACCTTGGTGTCGGGCTCGGAGCGCACCAGCCGCTCGGTCACGTCGAGCCCGCTGATGCCAGGAAGGTGCAGGTCGCACAGCACCACGTCGGGGCCAAGCTTGCGGATGAGCGGCAGGCCTTCTTCGCCGGTCGCGGCTTCGCCGACGATCTCCACCTCGCCGCTTTTCTCGAGGATGAGCCGGTAGCCGGTGCGCACGAGCGCGTGGTCGTCAAGGATGAAAACTCTGATCACATGCGGTCCCTCCCCAGGGTTCCGCCCTAACCTAGGCGAAGGATTCGGCCGCATCAATGGCAAGTTGCCCCGCCTGCACTAGGTGATTTCCTACGCCGCGGCAGCATGACAAACACCGTTATCCGGGCCGTACAAAACCAGGCGGTTTCGCCTCCTTCCCCCGGCCGCGCGCCGACAATCCCCTACGCCGTCGCGCGACGCCCGCCGCTGGCCGGCCGGCCTTGCGCACCGCCAGACTTATCGACAACGCACCTGGGGACGCCCGCCATCCGCCTGCACGCCCGCCTCGGCCTGATCGCGCTTTCGCTGCTGCTGCCGCTCGTGCTTGCGGTCGTGGTGCTCGCCTGTCTCCATGTGCTCACGGCCCGGGGCGACCACGACCGCGTGCTGCTGTGGGTGGAAGGAACGCCGGCGCAATTGCAGTCGCTTCGCGGGCGCGTGCTGCACCACGAGGTCTTCGCCCACGGTGAATCCGTCACCGGTGGCTACGCCCGCCACCGCCCGGACGACTGCGCGCCCGACAGCACCGCCATCAGCTTCTCGCGCCTGCGCAGGTTCGAACTGGCGGCCGCCAGATATACGCTCGACGCCCTCGCGCGCGAGGCCGGTGCGCAGCCCTGCCGCGGCCACGCCCTGGTCTACAACGACCTGCCCAACCCGCTCGACGTGGCGCAGTGGGCCGACTCGCTGGTGTCGTTGCTGCTGGTGCTGCTCATCCCCACGGGCAGCGTGCTGGTCGTGTACTGGGCGGCGAGCCAGCAGCATGGCTTGCCTTCGTTGTGGCGAAGCCCGGGATCGACCGGCGGCGCCATGGCCATCGGAGCCGCGGGCGCCACGGCGGCTTTCACTGCGCTGCAGCTCGTGGCCCTTGCCACGCGTGCATTCGCACCCTGGCTGGGGCCCGAGGCCAGTAGCTGGCAACCGGGCACGCTGTCGCTGCCGGTGTTCCTGCTCGCCGGGGTCTACGCGCCTTTCCTCACCGAGCTTGCGTTCCGCGCCTGGCTGCTGCCAATCGCGTCGCGGGCCGTTGGCAACGTGACGGCAGCCTTCATCTCCGCGCTGGCGGGCACCGCCCTGCCTTGGCCCGAGGGTCCTGGCGACGCACTGGCCAGCCTGGCCTTCGGCCTGGTGATGGCGGCGGTCTTCCTGCGTACACGCTCGCTGCCCGCCTGCGTGGTCGCGCATGGCGGCTGCGCGGTGTTGTCGCTGCTGGCCGGAACGGGCGCCTGAGCGCAGCTGTCAGGCGAACAGCAGCTTCCCGCCGGCAATCACCAGCACCACGGCAAGCACACGCTTGATCGCGCCTTGCGGCAGGCGATGGCTGCCCAGGTGCGCGCCGATGAAACCACCCACGAGCACCGCGCCCACCAGCGGCAGGATGAAACCGGGCAGGTTCTGGGTGGCACTGACGTTGCCGGCCAGGCCCGCCATCGAGTTGACCAGGATGAAAGGCGCCGACACACCGGCCGCCGTGCCCGAGCGTGCCCAGCCCTTGAGGATCAGCAGCGGCGTGAGGAAGATGCCGCCGCCCGTACCGGTCAGGCCCGACAGCAGCCCGATGCCCGCACCCGCGCCCAGCGACACCGGCACGGAAGGCGGCGTGGGCTCCGCTTCGGCCAGCGGCCGGCGCACCAGCTGCACGGCCGAGAACAGCAGCACCAGGCCAATCAGAACCTTGAACACCTGCGCCGGCAGGTTGAGGTAGCCGCCGACGAAGGCCATGGGCACCGCCAGCACCGCGAACGGCCAGAACAGCGCCCAGGAAAACCGGCCGGCACGCCAGAACTGCCAGGTACCCAGGCAGGCAACCAGGATATTGAGCGTGAGCGCCGTGGGCCGGATTTCCGCAGGCGCCATGCCGAACAGCGTCATCACCGCGATGTAGCCCGAAGCCCCCGCATGCCCCACCGAGGCATACAGAAGCGCCACCAGCAGCACGGCCGCCGCCAGCAGCCAGATCGATTCCATCACCACGCGACACCACCCTGCCCTGCTGTCCTGCGCCGAACCGCACGATGTGGCGGAAGAGGTGGGATTCGAACCCACGGAAGGTCTTACCCTTCGCCGGTTTTCAAGACCGGTGCCTTAAACCGCTCGGCCACTCTTCCGAAAAATCAAAGCGCCCCGCTCAGGGCGATGGCGGGCAGCCCGGGCCGCCCGGCGTGCCGCACTTGAGCTTGCTGTCCTGGATGAGCGCCGGCAGGCGGTCGGCCAGGAAGTCGATGAACACGCGCACCGCCGGCAGCAGGCCGCGGCGCGAGGGATAGATGGCGTGGCAGATGCCCTGCGGCAGGTTCCACTCCGGCAGCACGACTTCCAACTCGCGCTTGCGGATGGCCTCGGCGCAGCTCAGTTCCGGCAGCAGCACCACGCCCAGGCCGTCGCGCGCGGCCGCCAGCAGCAGCGGAAAGTCCTGGGCCATCAGCGCCGGCGTCAGGTCCACCTTCTGCACGTGGCCGTCGGGGCCGTGCAGGGTCCAGCGCTGGCGCGAATCGTCTTCGCTCATGCTCAGCGTGGTGTGGCCCGCCAGGTCGGCCGGCGTGGCCGGGCGGCCGGTGCGGTCGAGGTATTTCGGGCTGGCCACCAGCAGCTCACGCAGCTGGCCGAAGCTGCGCGCCACCATCTCGCCGTCGTCGGTAAGCTGGCTGCGCACGCGCAGGGCCACGTCGAAACCTTCCTGGATCACGTCCACCCGGCGGTTGCTGACGTGCAGCTGGATGCGCACCTGCGGGTGCTTCTTCATGAATTCCGGCAGCAGCGGCGCCAGCAGCTCCTGCGCCAGCGCCACCGGGCAGCTGACCTTGATCACCCCGCGCGGCGCGGCGCTGACGCGGTCCACCGCCTCGCGCGCGGCCTGGGCCTCGGCGAGCATGGTCTGGGCGTGGCGGTAGACGCTCTGGCCGACGTCGGTGACGGCGAACTTGCGGGTGGAGCGCTGCAGCAGGCGCACGCCCAGGTCGGACTCGAGCTGGGCGATGCGCCGGCTCAGCCGCGACTTGGGCACGCCCAGGGCGCGCTCGGCCGCGGCGAAGCCGCCGTGCTCGACCACCATGGCGTAGAACTGCAGGTCGTTGAGGTCCGGGTGGTTCATCCGATGCGCTCCTGGTTGCCCATGTAGGGCCGCAGCGCGGCCGGCACTTCGATGCTGCCGTCGGCCTGCTGGTAGTTTTCCATCACCGCGATCAGCGCGCGGCCCACGGCCACGCCCGAACCATTGAGAGTGTGCACCGGCTCGGGCTTGCCGGTGGCCGGGTTGCGCCAGCGCGCCTGCATGCGGCGGGCCTGGAAATCACCGCAGTTCGAGCAGCTGCTGATCTCGCGGTAGGTGCCCTGGCTGGGCAGCCACACCTCGAGGTCGTAGGTCTTGCGGGCCGAGAAACCCATGTCGCCGGTGCACAGCAGCACCTTGCGGTACGGCAGGCCGAGCTTCTCCAGCACCACTTCGGCGCAGCGGGTCATGCGCTCGTGCTCGGCGTCGGATTCTTCCGGCCGCGCGATGGAGACGAGCTCCACCTTTTCGAACTGGTGCTGGCGGATCATGCCGCGGGTGTCGCGGCCGTGGCTGCCCGCCTCGGCGCGGAAGCACATCGAGTGCGCGCTCAGGCGCAGCGGCAGCTGGGCGTCCTCGACGATGACGTCGCGAACCAGGTTCGTCAGCGGCACTTCGCTGGTGGGGATCAGGTAGCGCCTGGTCTCGCCCACCTCGGTCGAAAACAGGTCTTCCTCGAACTTCGGCAGCTGGCCGGTGCCCTGCATGCTGTCGGCGTTGACGATCAGCGGCACGTTGGCTTCCAGGTAACCGTGCTCGCCGGTGTGCAGGTCGAGCATGAACTGGGCCAGGGCACGGTGCAGGCGCGCCAGCGGGCCGCGCAGCACGGTGAAACGGGCGCCGCTGAGCTTGGCGCCGGCGTCGCCGTCGAGCCAGCCGTCGCGCTCGCCCAATTCGACGTGGTCCTTCACCGGGAAATCGAACTGGCGCGGCGTGCCCCAGCGGTGGATTTCCTGGTTCTGGGTTTCGTCGGCGCCCTGCGGCACCGAGGCGTGCGGCAGGTTGGGCACGGTGAGCGTAATGCGCTCGAGTTCGGCGCGGATCTGCTCGAGCCGGGTTTCGGAGGTCTTGAGTTCGTCTGCCAGGCCGGCCACTTCGGCCATCAGGGCGGCGGTGTCATCGCCCTTGGCCTTGGCCATGCCGATGGCCTTGGAACGGGTGTTGCGCAGGTTCTGCAGCTCCTGCGTGCGGGTCTGGATGGCCTTGCGCTCGGCCTCGAGGCGCTCAAGCGAAGTCACGTCGAGGTCGTAGCCTCGGGTCTGCTTCAGGGTCGCGGCGGTCTCGGCGAGCTGGCCGCGGAGCAGGTTCGGGTCGAGCATCGGGTCATTCCAGAAATGAAACGGGGCGGTGCATTATCGCGCCCGGCCGGTTGCGGGTGCAACGAAAATCCCCCGCCCGCGGGGCCCGCCGGGCCGGGCTGGCAATCCCCGGCGGCGCGGCGCATGCTCGCCCGCCTCCCCTGCCCTGGAACCCCCATGACCGAAGCCGTCCGGCTGGCCAAGCGCGTCGTCGAACTCACCGGCTGCTCCCGCAGCGAGGCCGAGCTGTACGTGCAGGGCGGCTGGGTGACGGTGGACGGCGTGGTGGTGGAGGAACCCCAGCACAAGGTCGCCGATGAAACGGTGGCGCTGCTGCCCGGCGCCCGCCCCGACCCGGCCGAGCCGGCGACGATGCTGCTGCACAAGCCGGCGGGCTTCGACGCGGGCGACGGCCCGAACCCGGCGCTCTCGCTGCTGGTGCCGGATAACCGCTGGCCCGAGGACGCCTCCGGCTGGCGCCTGCTCAAGCGCCACTTCCCGCGCCTGCAGCCGGCCATGCCGCTGGAAACCGAGGCCAGCGGCCTGATGGTGTTCAGCCAGGACGGCCGCGTGCTGCGCCGCCTGCAGGAAGACGCTGCAAAGCTCGAGCAGGAATTCATCGTCGACGTCGAGGGCGAACTCGCGCCCTACGGCTGGAACCGCCTCACCGGCGGCACGCAGTTCGACGGCTGGCCGGTGGCGCCCTTCAAGGTGAGCTGGCAGAACGAACAGCGCCTGCGCTTCGCCATCAAGGGCGTGCGCCCGGGCCTGCTGCAGCACCTTTGCAACGAAGTCGGCCTGCGCGCCACCGCCGTGCGCCGCCTGCGCCTCGGCCGCATCGGGCTGGCCAAGATGCCCGCCGGGCAGTGGCGCTACTTGCCGGTGAGCGAACGCTTTTGAGCGGGGCTCAGGCGGGACGGAAGGTGTCGGCCAATCGCGCGCCGGCCCACACCAGCGCGAAACCGCCGACCAGGGTCAGACCAAGATAGCCCGCCAGCGCGCCGAGCTTCGCGCCGCGGGCGTACATCAGGCACTCGAGCATCAGCGCCGAATAGGTGGTCAGGCCGCCGAGCACGCCGACGATGAGGAAGGCGCGCAGGTAGAGCGCGCTGGGCCCGCGGCCTTCCAGCCACACCAGCAGGAATCCCGCGGCGAAGCTGCCCAGCAGGTTCACCGCCAGGGTGCCCCAGGGCATGCCGTTGCCCAGCTGGCGCAGCAGCCAGCCGCCGATCAGGTGGCGCGTGCCGGCGCCGAGGGCGCCACCGGCCATCACCAGCCAAAGCAGGTTCCAGTTCATTGCGGGCCCGTTCGTTCTTGCACGCCGCCATGCTAACGGGAATGCCGCCCGTGGCGCGCGCTTCTGTCGCCGGCGCCGCAGCGGTACCCTGCCTGCCTGTCCCTCGCACGAAGTCCCGCCATGCGCACCCTGCTCTGCCTGCTGCTTGTTGCCGCCGCCCCGGCCCTGGCCGCCCCGCCCCCGCTGGGCACGGTGTCCGAGGCCTCGGGCTTCACCCGCACCGGCCGCTACGACGAAGTGGTGAAGCTCTGCGACGACTTCGCCCGGGCCTACCCGGCCGCGGTGCGCTGCCTCGACTTCGGCACCACGCCCCAGGGCCGGCCGATGAAGGCGCTGGTGGCCTCGACCCGCGGCGCGCTCGACCCCACCGCCGCCCGCGGGCAGAACCTGCCGGTGGTGCTGGTGCAGGGCGGCATCCACGCCGGCGAGATCGACGGCAAGGATGCCGGTTTCCTGGCCCTGCGCGAGGTGCTCGAGGGCAAGGCCGCCAAGGGCGCGCTGGACAAGCTGGTGCTGGTGTTCGTGCCGGTCTTCAACGTGGACGGCCACAAGCGCTTCGGCCCCTGGAACCGCCCCAACCAGCGCGGCCCGGTGGAGATGGGCTGGCGCACCACGGCGCAGAACCTCAACCTCAACCGCGATTACCTCAAGGCCGACTCGCCCGAAATGCAGGCCATGCTGGGCCTGGTGCAGGCCTGGGACCCGCTGGCGGTGGTGGACCTGCATGTCACCGACGGCGCCCAGTTCGAACACGACGTGGCAATCCAGGTCGAGCCCGTGCACGCCGGCGACCCGGCCCTGCGCGAGGCCGGCCGCGCCTGGCGCGACGGCGTCATCGCCGACCTGGAAAAGCAGGGCTCGCTGCCCCTGCCCTTCTATCCCTCGTTCGTGGTCTCCGACGACCCGAGCTCGGGCTTCGCCGACAGCGTGGCGCCACCGCGTTTTTCCACCGGCTACTTCTGGCTGCGCAACCGGCTGGCCATGCTGGTGGAAACCCATTCGTGGCGCGAATACCCGCACCGGGTGCGCATCACCCGCAACACGGTGGTGTCGGTGCTCGAGCGCATCGCCGCCAACGGCGCGGCCTGGCAGCGCCTGGCCCGCGAGGCCGACGCCCGCGCCGGCAAGCCCGATGGCGCCCCGCAGCCGCTGGCCTTCGCCGCGGGCCCGGAAGCACGCCTGATCGACTTCCGCGGCTATGCCTACACCCGCACGCCCTCGGAAGTATCGGGCGCGCTGATGACCCGCTACGACGAATCCACACCGCAGGTCTGGCGCATCCCGCTGCGCGACGACGTGCAGCCGAGCGTTACCGTGGCGGCGCCGGCCGCGGGCTATATCGTGCCGGCCGAACACGCCGCCTTCGTGGGCGCGAAGCTGCGCCTGCACGGCGTGCAGTTCCGTGAACTCGATAGCAGCGGCGAGCGCAGCGTCGAAGCCTTCCGCGCCGACACCGCCAAACTCTCCGCCGGCTCGGTCGAAGGCCACCAGACCCTCGCCGTCACCGGCGAATGGGCGAAGGAAACGCGCCACATCCCCGCCGGTTCGCTCTACGTGCCGCTGCGTCAGCCCGGCGCGCGCCTGGTGATGGCCCTGCTGGAACCGAAGGCACCGGATTCGCTGCTGGCCTGGGGCGAATTCAACAACGCCTTCGAGCGTAAGGAATACATGGAGGACTACGTGGCCGAAGACGTGGCCCGCAGGATGCTGGCCGAAGACCCGGCCCTGGCCGAGGCCTTCGCCAAGCGGCTGCAGGACGACCCGGCCTTCGCCGCCGACCCGCAGGCGCGGCTGGAGTTCTTCTACCGCCGGCACGCCTCGTGGGACGAGCGCTACAACCTCTACCCGGTGCTGCGCACCGACGTGGCGCCATGAGTCAGGGTTTGCGCGCGCCAGCGCGGGCGGCGCGCAGGCGGTCGAGCTTTTCCTTGAGCTTGATTTCCATGCCCCGCTCGACCGGTTCGTAATACACGCGCTCGCCCATGGCGTCGGGGAAACCGGTCTGGCCCAGCGCCACGCCGTCGGGCGCGTCGTGGTCGTACTGGTAGCCGGTGCCGTAGCCGAGCTGCTTCATCAGCTTGGTCGGCGCGTTGCGCAGGTGCATCGGCACTTCCAGCGTACCCGCCTCGCGTACGTCGGCCTGCGCGGCCTTGAAGGCAGTGTAGGCGGCGTTCGACTTGGCGGTGCTGGCCAGGTAGATCACCAGCTGCGCCAGCGCCAGCTCGCCCTCGGGGCTGCCCAGGCGCTCGTAGGCCTCCCAGGCTTCGATCGCCATCTGCAGCGCCCGCGGGTCGGCCAGGCCGACGTCTTCCACCGCCATGCGGGTGAGCCGCCGCGCCAGGTAAACCGGGTCGCAGCCGCCATCGAGCATGCGGGTGAACCAGTACAGCGCGGCGTCGGGGTTCGAGCTGCGCATGGATTTGTGCAGGGCCGAGATCTGGTCGTAGAACTGCTCGCCCTGCTTGTCGAAGCGGCGCGTGCGGTCAGCCAGCACCTGGGCCAGGGTGGCCTCGGTGACCTCGCCGCCCTCGTCGGCGGCCAGTTCGGCGGCGATTTCCAGCAGGGTCAGCGCGCGGCGCACGTCGCCGTCGGCGGCGCCGGCGATGTCGCGCAGGCGTTCGTCGCTGGCGCGCACGCCCTGCCCGCCCAGGCCGCGGGCCTCGTCGGCCAAGGCGCGGCGAAGGGCTTCCATGATGTCTTCGGTGGACACCGGCTCCAGCACATGCACGCGGCAGCGCGAGAGCAGCGCCGAGTTGAGCTCGAAGCTGGGGTTCTCGGTGGTGGCGCCGACGAACAGGATGCTGCCGCGTTCGATGTGCGGCAGGAAGGCGTCCTGCTGGGTCTTGTTGAAGCGGTGCACCTCGTCCACGAACAGCACCGTGCGCCGCCCCTGCGCGAAACGCTCGCCGGCCGCAGCCAGCACCTGGCGCACCTCGGGCAGGCCCGAGAGCACGGCGGAAATGGCCACGAACTCGGCCTCGGCGTAACGCGCCAGCAACAGGGCCAGCGTGGTCTTGCCGCAGCCCGGCGGCCCCCAGAGGATCATTGAATGCACGTTGCCGGCTTCCACCGCGCGCCGCAGGGCGCTGCCCGGCGCCAGCAGCCGGCGCTGGCCCACCATGTCGTCCAGCGTGGCCGGGCGCATGCGCTCGGCCAGGGGCTTGAGGCCCTCGGGCGGCTGGAACAGGGAGTCGCTGGCGAGTTTCTTGCGCGTCACGCCCGCATTCTAATCCGCCCGCTCACTCGGCGAGGGGAATGACCTCGGCGCCTTCGGACACCTCGCCCACCACGTCGGTGCCCGGCGGCGGGGTGAAAGCGAAGGTGCCCGCGGCAAACGCCGGGTTGCGCTTCCAGCCGGTGAAACGCACCTCGGTGCGCTGGCCCAGGCCGTCGTGCATTTCCATGGTGGCCAGGCCAGCGGCGTCGAAGCCCAGGCGGGCGCGCTCGAAGGGCGCGTCGTCGGGTTTGCGCGGGGTGAGTTCCAGCCACTCCAGGCCCTGGCCGGCGCCGCCGTCGGCCACCTTGAACTGGCGGTCGAGCTCGGCCGGGTCGATCAGCACGGCCAGCGGGCTCACCTGCTCCTCGTAGCTCTGGTTGCGCACGTTGACCTGCTCAAGGTCGGGGTCGTGGATCCAGATGTGGTCGCCGTCGGCGACGATCAGCTGCGGGAAGGGCTGGGTGTATTCCCAGCGGAACTGCCGCGGCGCCTTCAGCGCCACCGAGCCGCTGGACGATTCCGACAGCCGGCCCTCGGGGTCGTACACGCGCTGCTGGAACTGCGCGGACAGGCCCTGCATGCCGCCGCTGAAGGCGTCGAGTTTTTCGCGGGCGCCGGCATGGGCCAGCGGGGCGGCGACCAGGAGGCAGGACAGCAGGAACAGGCGCATGGGCGGGACCGGTATTGGGGTTGTGTGCAAGTCTTGCCGCAGGCGCCTGAACCGCGCTTGTGCGCGGCTCAGCGCGGCGGCGGCGGGGCGATGACCTGGCGGTCGCCGTTGTGTTCCGGCGGCGTGACGATGCCGGCCGCTTCCATGGCCTCGATCAGGCGGGCGGCGCGGTTGTAGCCGATCTTCAGGCGCCGCTGCACGCCGGAAATGGAGGCTCGGCGGGTTTCGGTGACCACCTTCACGGCCTCGTCGTACAGCGGGTCGGATTCGTCGCCGGCGCCGCCGCCGGATTCCGGCAGGCCGGTGGGGCCGATGACCACGCCGTCGCCCATCGACTGCACTTCCTCCAGCACGCCCTCGATGTAATCGGGGCCGGAGCTGTTCTGGCGCAGGTGGGCCACCACGCGGTGCACCTCGTCGTCGCTGACGAATGCGCCGTGCACGCGCTCGGGCATGGCGGTGCCGGGCGGCAGGTAGAGCATGTCGCCGTTGCCCAGCAGCGTCTCGGCGCCGGACTGGTCAAGGATGGTGCGCGAGTCGATCTTCGAGCTCACCTGGAAGGCGATGCGGGTCGGGATATTGGCCTTGATCAGGCCGGTGATCACGTCCACCGAGGGGCGCTGGGTGGCAAGGATCAGGTGGATGCCGGCGGCGCGGGCCTTCTGCGCCAGGCGGGCGATGAGCTCCTCGACCTTCTTGCCGACGATCATCATCATGTCGGCGAATTCGTCGATGAACACGACGATGTAGGGCAGCGCCTCGAGCGGGCGCGGCACTTCGCCCAGGTCGGGGTTGGGGCGGAACAGCGGGTCCATCAGCGGCTGGCCGGCATCCTGGGCGTCCTTCACCTTGCGGTTGAAGCCGGCCAGGTTGCGCACGCCCACGGCGCTCATCAGCTTGTAGCGGCGCTCCATTTCGGCCACGCACCAGCGAAGGCCATTCGCGGCCTCCTTCATGTCGGTCACCACCGGCGCCAGCAGGTGCGGGATGTTCTGGTAGACCGACAGTTCCAGCATCTTCGGGTCGATCATCAGCATGCGCACGTCCTTGGCGCTGCTCTTGTAGAGCAGGCTCAGGACCATGGCGTTCACGCCCACCGACTTGCCCGAGCCGGTGGTGCCGGCCACCAGCAGGTGCGGCATGCGGGCCAGGTCGACCACCACCGGGCGGCCGGCGATGTCCTTGCCCAGGGCCATGGCCAGCGGCGAGGCCAGCTTGTCGTATTCCTTCGAGCGCAGGATTTCGCTGAGGTAGATGGTTTCGCGGTGCGAATTGGGGATTTCCAGGCCCACCACCGACTTGCCCGGGATGACGTCGACCACGCGCACCGACTTCACGCTCAGGCCGCGGGCGATGTCCTTGTCGAGCGAACTGATCTGGCTGCCCTTCACGCCCGGCGCCGGCTCCATCTCGAAGCGGGTGATCACCGGGCCCGGATAGGCGCCGACCACCTGCACTTCGACGCGGAAGTCCTTGAGCTTGAACTCGATCTGGCGCGACAGGGTTTCCAGGGTTTCCTCGGAATAACCCTTGGGCTGCTCCTTGGGGTCATCGAGCAGCGACAGCGGCGGCAGGCCTTCGCCGCCGGAGGCGTTGAACAGCGGGATCTGCTGCTCGCGCTGGGCGCGTTCGGACTTTTCGATGACCGGCTTGGGCGGCGGCTCGATCTTCACCGGCTCGCGCTTGGCGCGCTTGATGGTTTCGACCTTGCGTACTTCCTCGCGCTCCTCGCGCATGGCGCGGGCGCGCTGCCATTCCGCGGCCTGGCGGGTGCCCTCGCCCAGCCGGCCGAACAGCGCCAGCACCTTGCCGCCGATCCAGTCCATCAGCCCGAACCAGCTCAGGCCCGTGGCCAGCGTGACCGACATCAGCAGCACGGCCAGCAGGAACAGGTGCCCGCCCATGCCGCCGAACACCCTGCGCATCGAGGTGCCCACCAGCTGGCCCAGGATGCCGCCCGATTCCGCCGGCAGACTCGGCGCCGAACCACCCAGCACGTGCGCCAGGCCACAGGCCGAAACCAGGAAGCCGACGATGCCGACCAGGCGCAGGGCCGGGCCGAAATCGACCCGGCCGTCGCCGTCCGAATCCAGGCCGAACAGCGCGATCCAGGCGATGCCGCCCAGCACCACGGGCACGGTATAGGCCACGTAGCCGAAGAACCAGAACGCAAGATCCGCCAGGTAGGCGCCCACCAGGCCGCCGACGTTGTGCAGCGGGCCGGCCACGGTGCCGGTGCGCGACCAGCCCGGATCGTCGGTGTGGTAACTGAGCAGGCTGGCCAACAGGTAGAGCAGCAGCGGCGACAGCGCGACGAGCGCGAGTTCGCGCCAGAGTTTCTGGCGGCGGTCCATGCCGGCGTTGGTGCTTCGATCGGGAGTGCGCGCCACCGAGAGGAACTGCCTCAGAAGGTCGTGATAGATGCCTGTTTATACAGCAGTTCACGCGGCCGCGCCCACTGCCCCATGGCACGCCGCCGCAACACTGGGAAACCCCGGTTCGCCTTGATTTGCCCCGCCGTGGCCTACAAGCTACATGGCCTTCGCGACACCACCCCACGAACCAGAAGAATCATACATGACCGCCCCCAAGCACAGCCGCCTGCTCATCCTCGGTTCCGGCCCCGCCGGTTATTCCGCCGCCGTCTACGCCGCCCGCGCCAACCTCAAGCCGGTGCTGGTGACGGGCCTGCAGCAGGGTGGCCAGCTGATGACCACCACCGAGGTGGACAACTGGCCGGGCGACGCCCACGGCCTGGTGGGCCCGGACCTGATGGCGCGCATGCAGGCGCATGCCGAGCGCTTCGAAACCGAGATCGTGTTCGACCACATCCACACCGCCGACCTCTCGCGCCGGCCCTTCCGCCTGGTTGGCGACAGCGGCGAATACACCTGCGACGCCCTGATCATCGCCACCGGTGCCAGCGCCAAGTACCTGGGCATCGAGTCCGAGCAGACGTTCATGGGCAAGGGCGTGTCGGCCTGCGCCACCTGCGACGGCTTCTTCTTCCGCGACCAGGACGTGGCGGTGATCGGCGGCGGCAACACCGCGGTCGAGGAGGCGCTGTACCTGTCCAACATCGCCCGCAAGGTCTACCTGGTGCACCGCCGCGACAAGCTGCGCTCGGAAAAGATCATGCAGGACAAGCTGTTCGCCAAGGCCGCGGCCGGCAAGGTCGAGCTGGTCTGGGACCACACCGTGGACGAAGTGCTGGGCGACGATTCCGGCGTCACCGGCATGCGCATCCGTTCGACCAGGGACGAATCCACCCGCGAGATCGCGGTGCAGGGCTTCTTCGTGGCCATCGGCCATACCCCGAACACCTCGCTGTTCGAGGGCCAGCTGGCCATGCGCAACGGCTACCTCACCATCAAGGCGGGCCTGGAGGGCAATGCCACCGCCACCTCGGTGCCGGGCGTGTTCGCCGCCGGCGACGTGGCCGACCAGGTCTACCGCCAAGCCATCACCTCGGCCGGCTTCGGCTGCATGGCCGCCCTCGACGCCGAGAAGTACCTCGACAAGGAATGACCGGCCGCACCGCATGAAGCTGCGGCTGCACGACAGGCTCGACGAGATCCCGGCCGCGGCCTGGGACGGGCTGCACGGCGGCGCCAACCCGTTCCTGGCGCACGCCTTCCTGGCCGGGCTGGAGCGGCACGGCTGCCTCCGCCCGGCCTGGGGCTGGACCCCGCGGCACGCCACGCTCTGGCGCGACGGCGAACTGGTGGCCGCGGCCCCGGCTTACCTGAAGTCGAACTCCCACGGCGAGTTCGTGTTCGACCAGGCCTGGGCCCAGGCCCACGCCCGCTTCGGTCGCGAGTACTTCCCCAAGTGGCTGGTGGCGGTGCCCTACTCGCCCGTCACCGGCCCGCGCCTGCTGGCGCGCGAGCCGGCCGACCGCGCCGCGCTGCTGGCGGCCATGGTGGAGCAGTGCCGGCGCGACGGGCTGTCGTCGCTGCACGTGAACTTCCACCCGGAAGCCGAGGACGCCGCCTTCGGCGAGGACTGGCTGGCGCGCGAAGACGTGCAGTTCCACTGGCGCAACCGCGGCTGGGCCGATTTCGAGGCCTTCCTGGCCGCGCTGCAGCCCAAGAAGCGCAAGAACCTGCGCCAGGAGCGCGACAAGGTCGTGCGCGCCGGCTTCCGCTTCCGCACCGTGCACGGCGACGAGGCCGGCGAGGCCGACCTCGAGGCCATGCACTACTTCTACTGCCGCACCTTCGCCGACTACGGCAACCACCCGGCGCTGACGCTCGACTTCTTCCGCCACCTGGCCTCGGCCATGCCGCGCCAGCTGGTGCTGTTCCTGGCCGAACGCGGTGGCGACACCGTGGCTGGCGCATTGTGCCTGCGCGGCGGCGACACACTCTACGGCCGCTACTGGGGCGCGCACGAGACGGCGCCCGGCCTGCACTTCGAGACCTGCTACCACCAGGGCATCGACTACTGCCTGCGCGAGGGCCTGCAGGTGTTCGAACCCGGCGCCCAGGGCGAACACAAGGTGGCACGCGGTTTCCTGCCGGTGCTCACCCGAAGCCACCACCACGTGGCCGACCCGGCCTTCGCCGACGCGCTGCGCGGCTGGTGCGCGCAGGAGCGCGCCGGCGCCCGCCGTTACCGCGACGCCGTGCTGGCGCACAGCCCTTTCCGCGATGACGATCCGGCTGCCGCTGCTGGGGCCTGACCCGGAGGCGCCGTTCCCGCCGGCCTGGCGGGCGCTGCGCGATCCCAACGGCCTGCTGGCCATGGGCGGCGACCTGTCGCCGGCGCGGCTGCTCAACGCCTACCGGCACGGCATCTTCCCCTGGTTTTCCGAGGGCGAGCCGATCCTGTGGTGGAGCCCCGACCCGCGCATGATCTTCGACACCGCGGGTGTGCGCCTGTCCTCGCGCTTCCGGCGCGAGCTGCGTCGCTCGCGCTGGCAGGTGCGGGCCGACTCCGCCTTCGACGCCGTCATCGCCGCCTGCGCCCACAGCCCGCGGCCGGGCCAGGACGGCACCTGGATCACGCCGGCGATGGCGGCGGCCTACCTGGAACTGCACCGGCTCGGGCACGCGCACAGCGTCGAGGTGTTCGACGGCGAACGCCTGGTCGGCGGCATCTACGGCGTGGCGGTGGGCCGCATGTTCTTCGGCGAGAGCATGTTCAGCGCCGAATCGGGCGGCTCCAAGGTGGCGCTGGCCGGGCTGGCCCGCCTGCTGCACGGCTGGGGCTGGCCCCTGCTCGACGCCCAGGTGCGCAACCCGCACCTCGAATTCCTGGGCGCACGCCTGCTGCCCCGGGACGACTTCCTGCAGGCCGTGCGCCAACTGGCCTTCGAGCCCGTGGCCGCGGGCTCCTGGGCCGGGCGGGTGGCACCGTTCCCGGCAGCCGTGCTGGCGGGGGTCACCGCTGATTAACCAAATTTTTGCAAGCGCGGCAAGGACATGGCAGAATGCGCGGCTTGCAAGGGCGGCTTTCCCGTCCAGCGAAACCAAGAATGTCCAAAGACGATTCCATTGAATTCGAAGGCACGGTGCTCGAGACCCTTCCGAACACCATGTTCCGGGTCAAGCTCGAGAACGGCCACGTGATCACGGCCCACATTTCCGGCCGAATGCGCAAGAACTACATCCGCATCCTGACCGGCGACAAGGTCAAGGTCGAGATGACGCCTTACGACCTGACCAAGGGTCGCATCACCTACCGCATGAAGTAATCCTGTGGGAGGGCCTTCAGGCCCGAAGCTTTTCTAATTAGGGGTCAGAGTACTAATTCCGCGGTGTGGAATTAGTCTGACCCCTATTATTTTCAGACGGTGGCGGGGAGGAGCTTCTCGGGCTCGGCCTGGGCCTCGACCACCAGTTCGCCGTCGCGCACGTCCACGGTGACCCTGCCCCCGCCGACCAGCTTGCCGAACAGCAGTTCGTCCGCCAGCGGCCGCTTGATCTTGTCCTGCAGCAGCCGCGCCATCGGCCGCGCGCCCATCTGCGGGTCGAAGCCGTTCTGGGCCAGCCACTGGCGCGCGTCCGGCGTGGCCGAGAGGCTCACGTGCTTCTCGTGCAGCTGCGACTCGAGTTCGATCAGGAACTTGTCCACCACGCGCAGGATGTGGTCGAGGCCCAGCGAACCGAACTGGATGATGCCGTCCAGGCGGTTGCGGAACTCCGGCGTGAAGGCCTTGCGGATCACTTCCATGGCGTCCGAGGTGTGGTTCTGCTCGACGAAGCCCATGGTGCGGCGCGCCGCCTGGGTGGCACCGGCGTTCGTGGTCATCACCAGCACCACGTTGCGGAAGTTCGCCTCGCGGCCGTTGGTGTCAGTGAGCACGCCGCGGTCCATGACCTGCAGCAGGATGTTGAACACGTCCGGGTGCGCCTTCTCGATTTCGTCGAGCAGCAGCACGCAGTGCGGGGTCTTGACGATCTTCTCGGTCAGCAGGCCGCCCTGGTCGAAGCCGACGTAACCCGGGGGCGCGCCGATCAGGCGGCTCACCGAGTGGGCTTCCATGTATTCCGACATGTCGAAGCGCACCAGTTCGATGCCCAGCTGCATGGCCAGCTGCTTGGTCACTTCGGTCTTGCCCACGCCGGTGGGGCCGGCGAACAGGAAGTTGCCGATCGGCTTGTCCGGGTTGGCCAGGCCCGAGCGGGCCAGCTTGATGGCCGAGACCAGGGTCTCGATGGCCGGGTCCTGGCCGAAGATGACCATCTTGAGGTTGCGCTCGAGGTTGCGCAGCACGTCCTTGTCGGAGGCGCTGACCTGCTTGGTCGGGATGCGGGCCATCTTGGCCACGATCAGCTCGATTTCCTCGACGTCCACCACCTTCTTGCGCTTGTCCGCGTCGAGCAGGCGCTGGCGCGCGCCGGCCTCGTCGATCACGTCGATGGCCTTGTCCGGCAGCAGGCGGTCGTTGATGTGCTTGACCGACAGGTCCACCGCGGCCTGCAGCGCATCGGCGGCGTATTCCACCTCGTGGTGCGCCTCGAAGCGGGTCTTGAGGCCATTGAGGATGGCCACGGCCTCGGCCACGGTGGGTTCGACCACGTCGATCTTCTGGAAACGGCGGGCCAGCGCGCGGTCCTTCTCGAACACGCCGCGGTATTCCTGGAACGTGGTGGAGCCGATGCAGCGCAGCTCGCCGCTCTGCAGCACCGGCTTGATCAGGTTGGAGGCGTCCATGGTGCCACCCGAGGCCGAACCGGCGCCGATGATGGTGTGGATCTCGTCCACGAACAGGATGGCGCCAGGCTCCTTGCGGATCTGCTGGATCACCGCCTTCAGGCGCTTCTCGAAGTCGCCGCGGTACTTGGTGCCGGCCACCAGCGCGCCCAGGTCGAGCGAATAGATGACCGCGTCCTTCAGTACCGCCGGGACCTTGCCCTCGACGATGCGCCAGGCCAGGCCCTCGGCCAGGGCGGTCTTGCCCACGCCGGCCTCGCCGACGTAGAGCGGGTTGTTCTTGCGGCGGCGGCAGAGCACCTGGATGGTGCGCTCGACCTCGTCCTCGCGGCCGATCAGCGGGTCGATCTTGCCTTCCTTCGCCAGCTCGTTGAGGTTGGAGGCGAACTCCTGCAGCGGGTTGCCCTTGGCCTCGCCGCCCTCCTCGCCTTCCGGCTTGGCTTCGGGCGCGGGCTTCTCCTCGGCGCCGTCGCCGATCTTGGCGATGCCGTGCGAGAGGTAGTTCACCACGTCCAGGCGGGTGATTTCCTGCTGGTTGAGGAAATACACCGCGTGCGAGTCCTTCTCGCCGAAGATGGCCACCAGCACGTTGGCGCCGGTGACTTCCTTCTTGCCGGAGCTTTGCACGTGGTAGACCGCGCGCTGTAGCACGCGCTGGAAGCCCAGCGTGGGCTGGGTGTCGCGCGGGTCGTCGGCCGGCAGCACCGGCACGGTGTCGGCGATGATCTGGCGCAGCCCGGTGGCCAGCTTGGGCTGATCGGCGCCGCAGGCCTTGAGCACACCGGCCGCGGACGGGTTGTCGAGCAGCGCCAACAGCAGGTGCTCGACCGTCATGAATTCATGGCGGGCTTCGCGGGCCTGCTTGTAGCACTGGCCGATGGTGTACTCGAGGTCCTTGCTGAACATGGGTTACTCCGGAACGTTTGCTCCGATATGGGGCCAGCCTAGGCTTTTTCCATGGTGCACAACAGGGGGTGCTGGTGCTGCCTGGAGAACTCGTTGACCTGGGTAACTTTGGATTCAGCCACTTCACGCGTGTACACGCCGCAAACGCCCTTGCCGCGGGTGTGGACGTGCAGCATGACCTGGGTGGCCTTCTCCCGGTTCATGGCGAAGAAGGACTGCAGGACCTCGACCACGAAGTCCATCGGGGTGAAGTCGTCGTTGAGCAGGACGACCTGGTAAAGCGGCGGCCGGACGACCTCGGGTCGGGCGGATTCCACCGCCAGTCCGTGGTCGCGCTCGCGTTCCGGGTGGGGGTCTTGGGGCATGCCGCCAGTATAAGTCGCGCCGGACCGGCGGTAACGCCCCGCCCTCGTGGACGGCCACGAGGTTTTCCGCCGAGAATGGCCGGGCCGGAGTCCCGCCGGCCACCCAACCAGAGACCACGCCATGCGCCTGCTTACCGCTTGCATCGCCGCTGCCCTGCTGTTCGCCGCCCCGCTTTCCGCCGCCGACCACGATTCCGTCGTGAAGGCGCAGCTGGAAAAGAAGGGCACCCCCTTCACCATCGACGACGACGGCGATTTCCAGATCACCGTGAACGTCGGCGGCGGCCGCACCCAGCTGGTCTGGGTCCGTTCCGTCGTCGAGGCCACCAACCACCAGCGCGTGCGCGAAGTCTGGTCGCCCGGCTACCAGGCCGAGGGCGCCGCGTTCCCGGCCGCCATCGCCAACGACCTGCTTGAGCGCAGCAATACGCTCAAGCTCGGTTCCTGGGTGAAGCAGGAGCGCGTGGCCATGCTGGTCATCAAGATCCCGGCCGACGCCAGCGCCGACGCCCTGGACGAAGCCATCGACCTGGCGGCCAGCGCGGCCGACGCCGTCGAGCTCGACCTGACCGGCAAGGACGATCTTTGAACTATCGCAGCGGCCGCTTCTGGCAGCCGGACGTGACCGTCGCCACCGTGGTGGTGCGCGACGGCCGCCTGCTCATCGTCGAGGAACAGGTGCAGGGCGAGCGGGTGCTGAACCAGCCCGCCGGGCACCTCGAACCCGACGAGAGCCTGGTGGAAGCGGCGCTGCGTGAAACCCTCGAGGAAACGGGCTGGGAGGTCTCGCTGACCGCCTTCATCGGCGCTTACCAGTGGACCTCCCCGCGCGACGGCAAGCACTTCCTGCGCATGGCCTTCGCGGCCGAGCCACTGCGCCACCACCCCGGGCGCCCCCTCGACGAGGGCATCCTGCAGGCGCTCTGGCTGACGCCCGCCGAACTGGCGGCCGAATCGGCCCGCCACCGCAGCCCGCTGGTCTGGAAGGTCGCCGAGGATTTCCTGTCCGGGCGCCGCCTGCCGCTGCAGGCCCTGACGCACTGCGCATGACGCCCGCGCGGGTCATCGTCGGCCTGTCCGGCGGCGTGGATTCTTCGGTCGCGGCCCTGCTGCTTCAGCGCCAGGGCGAATCGCTGGCCGGCCTGTTCATGCAGAACTGGGACGACGACAACGACGGCGGCGGCGAATGCCGCGCCGCCGAAGACCGCCGCGACGCCCTGCGCGTCGCCGGCCTGCTCGGCATCCCCTTCCACACCCGCAATTTCGCCGGCGAGTACTGGAAGGACGTGTTCCAGCACTTCCTGGACGAGTACCGGGCCGGGCGCACGCCCAACCCCGACGTGCTGTGCAACCGCGAGATCAAGTTCAAGACCTTCCTGGACGAGGCCCGCGCCCTGGGCGCCGAATGCATCGCCACCGGCCATTACGCCCAGGTGGCCCGGCGCGACGGCCGCTGGACGCTGCTGCGCGGCGCCGACGCCGGCAAGGACCAGAGCTATTTCCTGCACCAGCTGGGCCAGGCGCAGCTGGCCGCCACCCTGTTCCCCATCGGCCACCTGCCCAAGGCCGAGGTGCGCCGCCTGGCCACCGAGGCCGGCCTGCCCACGGCGGCCAAGAAGGACTCGACCGGCATCTGCTTCATCGGCGAGCGCGATTTCCGGGAGTTCCTGGGCCGCTACCTGCCCGCCCGCCCCGGCCCGATCCAGGACGTGGAGGGCGTGGTGGTCGGCGAACATGCCGGCGCCTGGTACTACACCCTGGGCCAGCGCGAGGGCTTGAACATCGGCGGCGTGAAGGGCCGTGCCGCGGCGCCCTGGTACGTGGTGGGCAAGGACGTGCACGCCAACGTGATCTACGTCGACCAGGGCGCCGACAGCCCCTGGCTGCTCTCGAACGCGCTGCGCTCGGAGCCGGCGCACTGGGTCGCGGGCGCGCCGCCGACTACCCGCTTCGAGTGCACGGCCAAGACCCGCTACCGCCAGACCGACCAGCCCTGCACCGTGGAGGTGGACGCGGACGGGTCGCTTTCCGTAGCCTTCGCGTCCCCGCAGCGCGCGGTCACGCCCGGCCAGTCCGTGGTGCTCTACCAGGGCGACCAATGCCTGGGTGGCGCCGTGATCGCCCGCACCGACGCCCCCCTGGAAGCCAAGACCCGCCCGTGATGAAGGAACGCGCCCTCGCCCTCGCCGGCCTGCTCCAGGCCGTGTACCTGGTGCAGCAGATGGCCCAGAACGGCCAGGCCCAGGCCGGGCCGCTGGCCGCCAGCATCGACAGCCTGTTCCGCTTCGACGCCGAATCGCCGGAGGCCGTGTTCGACGGCGCCGGCAACCTGCGGATCGGGCTGGAGCGCCTGGCCAACCAGTTCGAAGGTGGCCCCGGCCGCGACGCCGCGGTGACGCGCATGGCCATGACGGTGCTGCACCTCGAGCGCAAGTTCATCCGCCACGGCCGCGCGCCCGGCGCCGTGCACGAAGGCCTGAAGGACATCGCCCGCCAGCGCGATCACTGGGGCCCGGCCCACCCGACGGTGCTGGCGCGGCTGGGCGAACTGTATGCGCGCGAAGTCAGCCCGATCGGCCCGCGCGTGCTGGTGCAAGGTAACCCCGTGTACCTGGGCCAGCCCGACGTGGTCGGCGAAGTGCGCGCCACCCTGCTCGCCGCGGTGCGCGCGGCGGTGCTGTGGCGGCAGCTCGGCGGCAGCTACTGGGACTTCCTATTTGGCCGCCGCGCCCTGGTGCAGGCGGCGCGCGACTGGCTCGACGCGACACACTGAATTGCGGCCTGCGGCGCGGCGCCGAGCGGACGGCAGGGTATGGTTTGGGGCATAATACCGGGCTGACGCGGCCCCACTGCGCGCCACTCCCAGCCCCCTCGAACCAGCCCGGAGCCTGTCCATGAGCGACTCCTTCGCGACCCGCGACCAATTGGCCGTCAACGGCACGACCTACACCTACTTCAGCCTCGCCAAGCTCGGCCAGCGCTTCAACCTGGCCCGCCTGCCGTATTCGATGAAGATCCTGCTCGAGAACCTCCTGCGCTGCGAAGACGGCGGCATGACGGTGGGCAAGGAGCACATCGAGGCCGTCGCCACCTGGGACGCGAAGAAGGACCCGGACACCGAGATCGCCTTCATGCCGGCCCGCGTGGTCCTGCAGGACTTCACCGGCGTGCCCTGCGTGGTCGACCTGGCCGCGATGCGCGACGCCGTGGTCAAGCTCGGCGGCAACGCCGACCAGATCAACCCGCTCATTCCGTCCGAACTGGTCATCGACCACTCGGTGCAGGTCGACGTCTTCGGCAAGCCCGAGGCGCTGGACCTCAACGGCAAGATCGAGTTCGAGCGCAACCAGGAGCGCTACAGCTTCCTGCGCTGGGGCCAGAAGGCCTTCGACAACTTCAAGGTCGTGCCGCCGAACACCGGCATCGTGCACCAGGTCAACCTCGAGCACCTGGCGCGCGTGGTGATGGAGCGCACCATCGACGGCGTGAAGTACGCGTTCCCGGACACCGTGTTCGGCACCGACTCGCACACCACCATGATCAACGGCATCGGCGTCCTGGGCTGGGGCGTCGGCGGCATCGAGGCCGAGGCCGCCATGCTGGGCCAGCCGAGCTCGATGCTGATCCCGCAGGTCGTGGGCTTCAAGCTCACCGGCAGGCTGCCCGAGGGCGCCACCGCCACCGACCTGGTGCTCACCGTCACCCAGATGCTGCGCAAGCACGGCGTGGTCGGCAAGTTCGTCGAGTTCTACGGCGACGGCCTGGACCACCTGCCGCTGGCCGACCGCGCCACCATCGCCAACATGGCCCCGGAATACGGCGCCACCTGCGGCATCTTCCCGGTGGACGAGGAATCGCTGAACTACCTGCGCCTGTCCGGCCGCGACGAGTCCCAGGTCGCGCTGGTCAAGGCCTATGCCCAGGCCCAGGGCCTGTGGCGCACCCCGGGCCAGCCCGAGGCCGAGTACAGCTCGACCCTGCAGCTGGACATGGGCGAAGTGAAGCCCTCGCTGGCCGGCCCCAAGCGCCCGCAGGACCGCGTGCTGCTGAGCGACATGAAGGCCAACTTCAACGCCAACCTCGGCGCCCTCGCCGCCAACCGCAAGCCGAAGAACGGCGACGTGGCGCGCATGGATTCCGAGGGCGGACACCAGGAGCAGGCCGACCACCTGGCCTCCAAGCCCAAGTCGAAGATCCGCATCAAGGACCAGGACGCGCACCTGACCGACGGCTCCGTCGTCATCGCGGCCATCACTTCCTGCACCAACACCTCCAACCCGGCGGTCATGCTGGGCGCCGGCCTGCTGGCCCGCAACGCCGTGGCCAAGGGCCTCAAGGCCGCGCCGTGGGTGAAGACCTCGCTCGGCCCGGGCTCGCTGGTGGTCACCGATTACCTGAAGAAGGCCGGCGTGCTGGGTGATCTCGAGCAGCTGGGCTTCCACGTGGTCGGCTACGGCTGCACCACCTGCATCGGCAACTCGGGCCCGCTGCCCGAGGAGGTCTCCAAGGGCATCGCCGAGAACGACCTGGTGGTCACCTCGGTGCTCTCGGGCAACCGCAACTTCGAAGGCCGCGTGCACGCCGAAGTGAAGATGAACTACCTGGCGTCGCCGCCGCTGGTGGTCGCCTACGCCATCGCCGGCACCACCGACATCGACCTGACCACCGAGCCGCTGGGCACGGGCAGCGACGGCCAGCCGGTGTACCTCAAGGACATCTGGCCCTCGAACAAGGAAATCGGCGACTTCATCGCCAGGACCGTCGGCCCGGAGATGTTCAAGCACAACTACGCCAACGTCTTCGGCGGCGACACCCGCTGGAACCAGATCGCCTCGCCGGATGGCGCCAAGTTCGCCTGGGACGACGCCTCCACCTACATCAAGAACCCGCCCTACTTCGACGGCATGCAGATGGCCGTGGGTTCGATCGCCGACATCAACGGCGCCCGCGTCATGGGCATCTTCGGCGACTCGATCACCACCGACCACATCAGCCCGGCCGGCAACATCAAGGCCAGCTCGCCGGCGGGCAAGTTCCTGCAGGCGCGCGGCGTGCAGCCGGCCGACTTCAACAGCTACGGTTCGCGCCGCGGCAACGACGACGTGATGGTGCGCGGCACCTTCGCCAACATCCGCATCAAGAACCTGATGCTGGGCGGCGAAGAAGGCGGCAACACCCTCCACTACCCCACCGGCGAGAAGCTGGCGATCTACGACGCGGCCATGAAGTACAAGGCCGAGGGCGTGCCGCTGGTGGTGTTCGCGGGCAAGGAGTACGGCACCGGTTCGTCGCGCGACTGGGCGGCCAAGGGCACCAACCTGCTGGGCGTGAAGGCGGTCGTGGCCGAGAGCTTCGAGCGCATCCACCGCTCCAACCTGGTCGGCATGGGCGTGCTGCCCTGCCAGTTCCTGGAAGGCCAGAGCGCGCAGTCGCTGGGCCTGAAGGGCGACGAGGTGGTTTCGATCACCGGCCTGCAGGATGGCGCCGCCAAGACCGCGACGGTCGTGGCGACCCGCCCGGACGGCACCGAGCTGCGCTTCCAGGTGCAGGTGCTGCTGCTGACGCCGAAGGAAGTCGAGTACTTCCGCCACGGCGGCATCCTGCACTACGTGCTGCGCCAGCTGGCCGCCCGCAAGGCGGCTTGAGGCCGGGCCTGTGGGAGGGCCTTCAGGCCCGAAGCTTTTCGGCGAAGAGCTTCGG
>JAIBEO010000164.1 GCA_019459185.1 Rhizobium sp. | reverse complement strand
CCCCCCACCCCCCCCCCCCCCCCCCCCCCCCCCCCCCCCCCCCCCCCCCCCCCCCCCAAAAAAAAAAACCCCCCCCCCCAAAAACCCGGGCCCGGTTTCCCGGGCCCCGATCCTTCACTCCGTCAGTGCAATGGAGTCAATTGCACTGGTTCTGGAACACGCAGGCCGCCCATTCCGGGTGGTCGATGAACGGGTTGCGGTTGCCCTGGTAGGAATACACCGCCTCGTTGCGCAGGCGCTCCTTGTCGTCCACCGGGTCCTCGGCGTGCCAGCGCAGCAGGTCGGCCAGGCGGCCCATGTAGGCCACGCTGAGGTTGCTGCTGGAGGCCTGGATCAGGCCCGGGTCGTCGGTGAGGACCAGGTTCGGCTCGGCCGCGCCGGTGACGCCGTGGGTGCCGCCTTCGTAACGCACGTCCATGTAAAGCAGCGCGCGCGCCACGTCGCCCTTGCGGTCGCCCCAGGTCTGCCAGTAGGTGGTGTCGTACCAGTTCGAATTGCCCGGGAACACGCCGCTGCCACCGCCCTTGCCGTTGTAGGCCAGGGTGACGCGCTCGGTGCAGCCAGTGATGCAGTCGGCATAGGGCTTGTTGTTGCGCGAGCTGTTGTAGCCCGAATCCGACAGGAACAGCATGTGAGTGTCGGTGTACGGGTAGTTCGTGCTGGTGTCGTTGGTGAAGCCGTAGCTCTTGGGCCAGGTGTGCTCGCGGTTGTACTCGGTGTTTCCGGCGTTGTACTTCTGGTAGCTGGCGTTGCGGTACACGTCGAGGATGCGGCCCGGGTTCAGCGGGTCTTCGTCGGCGAACTCGAGCACGTCCCAGGTGTCGGTGCCGGCGCTGGAGCTGTACGGGAAGCGCTGGTGGTCGTCGATGATGGCGTGCAGGCTGGCGCGCAGGGCGCTGGCGCTGCCGGTGCTGGCCGACGAGTAGTAGTCGTTGCCCGGCGCCGAGGCCGTGGTGAACACGAAGCTGTAGCTCGCCGCCATCGGCGTGGCCACGCCGTCGAGGTCGCTGACCTTGCTGGCCACCACGTCCACCAGGCAGTCCTCGAGGGCCGCAAGCGTGGCCTGCGGGTCGGCGCTGAATGTGGTCGGGCCGCCGCTGACCGCCAGCGCCACGTTGCCGCTGGTGTCGCAGCCCAGGGTGATGGCGCCGGCCTGCAGGCTTACCGGCTCGGAGAAGGTGACCGACAGGTTGGCGTCGAGCGCCACCGATGCGCTGCCGTTGGCCGGCGAGGTGGCGGTGACCGTGGGCGCCGCGTCGGGCACCGGGAAGGTCTGGCCGGCGTTGCAGGTGCCGAAGCTGCTGGCCGAAGCCGCCGACCAGCTGAAGTTGGCATAGGCGGTGCCCGTGCCCTTGAGCTGCAGCGAATGGCCGACCGCCGTGGCTTCGGTTTCGGACACGCCGATGTTCACCGAGGTCTTGTTCTGCGCCGGGCCGTTGGCGCCCTTGAAGCTGCCCTCGTAGCTCAGGAACTGCACGACGGTGCCGGAGGCATTCACCAGGGCCACGCCGTCGGGCGCGCCGTTCTGCATGCCGGCCACGGCCACGGTGGTGAAGCCATAGGCGCCGCAGGTGCTGCCCAGCGTGCCGGACAGGCTGCGGGTGGCGTAAACCTTGCGGTCGGCGCCGTTGTAGAGGTGCAGCGACCAGCCCGCGAGCGACGTCCCCGCGTCGCCGGCGACTTCGATGCGCTCGCCGGTGTCGGTGCCGGCGTTGTCGTAGTGGATCTCGTTGATCCAGACGCCGGCGTGGGCCAACGCAGGACACAGCAACAACGCGGACAGAAGTCCGTTCTTCTTGAAGTTCATGTAGGTTCTCTCCCCAGAGTGCCGTCGGATTTTCGCCGGCGGACGTGACAGTAGTCTTGCTGCGAAGTCTCTGCCACAGGGCTTGCGGGCATTCCGACGGACGGCGGCGGCGGCGAGAGCGGCATTGACCCTGACAGCCACGCTCACGGCCGCAGTCCATTCGTGCCGACCCGTCGCTTCGGCCAGGCTGGCGTGGAAACGCCCGGCAAACCGGCTAGGCTAGGCCGGCCACCGCCGCCGGAGACCGCCATGCCCGCCGATCGTTTTCGCCTGTATTCGGACGCCGAACTCGAGCTGGTGATCGACGACATGGCGCGCCAGGCCGCCGCGCTGCTCGACGCCACGCCCACCGTGCTGCTGGGCATGCTCCGCCGCGGCGCGCCGCTGGCCGACCGGCTGCTGGCGCGCATCCGGGTGCATGCGCCCTGGGCCGAGATAGGCCGGCTCGACCTGAAGGTGAAGCGCTACGCCGACAACCTGGAACTGCTGCACCCGGAAACCGCGCTCGAGGCCCCGGCCGGCGCGAACCTGATGAACCGGCGCGTGATCGTGGTGGACGACGTGCTCTACCAGGGCTATTCGCTGATGCGCGTGTTCGAGTGGCTGGCCACCCAGAAACCCGCCCACGTGCACGCCGCCGTGCTGGTGGACCGCCAGCGCTACCGCATGCCCATGCGCGCCGACATCGTGGGCGTGACGCTCAAGATCGCCCCCGACGACGTGATCGAGTGCAACGTGCCGCCCTACGAAACCGACTTCGCCGTTGACCTCTGGCGCCCGCGCGAGAGCCCCAAGGGCTGATTAGTCAGGCTCGGGCTGCAAATCACCCAATGGGTCCATCATTGCGGCGTATTTCTTCCCGAATATGAACTCGCGGTGGAAATCGAGATAGCCCAGCTGCTCGTCGCGGAAGGCGCCGCATTTCCGCCCAGGCCTCAGATCGAGTCCAATTCTGTCTGCGACCTCCGCTGGAAGTTCATCTGTTCGAACCAGCCGGCCGGAATCCTCAAAGGTTATCCAACCGCGATCGAAAAGTAGGTCTGCATTCGGCGAAAGCAGAAGGCCGTTGTTTCCGTCCAGCTTCTCGGCGTCGTTGTCGCACTTTGACCAAGGTTTCATGTGGCTCGCGCGAAGGAACCGGAGGTCACTCACGCCCGTCAGCCGGCACCCCTTCTCCATGTCTGCGACGCGGCGCCTGAAAAGCCATTGGCGGGTGCGAACCTCTACGGTCTTCTGCGCCGAGGCCGGACCCGGGAGATAATTACCTTTGGCATCCGCGATGGCCGTGGGAATGCCCTCGCCATCCGCGGGGCCATTCACCTGCTTCAAGACGAAGACGATAGCCTTCCTTACTTGGCCGGACCGACTGGTCGCGCCCGCGTGTTCGTACGTCTCGTCGAGCTTGAACTCACCCTCAAAGCGATAGGGTCGTCCATGACCAAGCATCCGGAACACAAAGAGCCGTTTGCCTTCTAGATCATGCCGGAGGATCGCGCGGTTTCCTCCGGTATAGGTCATGTCTTCTGACTGACCTTCACCGTAATAGTGGAAACGATTGTCCGTTTCCCACCTGTCCCTATATCCATGCCCCTGGCCAACCTCGCCGGTGAAAAGGAAGATGTAAGGGAAGTTCTTGGGCGTGGATATTCCGCCCTGCATCTGTCCGCCAAAACGCGAGTGGATATGCTCCCGACGGGAATAGAGCCCGCCGATTTCAAATCCCAGCGTCGCGTTCTCGATCAGGTTCACGGGACCCCTCGTGGGTTCGAGGGTCCAGGATAGTTCAGCGCCAGGGTATTCCAATACCCCTGAGAGAAATTCCCGTCAGCCCTTGGCCCGCACGTAAAGATCCTTGCCGCCCGCGCTGCTGGCGACCTCCTTCAGCTCGAACCACTTCGGGTGCGCCTTGAACAAGTCGCTGAGCTTTCGGTGACCATAGAGGCGCGGGTCGAAATCCGAACGCAGCTTGTTGAGGTAGCTGCCGACGGCGCCCAGATGCGCCCAGCCCTCCTCGTCACTGGCTTCCTCGATGGCCTGGTTGAGCAGCTTGCGCGGCGCGCCCTGCGGCGCCTTGGGCTTTTCGGCGGGCGCCGCCGCGGCCTTGGTCGCTGACTTCGCGGGAGCCTTCCCCGCCGCGGGTTTCGCGGGCTCGGGTTTCTCCGGCTCGGCCGCTTCCTGCCGCAGCACTTCGGTGTAGATGAACTTGTCGCAGGCCTGCACGAACGGATCGGGCGTCTTGCGTTCGCCGAAGCCGTACACCGTAAGCCCGGTTTCGCGCAGGCGCTGGGCCAGGCGGGTGAAGTCGCTGTCGCTCGACACCAGGCAGAAGCCATCGAAGCGGCCGGTGTACATCAGGTCCATCGCGTCGATGATGAGCGAACTGTCGGTGGCGTTCTTGCCCGAGGTGTAGGCGAACTGCTGCACCGGGTGGATGGAATGCTTGAGCAGCACCTGCTTCCAGCCCTGCAGCCGCTGCGAGGTGAAGTCGCCATAGATGCGCTTCACGCTGGCCACGCCGAACTTCGCTACTTCGGCCAGCAGGCCTTCGATGACCGAGGGCTGGGCGTTGTCGGCGTCGATGAGGACGGCGAGATGGTGGCTGTCGTCGGCGAGGCGGGGGGTGGTTTTCTGGTTCATGGCGGGGTCGCGGCCGAAGCCGCTCCTACAGTGGGCGCCGGGCGGCTGTAGAGGTCGATGATTCTGGACACCGCCTCTTGGCATACGTCGCAGAACGCGTCGGTGCGGGTGAACATCAGGCAGTTCAGCTGCGGGCGGTAGTAACCGGTGGCCTGGTAGTTGGCGCCTTCGAAGGCGCCTACGGCGCTGGCGTGGGGGTGGCCGGCGAACAGGCCCCGTACGAAGGCCTGCTCGTCGCGGAAGAGCTGGCTCATTTCGCTTTCGGGGCGGCGCTCGGCGCGCAGCCGGGCGCGGCGGGCCTGGTTGTCGCGCTGGAAGGCTTCGAACTCAGCCTTGGGCCAGGGCGTGGGCAGCGGCGTGGCCGGACTCACCAGATGCTTCCACTTTCCGCCGCGCGGATCGGCCGTGGCGTTCGGCTCCCAGGGCTCGGGACGTTCGCCGCCGGATTCATAGGCCACCGGCGAGGTGTAGTACTCGTCGGCCAGGCCGGCGAAGTGGTGGCCGAACTCGTGCACGAACAGGTAGTCGGCCCAGTCGTTGCCCGCCGCGGCGGTGCTGAACTGGCCGAAGATGCCGCCGCCGCCGTAGGTTTCGCTGTTGAACAGGATTTCCACCACGTCGTAGGGCGCATGCTGGGCCAGGTCGCGCCAGGCGCGGTTGTCGAGCGTGAGCGCGTAGCGTTCGCTGCCGAAGATGTCGTAGCGCAGGCCGGTGGCGCTGGCGCGGTGCTGGCCGGTGGACGGGCGGGTTACGCCGCTTTCCGGCAGCGGCACGGTGAGCGCCCACACGTTGAAGTCGGCCGCGCGTTCCTTGAAGGGCGACACGCTGAAGAGCACGTCCGCCAGGCGGCGCGCGTCGGCTTCGAACTTCGCTAGTTCATGCGCCGCGTAACCGTCGCCCAGGATCAGCAGGTCCACCTTGTCGGCGGGCTCGCCATTGCGGCGGATGGCAATGGGCTCGGCCGGGGCCTTCGCCGGCGCGCGCTCCACGTCCAGCGCCACCGGGTCCACGCGCACCTGCCACACGGGCTGGAAGGCGTTGGCGTCGTCGCGCGCCAGCACCTGCACGGTGACGGGCTTTTCCGGCAGGGGGAAGCGCAGCGATTCCTGGAAGCTGCGCTGCACCGTGGCGGCTTCGGCGGTGCTGCGCCATTCGGCGAATACCGTGCTGTAGCCGCGCGAATACAGCAGCTTGCCGGTTTCGGCGTCGAGCACGCGAACCTGGTTCACGCCGCGGTTGCTGTCGTCGATGGGCCGCGCCGGGTTGCCCGGCCAGGGCAGGGCTTCCACCAGCACGCGTTCGAGCGCGAAGTGTTCGGTGCTGGCGTCGCCGCCGTGCTGGATGTCCACGCGCAGCGTGGCGGGCGGCGCGGCGAAGGCCGGCGACAGGGCCAGCAGCAGGGCGGCGGTGGCGGCAAGGCGCATGCGAAGGCTCCCGGTGGGCTGGCCGCAGTGTCGCACGGCGCGCGCCGGCACCAACGAAAACGGCCGGACCCGAAGGCCCGGCCGCTCCCGTCCACTCTGACATGGAGGGTGGCGCGTGGTTTATTCCTTGGCCACGCGCAGCTCGGGCGCCACCACGCCGCGCACGCCGCGGGTGGCCTGGGCCAGTTCGATGGCCTTGGCGCGGGCCGCGCCGCTGGGCGCGGTGCCGGTCAGCGTGACCACGTTGCCCTGGGTGTCCACGTTGATCTGCGTGCCCTTCACCTGGTCGTCGGCCAGCAGCTGGGTCTTCACCTTGCTGGTGATCCAGGCGTCGTCGATGCCGTCGCCGGCCTCGTCCATCTTTTCGCGCACCTCGCCCGAGAGCGTGGCGGTGTTGGCGTCCTGGCGGGCTTCGGTGTCGGGGGTGGCGACGATGAGTTCGTTCTTCACCAGCACCACGCCTTCGGCCTGGCCGGCGAGCTGGCCGGCGGCGAGCTTGGCGGCCTGGGAGTCGGCGCCGCCCTTGAGGGTGACGATGCCGTTGCGGGTGTCGACGTTCACGTCGAAACCCTTGGTGCGGTCGTCCGCCAGCAGCTTGGCCTTCACCGAAGCGGTGATGGTGGCGTCGTCGATGGCCTGGCCGGCGGTGCGGGGGGCGTCTTCGGCCCGGGCGGTGGCGGCGCCGAAGCCCAGGGCGATGGCGGTGGCGAGCAGGGAAGCCTTGAGTGCGTTCATGGGGGTTTGTCTCCTTGCGAACGTTGGGGGGTACTGCGGGGCCGAGGTTGTCCGCCGCCGTCGAAACGAACACTGAAGCGGATGTTGGGATTCGGTTAGCGGGTCGCGCCAACGGCCGGTTTTTCCTTTGCAGGCGGGAAGTTGCGGAACATGAATCGTTCCCGGTGGCGTGTTTCACCGTTGCATCCACGTGCTTTGACAGGGCCGCGCGGCGGGCGGCATGCTCGGCTGGCCATGAACTTCCGCACCGCCATCGCGAGCGCCGCCGAGACCTGTTGCCAGGTCTGTTGCGTCTTGCCTGCGCGGAAAGGGACACACGGCTGAGCCATTAGCCCCCGGACCGCGACGGCGCTGCCTTCGCACTCCGGAACCCGGGCAACGTCGTCGTGTCGGTCACCTCCAAGAAGAAGGAACCCCGATGAACGATTCGCCCCGCACGCCTGTTTCACCACTTCGCCGTTCGCCCCTGCTCGTCGCCATCGCGCTGGCCCTGGCCGCGCCGCTGGCCAGCGCCCAGGACGCGCCGCCCGCCGACGAACCCACCGAAGAAGCCGCGGCCGACGACACCGCCGTGCTCGACGCCATCATCGTCACCGGCACCCGCCGCACCGACCGCACGGTGGCCGAATCGCTGTCGCCCATCGACGTGCTCGACGCCACCGAGGTGCAGCGCCAGGGTTCGCCCGAAATCAACCAGGCCCTGGCCCGGCTGATTCCCTCCTACAATTTCCCGCGCGCCACCATCACCGACGGCACCGACCACGTGCGCCCGGCCCAGCTGCGCGGCCTGGCGCCCGACCAGACCCTGGTGCTGGTGAACGGCAAGCGCCGCCACCGCAGCGCCGTGCTCAACCTCAACGGCAGCGTCGGCCGCGGCAGTTCGCCGGTAGACCTCAACGCCATCCCGGCCAACGCCATCGCCCGCATCGAAGTGCTGCGCGACGGCGCCGCGGCGCAGTACGGCTCCGACGCCATCGCCGGCGTCATCAACATCGTGCTCAAGGGCGCCGGCGCCGAGGGCAGCCTCGACGCGCGCTACGGCGAGCACAAGGAAGGCGACGGCGAGCTGGTGGATCTGGGCGCGTTCAATTCCGTCGGCGACGAGCGCCTGTTCATCGCGCTCTCGGCCGAATACCGCGACCGCGGCCCCACCAACCGCGCCGGCCTCGATCCGCGCCAGCAATACCCGCTGGTGGGCGGCCAGCCCGACCCGCGCGAGGCCACGTTCAACCGCCTCAACCACCGCTTCGGCGACGCCGACGTGCAGGACCGCCTGTTCTTCTTCAATGCCGGCGGCCAGGTGGGCGGCGCCGAGCTGTATGCCTTCGGCAACCTGTCGCTGCGCGACGGCGAGGCCGGCGGTTTCTACCGGCGTGCGCTCGACGCCCGCAACATCCTTTCGATCTACCCCGACGGCTACCTGCCGCTGATCGTCTCCGAATCGGCCGACAAGAGCTTCAACGCCGGCGTGCGCGGCGAATCGGCCGGCGGCTGGCGCTGGGACGCCAGCCTGGGCTGGGGCCGCAACGAGTTCGACTACTACGTGGCCAACAGCCTCAACGTCGACCTCGGCCCCGCCAGCCCGACCGAATTTTTCGCCGGTCGGCTCGAAGCCGGGCAGGTCGTGGCCAACCTCGACCTGAGCAAGGACTTCGACTGGGGCCTGGCCTACCCGGTCACCTTCTCCACCGGCATCGAGGCGAAGGAGGAAACCTACGCCATCACCGCCGGCGAGCCCGCCAGCTACTTCGGCAGCGGCTCGCAGGTGTTCCCGGGCTTCCGGCCGGCGAACGCGCTCGACGTCTCGCGCGACAGCTGGGCGGTATACGGCGAAGTCGAGGCCGACCTGACCGACAACTTCTCGGCCAGCGCCGCCGTGCGCTACGAGGACTACAGTGATTTCGGCGACGCCACCTCGGGCAAGCTCTCGGGCCGCTACGTGTTCAGCGACGTGGTGTCGCTGCGCGGCACCGTGAGCACCGGCTTCCGCGCACCCACCCTGGCCCAGCAGTACTACTCGACCACCGCCACGGTGTTCGTGGCCGGCGTGCCCTTCGACATCCGCACCTTCCCGGTGAACGACCCGGTGGCGATCGCGCTGGGCGCCGAGCCGCTGAAGGCCGAGGAATCGACCAGCCTGAGCCTGGGCCTGGGCCTGCAGTTCACGCCCGACTGGAACGTCACGCTCGACGCCTACCAGATCGACATCGACGACCGCATCATCCTTTCGGAAGAACTGCGCGGGCCGGCGGTGCGCGCCTTCCTGGCGGCGAACGGCTTCCCGCAGACCGACGGCGGCCGCTATTTCACCAATGCCATCGACACCCGCACCCGCGGCGTGGACCTGGTCAGCAGCCACCGCTGGGACCTGGGCGGCGGCGAGCTAAACCTCACGGTCGGCGCGAACTACAACGACACCGACATCACCCGCATCGCGCCCAACCCCGTCGTGCTGGACCAGGTGGCGCTGGGCCTGACCCGCATCGGCCGCGCCGAAATCGGCCGCGTCACCGTGGGCTCGCCCAAGGACAAGCTGGTGGTGGGCGTGGACTACGACCGCGAGGCCTGGAGCTTCCGCGTCGGCGCCACCGCTTACGGCGAATACACCACGTACAACACCAACCCGGCGCTGGACCAGACCTTCGGCCGCGAAGTGGTGCTCGACGCCGCGGTGAGCTACCGCTTCGCCCGCGGCCTGACCGCCACGGTGGGCGCCGACAACCTCACCGATGCCTACCCGGACGAGGTGATCGCGGCAAACGCCTTCAGTGGCATCTTCCCGTACGCGGTGGGCAATACGCCCTTCGGCTTCAACGGCGCCTTCTACTACGCGCGCCTGAACTGGGTGTTCTGAGCCCGCCACCACGCCGCCTCCGGGCGGCGCGGTTTTTCAGGCACCGGCGCGGAAGCGCACTTCGTGCCGGTGGCCGTGCACGATGGGTTCGATGTCGTAGCTGCCGTGTTCGGCCAGCACGCGGTCGGAAATGCCCGGCACCGGCTGCGGCGGCGGCACGTGCTGGGCGTAGGGCGAAAATTCCAGGTCCAGGCCCAGGGCCACGTCGTGGCCCGCGCCTTCCGACGGCGACACCGACAGCCGCAGCGCGAAGCGCCGCACCATTTCCAGCCGCACCGCCTCGCGCACCGCGGCCTGGCAGATGCGGTAGACCGCGGTGCGCGCGTCTTCGTCCAGCGCGTCGGCCGGGCCTTCGAAGCTGGCTTCGAACACCACGCCGCTGTCCTCGAGCATCTCGCGCAGCGGGCCGTTTTCCAGGGCCTGGCGCAGGCCGTGGGTGTCGAGCTGCGGTGGCCGCAGCTGGCGCAGGGCGCGGCGCAGACTGTCCTGGATCTCGCGCACCTGTTCGCGCAGTGATTCCAGGAAGCGCGTGCCCTGCTCGTCGCGCACCTCGCGGAAGGCCAGGCTGATGCGCGTGCCCAGCGCGTGGATGGCGTGGCCGAGTTCGTATTCGAGTTCGCTGGCCAGTTCACGCTGGCCCTGTTCCTCCAGCCGCACCAGGCGCTGGCTGACCAGGCGCAGTTCGCCGGCCAGGGCGCCCAGCTCCTCGGTCTTGGCGGCCAGTTCGGCGTGGCGCAGCGCCAGCGCCGTGTGGCTTTCGCGCAGCGCGGTGGTGGCCGCGCCCAGCCCCACCGCGCCGCCGCCCCCCCCCCCCCGCCCCCGCGGCCGCAAGGTGGCGTCCACGGGGAGCACGCCGCCCGCCACCCGCGCCAGGATCACGATCACC
>JAIBEO010000161.1 GCA_019459185.1 Rhizobium sp. | reverse complement strand
AGCTGATCGAAGCGCTGTCCGCCGCGCCAGCCGAAGCCGAAGCCGAAGCCGAAGCCGAAACCGGCGCAGCCGACGACTTCTACGGCATGTCGCTTGAAGAGCTCGAGGCGCTCACGTCGCCCGAGGCGCCGGTCCAGGCCGTCGAGCCCGCGCTGCCGGTGTCCGATGAGCCGGTGATCGAGGCCTTTGTTGCCGACGAGTTCGTGATCGAAGAACCCGCGATCGAAGAGATCGTGGCCGAAACGCCCGAGGCCGAAGCGCCGGAAGCCGAAGAAGCCGCCGCTGAAGAAGCCGAGGCTGAGGCAATCGCCGTCGAAGAGGCCTTCGCCGAAGCGCCCGCCGCGGAGGAGCACGAAGCCTCCGACTCCCAGGTCCCGCTCGCCGTGGACCCGGAAGACCCGGACGCCGCGCTCGACACCAGCGACCTCGACGTCGACCTGCTCGACATCTTCCTGGAAGAGTCCGGCGACCTGCTCGACCATTCCGACGGCCTGCTGGCCAGCCTGCGCGACAACACCACCGACCGCGAGCTCGTGGTCGGCCTGCAGCGCGACCTGCACACGCTCAAGGGCGGCGCCCGCATGGCGGGCATCTTCCCGGTGGGCGAGCTGGGCCACGCCATGGAGTCCCTGCTCGAAGTGGTGGCCGAAGGCCGCCGCGAACTCGACCAGACCGGCGTGGTGGTGCTCGAGCGCGCCTTCGACCGCCTGCACGTCATGGTCACCCGCGTCGGTGAGCGCAAGGCCATCGCCCTGCCGGCCAACCTGATCGCGCAGATCGACGCCCTGGCCAAGGGCAAGCCGCTGGCCGCCGGCGAAGCCGCCCCGGCCGATGCCGCCGCGCCCCGCGCCCCGGCCACCGAAACCGCGCTCGACCGCAAGGCCGCCGCCGCCGAGGAAGCCGTCGCCGCGCGCGCCGCGCCCGCCTACACCGGCGCCGGCTTGGCTCCGCTGTCGGCGCCTATCGATGGCCTCGGCGAGGAAGAGGAAGGCGGTGGCGTGCGCGCCCCGCAGGAACAGGTGCGCATCCGCGCCGATCTGCTCGACCGCCTCGTCAACTACGCCGGCGAGGTGGCCATCTACCGCGCCCGCCTCGAGCAGCAGCTCGGCGCGTTCCGCAGCAACCTCGGCGAACTCGGCCAGACCACCACCCGCCTGCGCGAACAGCTGCGCAAGCTCGACATCGAGACCGAGGCGCAGATCATCGCGCGCTACCAGCGCGAGGGCGACACCAGCGAGGAGACCTTCGATCCGCTGGAGCTCGACCGTTTCACCACCCAGCAGCAGCTGTCGCGTTCGCTGTCCGAATCGGCCGCCGACCTGACCTCGCTGCAGGGTTCGCTCGACGACCTCGTTCGCCAGTACGAAACCCTGCTGCTGCAGCAGTCGCGCGTCAGCTCGGACCTGCAGGAAGGCCTCATGCGCACGCGCATGGTGCCCTTCGACGCGCTGGTGCCGCGCCTGCGCCGCGTGCTGCGCCAGTCGGGCAGCGAAACCGGCAAGCAGGTCAACCTCAAGGTCGACGGCGCCAGCGGCGAAATGGACCGCAACGTGCTCGACCGCATGACCGCGCCGCTGGAGCACATGCTCCGCAACGCCGTCGCGCATGGCCTCGAGGCCCCGGCCGACCGCAGGAAGGCCGGCAAGCCGGAAGAGGGCACCGTCCGCATCCAGGTGATGCGCGAAGGTTCCGAAGTGGTGCTCAAGGTCATCGACGACGGCCGCGGCCTGGACAAGGAAGCGATCCGCCGCAAGGCCATCGAGCGCGGCCTGCTCAAGGCCGACGCCGAAGTCTCCGACCAGGCGCTGTACGGCTTCATCCTCGAGACCGGCTTCTCCACCGCCGCTTCGGTCAGCCGCCTGGCCGGCCGCGGCGTGGGCATGGACGTGGTGTACAGCGAAATCCGCCAGCTCGGCGGAACGCTGATCATCGACTCCGAGGCCGGCAAGGGCTCGGTCTTCACCGTCCGCCTGCCGTTCACCCTGGCGGTCACCCAGGCGGTGTTCGTCAAGATCGGCGACACCAGCTTCGCGGTGCCCATCGCGTCGGTGCAGGGCGTGGGCCGCATCTCGCGCCAGGATCTGGACAAGCAGCTGGCCGGCGAGAACCCCAGCTTCACCTACGCTGGCGAGTCCTATGCCATCCACGACCTGGGCCGCCTGATCGGGCACGTCACGGCCAAGGCGCAGGACAGCCTGCAGATGCCGCTGCTGCTGGCCCGCTCGGGCGACCTGCGCGCCGCCATCTGCATTGACCAGGTGCTGGGCAGCAAGGAAATCGTGGTCAAGCCGGTGGGCCCGCAGGTCAACTCGATCCCGGGCATCTTCGGTGCCACCATCATGGGCGACGGCCGCGTGGTGGTGATCCTGGACGTCGCGCCGCTGGTGCGCCGCCAGGCCACCACCGACCGCGAGGCCGAGCTGGCCGCGGCCGCGCCGGCCGTGGTCGCCCGCCGCATCCCGGCGGTGATGGTGGTGGACGACTCGATCACCATGCGCAAGGTCACCGGCCGCGTGCTCGAGCGCCACAACTTCGAGGTGCTTACGGCGAAGGACGGCGTGGACGCCATCGAGAAGATGGCCGAGCGCGTGCCCGACCTGATGCTGCTCGACATCGAGATGCCGCGCATGGACGGTTACGAGCTGGCGCAGAACATGAAGTCGGACCCGCGCCTGAAGGACGTGCCGATCATCATGATCACCTCGCGCACCGGCGACAAACACCGCCAGCGCGCCTTCGACATCGGCGTCAACCGTTACCTCGGCAAGCCCTACCAGGAAGTCGAGCTGATGCGGAACGTGTTCGAGATGCTGGGCATGGAGCCGGTCAATGGCTGAGTCCGCGGTCCGCGTCGCCCTGCTGGCGCGCCCGGGTGACGCGCGCGACCAGCTCCGCCGCGCACTGGCCGAGCTCGGCGCCGAACTGGTGGCCGAAGGCGACCCGGGCGAACTCGACCCCGGCGAAGTCGCCGGGCATTCGCCCACGCTGGTGCTGGTGAGCCTGGAACCCGCCATCGAGGACGCGCTGGATCGTTTCGGCGACCTGTTCGCCACGCCGGGCGTCGAGGTGATGTTCGACGACGCCGAAGTCACCCGCCAGCTCGACGGCTGGGACCTGGCCCGCTGGGCGCGCCACCTGGCCGCCAAGCTGGTCGGCGGCGACCTGCTGCCGCCCGTGCCGGGCGACGCCGACGCGCTGCCGGTGATGGACCTCGCGCCCGAACCCGGCGCACCGCCCACGCCCGCCGAAGTGATGGCGAACGAGAGGCTCGAGGACTACGCGGCCGAATCGCTGGACCTGTCCGAGTGGGTGCCGACCCAGCCTTCGCTGGCCGACGAGCCCAAGCCGGAAGCCGCTGCCGCGCCCGCGCCGGCGGACGAGGAAGTGATCGACCTCGAACTCGACATCGGCGACCTCGAGCAGGCCCTGGGCCGCATCGATGCCGAGGTGGGCACCGAGCCGCGCGCCCCGGCGGTCGGGGCCGAGGACCTGGAGTTCGACGCCAGCGTGCTCGACATCGACCTCTCCGCGCTGCCCGAGGAGGGCGCGCGCATGGTGGTGGCCAACGAGCCCGCGCTGGAGATCGAAGAGCCGCTGCTGGCCGACATCACGCTGAGCGACGAGCCGGTCAGCTTCTCCAGCTTCAGCGAAGACGAAGTGGCCGCGGCCGCGCACCTCGACGACGACGTCGCGGCCCTTGCCGCGCAGCTCGAGGCCTTCGAGGCCAACGACCAGCGCGAAACCGCCCGCGAACCCGATTTCACCCTGGCCTTCGACGCCAAGGACGCCCCGGCCGGCGCGCCGTCGGCCAGCCCGGCCGGCGCCGGCCCCGCCGCCGCGAAGCCGGCGCCCGCGCGCGCCGGCATCGGCTTCAGCAACCTCGAGCTGGTGCCGATGGACGGCGATGCGCCGGCGGCCGAACCCGTGGCCGTGGCCTTCGCACCGCCCTCGTCGGCGGCGCCGGAGCGCGGCAACGGCCTGAGCCTGGCGGCCGAGGACGCAAAACCTTCGCAGTCGATCAGCACCGGCGCCCTGCTCGTGCTCGCCGGCCTCGGCGGTCCCGACGCGGTGCGCCAGCTGCTGGCCGGCCTGCCGCCCACGCTGCCGGTGCCGGTGCTGCTGTACCAGCACCTCGACACCGGCAAGCACGACCGCCTGGTCGACCAGCTCGCCAAGGCCAGCCAGCTCCCGCTCGACCTCGCCGTCGAAGGCAAGCTGGCTTTCCCGGGCCGCGTGTCGGTGCTGGTGCCGGGCCTGGGTGCGCGCTTCGAAGATGGCAGCCTGGAATTCACCGCCGGTGGCAAGTTGGCCGACGTCGTGGCCGCGCTGCCCGCCGCCGAGAGCGGCGTGCTGGTGCTCAGCGGCGCCGACCCGGCCCTGGTGCCCGCCGTGCTGCAACTGATGGCCGAGGGTGGCCTGGTGCTCGCCCAGGATCCCGCCGCCTGTTTCGACCCTACCGCCGCCGACGCCGTCCAGCGCGCCGGCGCCACCGCTGCCACCCCGGCCGACCTGGCCGTGCGGGTGACGCAGCGCTGGCACTGAACCGAGTTTTCCGGAGGCAAGCATGAACGCCCAGCAGCGTGACATCCGCGGCGTGTTGATTTCGGTGACCGGCGGCCGCCTGTTGCTGCCCAACGCCAGCGTCGCCGAGGTCATCACCTATTCCGACCCGGAAGTGGTCGCCAACGCGCCGGAGTGGCTGCTCGGCCGCGTGCGCTGGCGCGGCTGGCGCCTGCCGCTGCTGTCGTTCTCGCGCCTGGCCGGCTGGTCGGCCGAGGACGGCCAGATGGGCGCCAAGGTGGCCGTGCTCAAGGCGCTGGGCAACAACCCCAAGCTGCCGTTCTTCGCGGTGCTGTCGCAGGGCTTCCCGCGCCTGGTCACGGTGTCGGCGCCGGCGCTGCACGAATCGCACGAGATGAAGGACCTGCCGCTGGGCGTGCACGCACGCGTGACCCTCAACGACGACCCGGCGGTCGTGCCCGACCTGCTGAGCGTCGAGCTCCTCATCCAGAAGGCCCTGGACCAGGCGCAAGCCGCCTGAGCCTTGAATTGTAGGAGCGGCTTCAGCCGCGAAGCTCTTCGCGAGAAGCTTCGCGGCTGAAGCCGTTCCTACAGGGGGCTGGCCCGCGGCTATACTCAGGCCATTCGAAACGATGGACGCCGCGCGTGATTTCCGCTGACGAATTCGAGGCCCTCGCCCGGGCCGGCCACAACCGGATCCCCGTGGTGCGCGAGGTGCTGTCCGACCTCGACACGCCGCTGTCGGTGTACCTGAAGCTGGCCGACGGCCCGCACACCTATTTGTTCGAATCGGTCGAAGGCGGCGAGACCTGGGGTCGCTATTCCATCATCGGCCTGCCGGCGCGCCGCATCTACACTTTCCGCGGCAACACGATTCAGGTGCGCGACTACGGCGACCTGGTCGAAACCCGCGAACTGGCCGACCCGCTGGCCGAGGTCGACCGCCTGCGCGAAAGCTTCCGCGTGCCCCAGCTGCCCGGCCTGCCCGCGTTCACCGGCGGCCTGGTCGGTTATTTCGGCTTCGAGACCATCGGCTGGATCGAACCGCGCCTGGCCGGTGGCGACAAGCCCGACCAGCTCGGCACGCCCGACGCCCTGCTGATGCTCAGCGAGGAAGTGGCCGTCTTCGACAACCTCAAGGGCCGCCTGTACCTGGTGGTGCACGCCGACCCGGCCCAGCCGCAGGCGTATGCGCGCGCCCTGCGCCGGCTCGACGAGCTGGTGCACCGGTTGCGCCACTCCGGCCGCAGTTACCCCGACGTGCTCGACCCGTCGCTGCTGGGCGAGCAGGACTTCGTGTCCGGCTTCACCAGGGAAGGGTTCCTGGCCGCGGTGGAGAAGTGCAAGGACTACATCCGCGCCGGCGACATCTTCCAGGTGGTGCTCAGCCAACGGATGAGCGTGCCCTTCCGGGCGCGCCCGGTGGACGTGTACCGCGCGCTGCGTGCGCTCAACCCGTCGCCCTACATGTATTTCCTCGACCTCGACGGCACCCAGGTGGTGGGCAGTTCGCCCGAGATCCTGGTGCGCCTGCAGGGCGGGGAAGTGACCGTGCGGCCCATCGCCGGCACCCGTCCGCGCGGCGCCACGCCCGAGGCCGACGCCGCGCTCGAGGCCGAGCTGCTGGCAGACCCCAAGGAGCGCGCCGAGCACCTGATGCTCATCGACCTGGGCCGCAACGATGTCGGCCGCGTGTCCGAGCCGGGCAGCGTCACCGTGCCCGACCGCTTCATCATCGAGCGCTACTCGCACGTGATGCACATCGTCAGCGAAGTGCGCGGCAGGGTGCGCGGCGGCGTCGGTTTCGCCGAGGTCCTCAAGGCCACCTTCCCGGCCGGCACGGTCAGCGGCGCGCCCAAGATCCGCGCGCTTGAGGTCATCCGCGAGCTCGAGCCGGTGAAGCGCAACATCTATTCCGGCGCGGTCGGTTACCTCAACTGGTGGGGCGATGCCGACACGGCCATCGCCATCCGCACCGCGGTGATCCAGGACGGCCGTCTGCACGTGCAGGCCGGCGCCGGCATCGTGCACGACTCCGACCCGCAGAAGGAGTGGGAGGAAACGATGAACAAGGGTCGCGCGCTGTTCCGCGCGGTGGCACAGGCGGCGGGCGGGCTGTAGCCCCGGGTGGCCGGCACGCTGCGTAGGCTCTTCGACCGCCTGCGGCCACGCAGCGCCGGCCTGCGCACCTGGCTTGGCCTGACCTACGGCCTGATGACGGTGGTGCTGGTGGGTACGCTGTCCTACCTGGTCGAGCGCGCGGCCTCGCAGAAGCTGCAGGACGACATCGGCCTGCGCCTGCAGGCCAACGCACTGGCCCTGGCCGACCACATGGACGAGGGCCTCTACGAGCGCCTCAACGACATGCGCGCGCTGGCCCTGCTGCCCGGCGTGGACGACCCGGTGGCGAACCAGGCGCTGCTGCGCGACCTGTTCGACCTGATGCAGCTCAACTACCCCGACTACGCCTGGATCGGCGTGGCCGATGCTGATGGCCGCGTGCAGGTGGCCAGCCGTGGACTGCTCGAGGGCGTGGATGTGTCCTCGCGGCCGTGGTTCCAGTCGGGCCGGCGGGAGCCGCATGTCGGCAACCTGCACGAGGTGGTGCTGCTGGCGAAACTGCTGCCCTCGGACGGCGATGAGCCGCTGCGCCTGATCGACATTTCCGCGCCGATCCATGACGACCACGGCGTGGTGATCGGCGTGATGGGCGCGCACCTTTCGTGGCAATGGGCCGAGAACCTGCGCCAGGCGCTGGTGCAGCCCATGCTGGCCACCGACCCGGTGGAGGTGTTCTTCCTGGACAAGGACAACACCATCATCCTGGGCCCGCCACCGTGGCGAGGCCAGCGCCTGGACGTGCCCAGCGCGCAGGCGGTGCGCGAAGGCCGGCGCGGCTCGGTGCTGGAAACCTGGCCCGACGGCCAGCGTTACCTCACCGGCCATGCGCCCACGCTCGGGCGTGATCCCTTCGACAGCCTCGGCTGGACCGTGCTGGTGCGCAAGGATGCGGCGCTGGCCTTCGAACCCATCGCGGAACTGCGCCGGCAGATCCTGCTCGCGGCGGCGGTCCTGACCTTGGTCTTCCTGCTGCTGGGCGGCGTGATGGGCCGGTTGATCGGCGCACCGCTGCATTCGCTGTCGGTGGCCGCGCGGCGCATGCAGGCGCGCGAGCCCGGCGCCCGCTTCCCGCGCGAGCGTGGCTACCGCGAGGCGCGCGAGCTCACCGGCGCGCTGCGCGGCCTGGTGGACGACCTCACCCAGCACGAGCGCGAGCTGACGCAGGTGACGGCGGAGCTGGAGCAGCGCGTCCGTCAGCGCACGCTCGAGCTCAGCGACGCCAATGCCCAGCTCGAAGTGCTGGCCATGACCGATGCATTGACCGGACTCGCCAACCGCCGCCACTTCGGTGACCAGCTGGCGCGCGAAGCCAACCGCGCCGGCGACACCGGCCGCCCGCTCAGCCTGTGCGTGCTCGACATCGACCACTTCAAGGCCATCAACGACCAGCACGGCCACCCGGCCGGCGACGCGGTGCTGCGCCGCGTGGCACTGGTGCTCGAGGAGGTGGTGCGTGGCTCCGACCTGCTGGCGCGCATCGGCGGCGAAGAGTTCGCCGTGCTGGCCGTGGACACCGGCATGGCCGAGGCCGCGCAGCTGGCCGAGCGCCTGCGCGCGGCGGTGGAGCGGGCCGGCCCGGTGACGGTGGGCCATGCCGCGGTGTCGGTGACCGTGAGCGTGGGCGTGGTGACCCGCCGCGTGCATGTGGGCGAAGTGGTGAAGGCGCCGGAACACCTGCTCGCCGCGGCCGACGACGCCCTCTACCGGGCCAAGCGCAACGGCCGCAACCGGGTCGAGGTGGCGACCGGCTGAGGCGAGGGCCTCAGGGCCTCGCGAGCGGGCGCGGCGCGATCGGGTCTCCCCGCCGCCAGGCCATGGCCGCCTCCACCAGTGCGGTGCCGTTCTCCAGCCCCAGCTTGCGCTTGATGTTCTCGCGGTGGGTTTCGATGGTCTTCACGCTGCGGCCGAAAAACGCGGCGATCTGCTGGTTCGATTCGCCCAAGCCGATGCGCAGGAAGACCTCCTGCTCGCGCGCGGACAGCGGAAGCGGCGGCGGGCGCAGCGATCCACGCAGCGGGCAACTGGTGCAATAGCCGTCGCCCAGGCGCGCCGAGTTGCAGCTGCCGATGATCTTGAGCGCGGCGCGGATGTGCCGCAGCGGCGCGCTGTCGGGAACCAGGCCGCAGGCGCAGTCCGAGCCGCAGGCGGGTTCGGCGCCGACGTGCTGGCGGTTCGAGAGCAGCAGAACGCGGGGATGGTGGGAGCCGCGGGAACGGCCGGCCACGGCGTCGGCCATGTCCTGGTCGAGCACCAGCACGTCCGGCTGGTGCCGGCCGAGCGCGTGCATCAAGCCGTCGGCGTCGCTGGCGGTGCCTACGTGGTGGTACTGCGGCAGTTGCTTGAACAACGAAGCCATGCCGGCCTGCACGATTCCCCGGCGCGACGCGAGCAATACGGTCGTGCCACCCGCGACCACCGCGGGCTTGCGAGCCCCGGCGCGGCGTGCGCGCACTGGTACATCGGATGGGTTTGCTTGCCGAGACATCAGAAATTTTCCCCTTGCGCCGCCCGGAAGGCCCCGGGCGGGCGCCGATTGTGACAGCACTATAGGCCTGCCGCGTATGCGGAAAGTGTGGGGTTTCGCACACTTCGCAGTCTTTATGGCGGGCACGAGGATGGGGGATTCCCCTAGCGCCAAGAAATCAGGGATTCCCCGATTCGCAAAGCAATTTTCAGCAGGGATTATCCCTGTGCCCCGCGGGTGCCGGCGTCGCCGGCCTGGCCACGGACTTGTGGCGCGCGGGCGCGTTGGAATGGAAACGGGGGGTTTCCGTGCTGGTAGTGCAAAGGCTCTGCGTGCGCCGCGACCACCATGTCGTGGTGCAGCACGCGACGCTGCGGGTGGACAGCCCGGGCGTGCTGTCCGTGGTGGGTACCGGGGGTGCGGGCAAGTCGTCGCTGCTGGCGACGCTGGCCGGCGCCGCGGCCCCGCTCGGCTTGCGCTGGACCGGCACCATGGAGCTCGACGGCGAACCGCTGGGGCAGGGCGGGAGCCGTGTCGCCTGGGTACCGCAGCAAGCGAAGCTCGATCCCGGCGTCGCCGTTGGCGCGGCGCTCGGCCAATTGCTTGGCCGAG
>JAIBEO010000148.1 GCA_019459185.1 Rhizobium sp. | reverse complement strand
ACCTGACGTCCGTGCTGACCGGCTTCACCGCCGCCCCGCGCGCCACGCTCAACGTGACCGTTGCCGGTCCGAATGGCCAGATCCAGGGCCTGTACCAGATCGTCAACCCGGATTCGGGCACGATCAGCAACCATGTGATGGAGCGACCGTACAACCCGGCGCCGTCGATGATCCCGCCCCCGTGACACAGGGCGTACATCGCTGAGTCCAGGAGGCCCGCTTCGGCGGGCCTTCTTTTTTCCGACGACAGGGTGTCGCAATCACGGCACATCGAATCGCGCACCGGCGCTTGGCGATTCCCACTACCCTTCCTGCCGACCCCCGCAGGAACCCACCATGAGCCCGAGTACGACCCGACACGCCGCCTTGTTGCTGGCGGCCAGCGCCCTTTTTTCCGCCGAAGCCTCCGCCCAGAGCTACCTGCCGGCGGGCCCGCAGACCGGCGTGCCCGAAGCCACCGTCGCCAGTGGCGGCTGGTCGGTCTGCCACCAGTCCACCTATGACAACGCCGCTTCCGGGCAGTCGATGGCGTCCATCCTCGCCGGCTGCGCCGGCGAGAACATCATGCTCGCCTGCCGCCCCGTCGGTGCCACCGATTACACCGTGCTGGCGCAGGCGCCGCGCACCGACGTGTTCTTCCCCACCGGCAACGGCAACGTCCCGCACGTCGCCAACGGCACCGGCTGGTACTACAGCGACAGCTACTCGTTCGGCTTCGCGCCCGAGGGCGAGCCGCTCGCGCGCAATTCCTGCGACACCGCCGGCAGCGCCGCGGACCGCCGGATGTGCGTCCACTCCAGCGCCGGCAACATCAGCGGCGGCTGGCGCTGCGGTACGACCACGAACCTCAACGGCGCCGCGAACTGGGAGCGCCTGATCCTGCAGACCGCCCCGAAGGTCATGCTGACCGTGCCGGGCAGCAACGCCCCGGTGACCGTGGCGGAAGAGCTGGTCATCCCGCCGGTCCGCACCTTCACCAACAACGACCTCCTCGACATCGAAACCACCGTCGAATACGCCTTCTCGCCGGGCGAGGTTCGCTACGCCCGCCTGCACTGCCCGGGCGTGCGATTCGACGCCGGCACCACCGTGGCCCTCAGCGGCGACCCGTCGAACCTGGTGGGTGCCATCAACGGCTTCGGCACCGACGCCATCTACTTCTCGATCACCGCCGGCGCCACGCCCGTACTCGCCGGCGACGTGCTCTCCGTGGACGGCGACCGCATCCTCGCCACCAAGGCGCCGGTCGACTGCACCTACGGCCTCTACGACGTGCCGTCGCAGGCCCAGGCCGGCGGTGCGGCGGGTCGCGTCGCCAGCACCTCTGGCGCCTACCTCCGCTTCGCCCCCGGCTACATGCTTCGCGTCAGTAGCACCGGCAACCCGATCGCCGACGTCGAGTCCCCGGACCCGTCCTACAGCGAGTTCGTCGACCGCGCCCCGACCTACGACACGCTGCTCGGCCAGATCGGTGGCTTCAGCTACGGCATGGCGTCGCAGGTGCTGGGCGGCCTGCAGCCGATCACGATCGACGGCGCCCCGGTGCAACTGGCCGACCTGATGGGGGCCGCGACCGCTCTGGTCTTCACCGGCGACTTCTCGGCGGCGTCCGAGGTTTACCTGAGCAACAGCTTGGGCTGCGGCAGCAACCTGCTTTCGGCCGACAGCTTCGACGACACGCAGGCCGTGTTCACCGTCGGCAACAATGCCGCGCTCAATCGCTACCTGTGCTTCGAGGCCGGCGGCGAGCCGATCCGCGCCAGCGAGTTCACCGTGGCGCTCGCCCCGGTGTCGGCGGACGCGAGCACCTACGCCGTCACGGACCGCGGCCCGCTGGACCTGGGCGTGATCACCCGCAACGGCACCGAGCTGCAAGCCCCGCTGGCCCAGGTGCCCGACAACTACCTGAGCCGCATGGTGCTCACCAACACCGGTTCGCAGGACCGCGCCTACGAGATCGCGGTGATGGGTGAAACCGGCAACGTCATCTCCACCGCCCACCTGTCGGGCTTCGTGCCGGCCGGCGGCACCACGGTGGTGGACCTGGCCGACGTGCTGACCGGCTTCACCGCCGCCCCGCGCGCCACGCTCAACGTCACCATCTCGGGCCCGAACAACCAGATCCAGGGCCTGTACCAGATCGTCAACCCGGACTCGGGCACGATCAGCAACCACGTGATGGAGCGTCCGTACAACCCTGAGCCGGTGTTCATCCCGGCTCCCTGACCCGGGGCCTCCCAGCCAAGAGACGAAGGGCCCGCGCAAGCGGGCCCTTTTCTTGCGCCGGTGTCAGCCCGGCATGCGTGGGCGTGGCACCCGGAACCAGGCGGCGTAGAGCGCCGGCAGGAACAGCAGGGTCAGCGCCGTGGCCACGATCAGGCCACCCATGATCGCCACCGCCATCGGCCCGAAGAACACGCTGCGCGAGAGCGGGATCATGGCCAGCACCGCCGCCAGTGCGGTCAGCACGATCGGGCGGAAGCGGCGCACGGTGGCGTCCACCACCGCCTGCGCGGGCGGCACGCCGGCGCCGATGTCCTGCTCGATCTGGTCCACCAGGATCACCGAGTTGCGCATGATCATGCCGCTCAGCGCGATGGTGCCCAGCATTGCCACGAAGCCGAACGGCACCCGGAACACCAGCAGGAACAGCACCACGCCGATCAGGCCCAGCGGTGCCGTCAGCAGCACCATCAGCGTGCGCGGGAAGCTGCGCAGCTGCAGCATCAGCAGGGTCATCACCACGCCCACGAACAGCGGCACCCCGGCGGCCACCGAGCGCGAACCGCGGCCGGAATCCTCGACGGTGCCGCCGGTCTCGAGCAGGTAGCCGGGCGGCAGCATGGCGCGCACGTCCTCGAGCGTGGGCAGGATTTCGCCGGTCACCGTGGGCGGCGTGATGTCGCCGTAGATGTCGGCGCGCACGGTCACCGTCGGCAGGCGGTTACGATGCCAGATGATGCCGTCCTCGAAGGTGTGCTCGAGCGTGGCGATCTGCGACATCGGCACCGAGCGGCCGTTGCCGGCCGGCACCGACAGGCTGCCCAGCAGCGACAGCCGCTCGCGCTCCTCGGCCGGGCCGCGCAGCAGGATATCGATCTGTTCGTTGCCCTCGCGGTAGGTGCTGACCGTGGTGCCCGACAAGGAGCCGCGCAGGAAGGCCGCGACCTGGGCCGAACTGATGCCCAGCACGCGCGCGCGCTCCTGGTCGATCACCAGCCGCACCACCTTGCTGGGCTCGTCCCAGTCGAGGTTGACGTTGGTGACGTGCGGGTTGGCGCGCACGCGCTCGGCCACCAGCCGCGCCAGCCGGCGCACTTCGTCCACGTGTTCGCCCGAGACGCGGAACTGGATGGGGAAACCCACCGGCGGCCCGTTCTCCAGCCGAGACACGCGCGCCTGCACGTCGCTGAAACGCTCCTCGAACAGGCCGATGAGCCAGGCCCGCACTTCCTCGCGCGCCTCGATGTCCGGTACCAGCACCACGAACTGGGCGAAGTTGGCCTGCGGCAGCTTCTGGTCCAGCGGCAGGTAGAAACGCGGCGTGCCGCTGCCGACGTAGGCCACGAAACTCTCCACGTCCTCGCGCCTGGCCAGCTCGGCCTCCAGGCGCTTGGCGACCTCCTCGGTGGCGTGCAGCGAGGCGCCCTCGGCCAACTCCAGGTCCACCATCAGCTCGAGCCGGGTCGAAGACGGGAAGAACTGCTGGGGCACGAAGCGGAACAGCATGATCGAGGCCACGAAGGCCGCCACCGTCACCAGGATCACGGTCTTGCGCTGGCGCACGCACCAGGTCACCCAGCGGCGGATGCGCTGGTAGAAGGGCGTCGAATACGGGTCGTGCGCGTGGCCGCCCGGGTGCGGCTTGGGCTCGGGCAGCAGCTTGTCGCCCAGGTAGGGAATGAACATCACCGCGGCCACCCAGGACAGCAGCAGCGAGATGGTGACCACCTGGAAGATCGAGCGGGTGTACTCACCCGTGCTCGAGGCCGCGGTGGCGATGGGCAGGAATCCCGCCGCCGTCACCAGGGTACCGGTGAGCATGGGGAAGGCCGTGGATTGGTAGGCGAAGGCCGCCGCCCGCAGGCGGTCGTAGCCCTGTTCCATCTTCACCGCCATCATCTCGACCGCGATGATGGCGTCATCCACCAGCAGGCCAAGGCCCAGCACCAACGCGCCCAGCGAGATCTTGTGCAGGCCGATGCCGAAGTAGTACATGGCCGCGAAGGTCATGGCCAGCACCAGCGGGATCGACAGCGCCACCACCAGACCGGTGCGGAAACCCAGCGAGAAGAAGCTCACCAGCAGCACGATCACCACGGCCTCGGCCAGCACCCGCACGAATTCGGCCACGCCGGTGCGCACGGCGGCGGGCTGGTCGGACACCTTCTTGAGCGTCATGCCGACCGGCAGGTTTTCCTGCAGGCGGGCGAATTCGCGGTCCAGCACCTCGCCCAGGCGCAGGATGTCGCCACCGTCGCGCATGGACACGGCGATGCCGATGGCGTTTTCGCCCATGAAGCGCATGCGCGGCGCCGCCGGGTCGGCGAAGCCGCGGCGGATGTCGGCCACGTCGCCCAGCCGGAAGCTGCGGTCGCCGACGCGGATGGGGAAGTCGCGGATCTGCTGCACGCCGTTGAAGCGGCCGGACACGCGCAGCTGCACGCGGTCGGTGGGCGTCTCGAAGAAGCTCGCCGGCGCGATGGCGTTCTGCTGGTCTATGGCCTGCTGCACAAGCTCCAGCGGCACGCCCAGCGTGGCCAGCTTGGTGTTCGAGAGCTCGATCCAGATCTTCTCGTCCTGCAGACCCAGCAGCTCGATCTTGCCGACGTCGGGCAGGCGGTGCAGTTCCAGCTCGATGCGCTCGGCGTAGTCCTTGAGCGTGGCGTAGTCGAAGCCGTCGCCCGAGAGCGCGTAGATGTTGCCGAAGGTGTCGCCGAACTCGTCGTTGAAATACGGCCCCACCACGCCCTGCGGCAGGGTGTGGCGGATGTCGCCGATCTTCTTGCGCACGTCGTACCAGAGCGCGGGCAGCTCCTTCGACTTGAGCGAATCGCGCGACATCAGCATCACCAGCGATTCGCCGGCGCGGGAATACGAGCGCACGAATTCGTAGCGCCCGGTTTCCATCACTTCCTTCTCGATCTTGTCGGTGACCTGCTGGGCCACCTCGTCGGCGGTGGCGCCCGGCCAGAAGGTGCGCACCACCATGATCTTGAAGGTGAAGGGCGGGTCCTCGGACTGGCCCAGGCGCTGGTAGCTGAAGATTCCGATCAGCGCCAGAAGCAGCATCGAATACAGCACCAGCGAACGGTTGCGCAGGGCCCATTCGGAAAGGTTGAAGCGGGAGTCCATGGCCGCTCCTCAGCGCGCGCCGGAAGGCGCGGGCGCCAGCTCGACCGGGCGGTTGTCGCCGTCGATCGGCTTGATGCGCTGGCCCTCGAGCAGCAGGTGCACGCCGGCGGCGACCACCCACTCGCCGGGCGCCAATCCGTCCTTCACCGGCACCCAGCGCTCGCCGTACGGGCCCAGCCGCACCGGGCGCAGGTGCACGGTGGATTTCGCCGCGTCCACCACCCACAGCGCGGCCTTGCCCTCATGTTCGTACACGGCCGACAGCGGCACCGCCAGCTCTTCGCCGCCCTCGGCGGTGGCGTAGACGCGCGCGCTCTGGCCCAGGTCCACGCTGGCCTGGCCGGGGTCGAAGCTGACCCGCGCGGCGAAGGTGCGGGCCTGCGCATCGGCGGCCGGCGCGAGCTCGCGCAGCACGCCGGGGAAATGCTTGCCGGGCATCGACCACAGTTCCACCGCCAGCTTGCGGCCGGGCGCGAAGCCGGCGGCGTCGCGCTCGGGTACGCTGATCAGCACCTCGCGCTCGCCGTCCTCGGCCAGCACGAACACGGTCTGGCCGGCCGCCACCACCTGCCCCGCCTCGGCCAGGCGCTGGGCGATCACGCCCTGGCCCGGCGCGCGCAGCACGGCGTAATCGGCCTGGTTCTCGGAAACGGAAGCCTGCGCGCGGGCCTGGCGCACCCGCGCCTGCGCCGCCTCGTGCGCCGAGACGCGCGCGTCGTAGAGCGAACGGCTGACCAGCTGGCGATCGAACAGGCTCTTGTAGCGCTCAAGTTCGGAAGCGGCCAGCGCCAGGTCGGATTCGGCCGACGCCAGCGCCGCCCGTGCCGATTCGCGCTGCAGCGACACATCGGAAGCGTCGAGCTCGGCCAGGGCCTGCCCGGCCTTCACCCGGTCGCCCACGTCCACGTGCCGGCGCGCCAGCTTGCCGCCGATGCGGAAGGCCAGCGCGGGCTCGTGGCGCGCGCGCACCTCGCCGGCGTAGGCGCTCAGCGCCGCGCCCTGGGTGCGCGCCTGCACCACCATCGCGGGCCGCGCCGCGGCCTCGGTTTCGGCGTCGCCGGAGCAGCCGGCGACAAGGGCCAGCAAGCCGGCCAGGAGGATCGAACGGGGCATCGGGGCTGCGCTCTTCATGGCGTCGGCGGTGATTGAACTGAGCGGATGGTATCTTTACGATACTCACCAGTTCAATAATCTTTTGCAGCCATGGTCGCCGCCCCCCGAACCGCCTCCCCCGGCCGCCCCAAGGATCCGGAAAAGCGCGCCGCCGTGCTCGAGGCGGCCAAGGCGCTGTTCCTGGCCCGGGGTTTCGACGGCACCTCCATGGACGCCGTCGCCCAGGCCGCCGGGGTCTCCAAGCTCACCGTCTACAGCCACTTCCAGGACAAGGACACGCTGTTCGTCGAGGCGGTGAAGGCCAAGTGCGAGGACCTGCTGCCGGCCGACCTGTTCGTGGCCCGCTTCGCCGGCCCCATGCGCCAGCAGCTGGTGCGCATCGGCCGGGCGCTGTTCGGCCTGATCACGTCAGAAGAAGCCATTGCCGTGCACCGGATCATGGCCCGCCAGCTGCCCGACGACTCCCAGCTGCCGCACCTGTTCTGGGAAGCCGGCCCCAAGCGCATCCAGGAAGCCTTCGCGGCCTTCCTGCGCGCCGAGGTCGAGGCCGGCGAACTGCAGGTGCCCGACTGCACCCTGGCCGCCTCGCAGTTCTTCGCCCTGCTCAAGGGCGAACACCACGCGCGCCTGCTCTGCAGCTGCCCCGCGGCCCTGGCCGGCCCCGACCTGGAGCGCCACGTCGAGGCCACCGTGGACATGTTCCTGCGCGCCTACGGACCGGGCCGCCGATGAGCCCTGAACCCCGCCGAACCCTGCCCGCGGTCGCGGTGACTAATGGCACTACGGGGTCCCGGCAGCCGCCAGCATCCTGTCGGCACGCAGCGTCCCCCGTCTCTGCCTTCCGCCTTCACGGGGCCGGGCGTAGAATCAGCACCCTTGCGATTCAAGGATTTAGACGTCATGACGATTGACTTCCAGCAGGCCCGTTACGCCATGGTCGAACAGCAGGTCCGGCCCTGGGACGTGCTCGACCCGCGCGTGCTCGAAACGCTCATGACCGTGCGCCGCGAGGACTTCGTGCCGGCGCGCCACCGCAAGCTCGCCTTCGCCGACCTGCCGCTGCCGCTCGAGCATGGCGAGGTGATGATGAAGCCGGTGGTCGAGGGCCGCATGCTGCAGGCCATGGCCATCGAGCCGGGCGACGAGGTGCTGGAGATCGGCACCGGTTCGGGCTTCATCACCGCCTGCCTGGCGGCGCTGGCCCGCGACGTCACCAGCATCGACCGCCACGCCGACTTCATCGAGCGCACCCGCGCCCGCCTGGCCAGCGAGGGCGTCACCAACGTGCGCCTGGAAACGGCCAACGCCTTCGCCTGGCAGCCCGCCCACGGTTTCGACGCGATCTGCGTCACCGGCGCCGTCGCCACCGACCCGGAGCGTTTCGGCGCCTGGCTCAAGCCCGGCGGCCGCCTGTTCGTCATCCACGGCCAGTCGCCGGTGCAGGAAGCGGTGCTCGTCACCCGCCGCGGCGAAGGCTTCCACCGCGAGAGCCTGTTCGAGACCGACGTGCCCTACCTGCACGGCGCCGAGCCGGCCCCGCATTTCTCCCTCTGACCTCCCAGGACCTCCCCCAATGCGCCTGAGCCTCCGCCCCCTCACCCTCGCCATCCTGCTGACCGGCGTCGCCGGCAGCGCCTCGGCCGCCGACCTGATGAAGGCCTATGAAATGGCCCGCCAGAGCGACCCGGTGCTCGCCGCCGCCGAATCCCAGCGCCTCTCCATCGGCGAAGGCGTGGTGCAGAGCCGCGCCCGCCTGCTGCCGCAGATCAGCGCCAGCGCCGGCATCTCCGACGACCGCGTCCGCGGCGAAGAAGGCTACGTGCGCGGCCGCAGCTACGGCGCCAGCCTGAGCCAGTCGCTCTACGACCACGGCAACTACACCGCGCTCAACGCCGCCAAGCTGCGCCGCGAGCAGGCCGACGCCAGCTACCAGGGCGAGGCCAACAACCTGCTGGTGCGCGTCGCCGACGCCTACTTCAACGTGCTCACCGCCATCGAAACGCTCGCCTCCTCGCGCGCCGAGGAGCGCTCGGTGAAGCGCCAGCTCGACCAGGCCGAGAAGCGCCTGGAAGTCGGCCTGGCCCCGATCACCGACGTGCACGAAGCCCGCGCCCGCTACGACACCGCGCGCGCCAACGCCATCGCCGCGGCCACCGCGCTCGAGGATTCGCGCGAGGCGCTCGCCGAGATCACCGGCCAGCCGCTCGACGGCCTGATGGGCCTGTCCCCGGACTACAAGCCGGAGAACACCGACACCCGCACCGCCGAGGAATGGGTGGCCATCGCCACCGAGTCCAACCCCGACCTCAAGGCCGCCGAGCTGGGCCTGGCCGCCGCCGAACGCGACATCGGCACGGCGCGCTCCGCGCACCTGCCCTCGCTGGCGGCCACCGCCTCGGTCGGCGACAGCGCCGGCTGGCAGAGCGAATTCCCGGGCGGCCCGAACAGCTCGGGCGGCAGCAGCAGCGTCGGCATTTCGCTGAGCGTGCCGCTGTACGCCGGTGGCGCCGTGCAGTCGCAGGTGCGCCAGGCCGTGCACGGCCGCGACATCGCCGCCGACCAGCTCGAGCAGGCCCGTCGCTCGGTGATCCGCCAGACCCGCAACGCCCAGCGCTCGCTGTCCGCCGGCGCCGCCGAGGTCGAGGCCCGCCGCCTGTCGGTGGTGTCCGCCCAGGCCGCGTACGAAGCCAGCGAAGCCGGCCTCGAAGTGGGCACCCGCACCATCGTCGACGTGCTGATCACCCAGCAGGCGCTGTTCCTGGCCCAGCGCGAATACGCGCGTTCGCGCCACGCCTTCCTGGTCAACACCCTGCGCCTGAAGCAGGCCGCCGGCACCATCTCGCTGGAAGACCTGCAGGAAGTGAACGCGGTGCTGGTGAACGACGCCGAAGCCGCGCTCGCCGCGTCCGACGCCGAGGGCTGAGCCCTCCCCCGCGGGCTGGCGCGCTAGCCGCGCCGGCCTGCCAGCACCTGGTCCGCGAGGTCCAGCGTGCGAGCCAGGGCCCCGGCCAGCGCGCGCATCTCGGTGCGCGCCGCCTGGCCCATCCGGCGCCGGCGCTCCGGGTCGGCGATGAGCCCCCGCACCGCGTCGGCCATCTGCTCCCCATCCGCCACCTGCAGCAGGCCGCCGCCATCGCGCAGGCGGTTGGTGACTTCGTTGAAGTTGAAGGTGTGCGGGCCCACCACGCTGGGCACGCCCAGCGAGGCCGGCTCGAGCACGTTGTGCCCGCCCACCCGGCACAGGCTGCCGCCCACGAAGGCCAGGTCGGCCGCCGCGAAGAACCACAGCAGTTCGCCGATGGTGTCGATCACGAACACCTGGGTCGCCCGGCCCGGCAGGCGCTGCGAGCGGCGGCAGCGCACCTTCAGCCCGGCCTCGCGCAGGGATTCGGCCACCGGGCCGAAACGCTCGGGATGGCGCGGCGCCCACAGCAGCAGCGCGTCGGGCCGTTCGGCCAGCAGGCGCTGGTGCGCGGCCAGCACCTGCGCTTCCTCGGGGCCGTGCGTGCTGGCGGCGATCCAGACCGGGCGCGATTCGCCCCAGCCGCGCCGCCACAGCAGCGCCTGCTCGGCCACGCCCTCGGGCAGGTGCAGGTCGTACTTGAGGTTGCCGGTGACGACGATGCGCGCCGGGTTGGCGCCGATCTGCGCCAGCCGCTCGGCGTCGGCGCGCGACTGCGCCGCCACCAGGCTCACCGCCTGCATCGCCACCTTCGCCAGCGCGCGCACCGGCAGGTAGCCGCGCAGCGAACGTTCGGACAGGCGCGCGTTCACCATCATCAGCGGCACGCCGCGGCGCGCGCATTCGACGTAGAGGTTCAGCCATATCTCGGTCTCGACGATGATCGCCAGCGCCGGCCGGGCGCGGTCGAGGAAACGCCGCACCATCGAGCGCAGGTCGTAGGGCAGGTAGACGTGCTTGACCCGGTCGCCCCAGAGCGCGCGCACGCGTTCCGAACCGGTGGGCGTGATGGTGGTGACCAGCAGCGGCCGGCCCGGGTAACGCTGCAGCAGGCCGTCCACCAGCGGGCGCGCGGCGATCACTTCGCCCACCGACACCGCGTGCACCCAGATGGAGTCGTGCAGGTCGAGCTTGCCCTCGAGCCAGCCGTAGCGCTCGGTCCAGCGCTGCAGGTATTCGCGCTGGCGCATGCCGCGCCAGATCAGGTGGTAGAGCGTGATCGGGAAGGCCAGGCGCAGGACCAGCGCGTACAGGCCCATCAGCACGCGCTGTCCAAGGGTGAGTTGCATGGGCGGCAGGATACCCGACCTCGCCCGCGGCGCGGTGGCGCCAGCGGCTAGAATGGCGCCCGCATGGCCACGCCCGACCTTCCGCCGCCGCCGCTGTCCCCGCGCACCTGGCCCACCTGGCTGCTGGTGGGCCTGGGCTGGACCGTGGCGCGCTGGCCGTGGTGGCTGCAGCGCGCCACCGGCCCCTGGGTGGGGCGCCGGCAGTACCACCAGCAGCCCGGCCCGCGGCGGGTGGGCGCCCCCCACCCGGGGCGGGTGTTAACCGGGGGGCGCGGATAACCGCGCCCCCGC
>JAIBEO010000145.1 GCA_019459185.1 Rhizobium sp. | reverse complement strand
CCATCACATGGTTGCTGATCGTGCCCGAATCCGGGTTGACGATCTGGTACAGGCCCTGGATCTGGCCATTCGGACCGGCAACGGTCACGTTGAGCGTGGCGCGCGGGGCGGCGGTGAAGCCGGTCAGCACGGACGTCAGGTCGACCACCTGGGTGCCGCCCGCCGGCACGGAACCGGTGAGGTTGGCGGTGGAGATGACGTTGCCGGTTTCGCCGAACACCGCGATCTCGTACGGACGATCCGCCGAACCGGTGTTGGTGAGCACCATGCGCGACAGGTAGTTGGCCGGAACCTGGGCCAGCGGGGCCTGCAGCTCGGTGCCGTTGCGGGTGATCACGCCCAGGTCCATCGGGCCCAGGTCGTCCACGGCGTAGGTGGTCGCATCGGCGGACACCGGGGCCAGGGCCACGGTGAACTCGCTGGCGCGGATCGGGTCGCCGCTCACCGAGTAGCACAGGTAGCGGTTCACGGCGGCGTTGCTGCCGACGGTGAACACGGCTTGGGTGTCGTCGAAGCTGTCGGCCGACTGCGCGTTGGTGGAGCAGTTGGTCGCGGTGCTGAAGTACACGTCGCCGGCGGTGCTGAAATCACCGGAGAAGACCAGCGCGGTGTCGGCGTCCATCAGGTCCACCAGCTCGACCGGCAGGCCGTCGAGGGTCATCGGCTGCGTGGTGCCGTTGACCTGGGCGACGGTGCCGTAGCTGAAGCCGCCGATCTGGCCACGCAGGATGCTGAAGGTCGGCGCCTGGCTGACAAACTCGCTGTAGGCCACGTCGACGGATTCGACGTCGGCGACCGGGTTGCCCTGGTTGTCCACCGCCAGCGCGTAGCTGGGGGCGAAGCGGATGTAGGCGCCGGAGGTGGTGGTGACGCGGCCGGTAGCGCCGCCCGCCTGGGCCTGCGACGGAACGTCGTAGAGGCCGTAGGTGCAGTCGACCGGGGCCTTGCCGGTGAGGATGCGGTCACCGTCGAAGGTCAGGGTGTCGGTGGCGAGCACCGGGGTGGCGCCGGCGGTGATGGAGAAGTAGATGGCGCCGTCGGCGGTGGTGTTGACCGCGCCGATCAGGTTCGACGGGTC
>JAIBEO010000120.1 GCA_019459185.1 Rhizobium sp. | reverse complement strand
ATTCCAAGAATAGGGGTCAGAGTACTATTTCCGGAAAGCGGAGATAGTACTCTGACCCCTATTCTTGGAATTGGCGGGACCATGGCGCATAACCAGTTCGAACTGCTCGGGCAGCGGCGTTTCCTGCCCTTTTTCGTGGTGCAGTCGCTTGGCGCGTTCAACGACAACGTGTACCGGCAGGCCATCATCGGCCTGCTGTTTTTCCTGGGCACCAGCGCCGAGCAGCGCACGCTGTACACCAACTTGGCGCCGGCGCTGTTCATCCTGCCCTACTTCCTGTTTTCCGGCATCGCCGGCCAGGTGGCCGAGAAGCTGGAGAAGTCGCGGCTGATCCGCATCACCACGATGATGGAGATCGGCATCATGTCGGTCGCCGCCGTGGGTTTCCTGGCCGAAAACATGGCGCTGCTGCTGGTGGCGCTGTTCGGCACCGGCCTGCAGTCCACCCTGTTCGGGCCGGTGAAATATTCCATCCTGCCCAGCGTGCTCAAGCCCGAGGAGCTCACCGGCGGCAACGGCCTGGTCGAGATGGGCACGTCCATGTCCATCCTGCTGGGCATGATCTTCGGCGGCCTGATCTTCGTGGTCGCCGGCGAATACGGCCCGGAAGCGGCCGCGGCGGCCATCGTGGCACTGGCCATCACCGGCAACCTGGTGAGCCGCCTGGTGCCGACCGTGGATGCCTCGGCGCCGGACCTGAAGATCAACTGGAACCCGTTCCCGGAATCGCTCAAGGCATTCCGGCTGGCGCGCAAGCAGCTGGCGGTGCGCAACGCCATCCTCGGCATTTCCTGGTTCTGGTTCGTCGGCACCGTGCTCACCGCGCAGCTGCCCACCTACGCCGAAACCTACCTCGGTGGCGGCAGCACGCTGTACCTGTTCTGCTTCGTGCTGTTCTCGGTGGGCACCGGCATCGGTTCGCTGCTGTGCGAAAAGCTCAGCCACCGCACCATCGAAATCGGCCTGGTGCCGCTGGGCGCGATCGGCATGACGGTGTTCTGCGCCGACCTGTATTTCGCCCAGCCGGGCGCGGTGTCGGCCAGCGGCCTGACCGTGCGTGAATTCGTGGCCGGCGGGAACTGGCGCCTCATCGCCGACCTCGTGCTGATCGGCCTGTTCGCCGGCATCTTCATCGTGCCGCTGTTCGCCCTGGTGCAGAGCCGCACGCCGAAGGAAGAGCTCTCGCGCGTCATCGCCGGCGTGAACATCCAGAACGCCTTCTTCATCGTCATGGCGGCGGTGCTGGGCGTGGCGGTGCAGCAACTGCTGGGCTGGACCATCCCGCAGGTGTTCCTGGCGCTGGCGATCGCCAACGCGCTGGTGTCCATGCTCATCTTCAGCCTGGTGCCGGAGTTCTTCCTGCGATTCCTGGCCTGGATCTACGTTTCGCTGTTCTACCGCGTGCGCATCGAAGGCGTGGAAGACAACGTGCCCGACGAAGGCCCGGCCGTGCTGGTGTGCAACCACGTCAGCTACATGGACCCGCTGGTGATCAGCGCCGCGGTGCCGCGCCCGATCCGCTTCGTCATGTACTACAAGATCTTCCGCATCCCCGGCATGAACTGGGTGTTCCGCGCGCACCGCGCCATCCCCATCGCCGGCGCGAAGGAAGACCCGGCGGTGATGGAGGCGGCTTTCGAAGAAGTGAAGACCGCGCTCGACGCCGGCGAACTGGTCTGCATCTTCCCCGAGGGCGCGCTCACGAAGGACGGCCGCATCGCGCCCTTCAAGGGCGGCATCGAACGCATCCTGGCCAGCAACCCGGTGCCGGTGGTGCCGATGGCGCTCACGGGCCTGTGGGACAGCATGTGGAGCAAACGCGACAGCCGCCTCGGCCGCCTGCGCGCGCCGCGCCGCTTGCGCGCCCACGTCGGCCTCATCGCCGACCCGCCGGTACCCGGCACCGTGGCCACCGCCGCCTCGCTCGAGGCCCGTGTGCGGGAGCTTCGCGGTAACCGGCCCTAAAAAGCCTTTAACACGGATGACGCGGATAGAAACCGATAAACACGGAGAGAGCAAAGGCGATTTTGTTGGGCTCTTCGCGTCGGGCAATGCCTCGCGAAAACCACTTGGAACGCTTTTGCCCTATCGGCTCTGATCGGCTTTTATCCGTGTCATCCGTGGCAAAGCTCTTTCTCCCACCCTGCCGGATGCCTCAGGTGGCCCAGCCGGCCAACACGATGACGGCGAGCACGCCCAGCCACAGCAGGAGCACGCGCCAGACCAGGCTCATGGCGTCGCGCAGTTCCAGCAGGCCCGGGGCCTGCGCGGGGCCGTCGACGGCGTAGGCGTCTTCTTCGGCCAGCTCGCTGGCCACCGACGCGCGCGCCGCGGCGCCCAGGAAGCCCACGTCCAGGCGAACGCCCTCCGCGTGCCAGTCGCGCCAGGCGCTGAGCACGCGGTCGAAGTCGGCCGCCAATGCCAGCGCGAAGGTCATCAGCTGCGCCACCGGCCAGTTCAGCACCGCCAGCGCAATGCGCGCCACGCCGCGCTGGCCGATGGGCAGGCTGCGGCGGGCTTCGCCCTGCGCGCACAGCGAAATCAGCCGGTAGCCGATGGCGCCGACGGCGCCCGCCACCAGGAACCAGAACAGCACGCCGAACCAGCGCCACAGCGCGCAGCGGAATACCGCTTCCACCAGGGGCGGGCCTTCGCACACCGGCGTGCCGCCTTCGGGGAACAGCGCCGTGGCCGCGGCGCAGCGCGCCTCGGGCTCGCGCGCCTCGATCACCGCTTCCACGTCCAGGCTCAGGTCACGCGGGCCCCAGGTGTAGAGCAGCGCCAGCAGCGCGAAGAAAAACGCCGGCAGGCCGTAGGCGATTTCGTCGATGAAAAACTGCACCGCGCCCACCGCCAGCAGCGGCAGGCCCACGGCAATGAGCAGGCCCACCTTGTTCGGCCAGTCGCCGCCGCTCTGCCTGCCCAGCCAGTGCAGCCAGCCGATGAACCAGTCGTAGCGGCGCAACGCCGGCAGCGCCGGGAACACGTGCCCCAGCAGGAGCGAAACGACGACGGCGATGAGCGCGGCGGACATGGCCAGATTCTAGCCCCGATTGCCGCGGGGCCGCCTAGGCCCCGGGCTGGCCCGCCAGCCAGCTGTCGATGAGCCAGCGCGAAATGGACAGGCGCGGCGACAGCAGCAGTTCGCCCGAGGCCACGCCGGCGTGGATGTCGGCGGCGCTGAACCAGCGCGCCTGTTCGAGTTCGTCGCTCACCACCGGCTCCACCGGCGCGCCTTCGGCGTGGAAACCCACCATCAGCGCGGCCGGGAAGGGCCAGGGCTGTGACGCGGCGTAGGTGCAGGACAACACCGGCACGCCAGCTTCTTCCATCACTTCGCGCGCGACGGTTTGTTCCAGCGATTCGCCAGGCTCCACGAAACCCGCCAGCACCGACCAGCGGTTCGGCGGCCAGCTGGCCTGGCGGCCCAGCAGCAGGCGCGGGCCGTCGGTGACCGCGACGATGATGGCGGCGTCGGTGCGCGGGTAGTGTTCCAGGCCACAGGCCGGGCAGCGCGCGTTGTAGCCGGCGCGGGCCAGCACCAGCAATTCGCCGCAGCCGCCGCAGTGGCGGTTGCGCTGCTGCCAGTGCACCAGCGCGCGCGCCTGGGCCAGCGCGGCGGCCTCGAGCGGCGGCCAGCGCACGGCGGCGTCGCGCAGGCCGATGCGGCCGGGCAGCGGTTCGGAAAGGGATTCATGCGGCAGCGCGAACCAGGCGGTGTCGCCGTCCAGGCCCAGGAAGCTGGCGCCGGCCGGCAGTTCTTCCGCGAAGTCGGCGCCGCGGCCGGGCTCGGGGGCCTCGTCGCTGCCGTGGAAACGGGCGTTGCCCTCGGCGTCCACCACCAGCACGCGCGCGGCCGGCCAGCGGGCGCGCAGCTCGTCGGGGCGGTCGCGCAGCAGTTCGGAGCGGTCGGGGCCCGGGCCGCGGAAGCCGAAGGCGGGCGGCGGCACGGACGACATGCGCGCGGGGCTCAGGCCGAGAAGCTGCTGCCGCAGCCGCAGGTGGTCTTGGCGTTCGGGTTGCGGATGACGAACTGCGCGCCCTGCAGGCTTTCGCGATAGTCCACCTCGGCGCCCATCAGGTACTGCAGGCTCAGCGGGTCGACCAGCAGGGTCACGCCGTCGCGCTGCAGGGCCAGGTCGTCCTCGGCCTGCTGCTCGTCGAACTCGAAGCCGTACTGGAAGCCCGAACAGCCGCCGCCGGTGATGTACACGCGCAGCTTGAGCGCCGGGTTGCCTTCCTCGGCGATGAGGGAGGCGACCTTGGCGGCCGCGGACGCGGTGAACTCGAGCGGGGCGTCGAGCTGCTGGTAGCTGGGGTGCATTTCCATGCCGCCAAGATGGGGCCTCGCGGCCCCGGGTTCAAGCTTCCTGCGCTTCACCCTTGGCCTTCACGCGGCTGGCCGGCGCGGGCGCCGTGTCGGGGCCGGTGAGCTGGGCCAGCGGGGCGTCGGCATGGATCAGGCGGCCGGTGATCATGGCGCCGGCGGCCATTTCCACCACCTTGTAGTGGATATTGCCCTGTACGCGGGCGTTGGCGGCCAGTTCCACCCGCTCGCTGGCGTACACGTCGCCCTGCATGTGGCCGTTGATGACCACCACCGGCGCGCGCACCTCGCCTTCGACGCGGCCCTTGTCGGCGATGGTGAGCACGGCGGCCGAGCCTTCGTCGGCCACCACCTTGCCGTAGATGGTGCCCTCGACGTAGAGGCCGCCGGTGAAATTCACGTCGCCGCGGATCACCGCGCGCGGGCCAACCAGGGTTTCCACGGCGTGTTGGCCGTGGCCGGGGGACTTGCTCTTTCCGATGCCGAGCATCTCATTCTCCTCGTGGTGCCTGGGCCTGCCAGGGGAAGGCCTGGTCCACGGTGCTGCCGTCCGAGCGCAGCTGCACGCGGACGCGTTGGGGGGTGAAGCCCTCGGGCAGCATCACGCTGCCTTCGAGCTGCTGGAAATAGCGGAACGAAAACGGCTGTCCGGGTGCGCCCGGCTTCTGCAGGAGTTCTTCCCAGCCCAGGCTGCGCAGGCGGCCCTGGCTGACGCCTTCCACCGACACCCGCGCTTCGCCCTTGCTGATGGCGCCGCGGTTGAGGTTCTGGGTGAGCGTGACGGTGTAGCGCCAGGTGCCGCCTTCCTCGGGCGCGAACACGGCCTCGTGCACGCTCAGGCCGCGGCGCTGGCCGGTGGCGCCCACCAGGCGCTCGTAGAAGGCCACGTCGGCGCGCAGGCCGGAGACTTCTTCCTCGCGCTCGGCCAGGCTGGCCTGCAGCTCGGTGTTGGCGCTGCGGCTGATCTGGTCGCTGCGGCGCAGGGTGGCCACGTTCTGGCGCAGCTGCCGCACCAGGGCCTCGCTGTCGGCGACGCGGCGGTTGGCCAGGTCGAGTTCGTCGCGCACCTTGGCCAGGCCCGGGGCGGCCCGCTCGGAAGCCACCCACCAGGTGGCCACCAGGCTGGCCAGCCACAGCGCGACCGCCACGGCCAGCAGCACCCGCGCGTGCGGGCGGTGCGGGACGATGACGAAGCGGGGCTTGACCGGGGCGGGGGTGCTCATGGGCGGCAACAGGTGCGCGGGCGGCGCGAATCCGGTCAACTAGAGCCGGTGCGCTCCGCCAGCGTCAAGGCGGAGGCTCACTATACTGTGAACCACGTCACGCTCCGGGAGCCTCCGCCATGACCGAAGCCCACATCTTCGCCCTCGGCCTTGCCCTGGCCTGCCTGGCCGGCGTGCGCGCCTACCTGACGGTGTTCGGCGTCGGCATCGCCGGGCTGATGGGCTGGGTGGAGCTGCCCACCGCGCTGGCCGCCACCAGCTCGCCCTGGGTGCTGGGCACCGCCGGTGCGCTGGCCGTGGTGGAGTTCGCCGCCGACAAGATTCCGGGCGTGGATTCGGGCTGGGACCTGCTGCAGACCCTGGCGCGCATCCCGGCCGGCGCCTTCCTGGCCGCCGCCACCCTGTCCGACGACGGCCAGCTGGCCGGCGGCGCGCTGGCGCTGGGCGCGAGCGCGGCGCTGGGCACGCACCTGCTCAAGTCGGGCACGCGCGCGCTCATCAACGCCTCGCCCGAGCCGGTGTCGAACTGGGCGGCGTCCGCCGGCGAGGACGTGGCCACGCTGGGCGCGCTGGGCCTGGTGTTCGCCTACCCCTGGGCGGCGCTGGCGCTGCTGCTGGCCGTGCTGGGCGTCGCCGCGCTGGTGGTGTTCCGGGTGGCCCGCTGGGTGTGGCGACGCGCGGCCGGCCCCAAAGGCATAATCCAAGGCCAACCGGGGGCCACGCGATGAATCCGCACGACGAGTCACGACTCGCCGAACACCGACACGCCTTCCTGCGCCACCTGCCGCGGCGCGTGGAAACCCTTGGCCGCCGCCTGCACCGCTTCCTGCAGGACGGCTGGGACATCAACGGCCTGGCGCTGATGCACGAAGACGCCCTGCACCTGGGCCAGGCCTGCCAGCGCCACGGCCTGGACGAAGCCGGCGAACACTTCCTGCGCCTGCACGCCCTGCTCGACGAAACCCTGCAGCAGCAGGCACTGCCCTCGCCGGAAACCGGCGAACGGCTGTGGCACCTGGTGGAAGACATCGGCCACGCCGTGCCCATGGCGTCCGAGGCGCCCACGCCCGGCATGGCCCCGCCGCGCCCGCAGCAGGGCAGCGGCCGCGCCGAGACGCCGCCGGCCAACTACTGGCGCCGCTGGAGCGAAGACGCGCCGCCGGCCACCGCCACCGAAGTGGGCGAAGCCACCGCGCCACCGCCGCAGGCCGAACCTGCCAAACCAGCCAAACCCGCCGAGCCGCCGCACATCGCCGCCGGCCCGCGCCACGGCCCCGCGCCGACGCCCACGCCGAAGCCGACCGCCGCCGCACCTGCGAAGCCCGCCGCCCCACCGGCGCCCGCCGCCCCACCCGCGCCCGCCGCCGCGGCCGAGCCGCCACCGGTCACGCCGGGCACCCGCGTCTACCACCTCACCGAACACGGCCCGCTGTCGCTGGAACTCGACCAGCGCCTGGAAGCCGCCGGCTACGAAGTGGAGCTGCTGGAAAGCGCCGAGGAACTGCACGAACTGCTCGGTGCCCTGCCCGCCCGCCTGGCCCTGGTGGACGCCGCCTTCAGCGACCAGCTCGACGCCATCGGCGCCACCGTGCGCGACGCCCGCACGCGCAGCAGCCAGCCCATCCAGCTGGTGGCGCTGAGCGCCGCCGACGACATCACCCTGCGCCTGAACGCCCAGCGCGCCGGCGTCGACCTGCTGCTGGTGGAGCCCAATGCCGCCGAAGTGCTGCGGCGCCTGGCCGTGCTGCTCAGCCCGGGCGGCGGCGAACCCTTCCGCGTGCTGGTGGTGGAAGACGACCGCAACCAGGCGCTGTTCGCCGAAGGCATCCTGCGCAACGCCGGCATGCAGACCGAAGTGGTGCTCGACCCGCTGGACGTGCTCGAGGCCCTGCACCGCTTCAACCCCGACCTGATCCTGATGGACCTGCACATGCCGCATGCCAACGGCATCGAGCTGACCGTGCTGATCCGCGACCAGGACCCGTTCCTGCACACGCCCATCGTGTTCCTGTCGGGCGAAGCCGATGCCGACCGCCAGTTCGACGCGCTCGAAGCCGGCGGCGACGACTTCATCACCAAGCCGGTGCGGCCCAAGCACCTGATCGCCGCCGTGCAGAACCGCGTCACCCGCCACCGCGCCATGCAGGCACGCCCGGCCCGGCGCAGCGGACGCAACCCGGAAACGGGCCTGCTGCACCGCTCGGAGCTGCTGGAATCGCTGCACGGCGTGGTGGCCGGCGCCAGCGCCGCCAGCCCGGGTGGCCTGCTGTTCCTGGAAGTGGAAAGCGTGAACCTGCTGCGCGACCGCCTGGGCCTGACCGCGCTCGAGCAGCTGCTGGCCGGCGTGGGCAAGCTGGTGGGCGAACGCGCCGGCCAGGTGCCGGCCACCCGCTTCGGCGACGGCAGCTTCCTGGTGCTCGACACCGAACGCGACGAGGTCGGGCTGGAAGCCTTCGCCACCCAGCTGCGCAATGCGCTGGTGCAGCACCCGTTCACCATGCAGGGCCACCCGCTGCGCCTGCGCGTGTCGGTGGGCATCTGCGCCTTCAGGCACTGTTTCCACGACGCCGGCGACCTGCTCAACGCCGCCGAGCGCATGGCCCGCGAGGCGCGAACGAGCGACCGCGGCTACAAGCGCTTCGAGCCCGCCCAACCCACCGAGGCGGCGCGCGAGGCGGCGCTTGTGAAGCAGATCCGCGAGGCCATCGCGCTCAACAGCCTGGAATTGCTGTACCAGCCGGTGGTGGCCGTGGCCGGCAGCGACGATTCCCAGTACCAGGTGCTGCTGCGCCTGCGCGACGCCAACGGCAAGCTGCTGCCGGCGGCCGAGGTGGTGCCGCTGGCCGAACGCGGCGACTTCATCCTCGACATCGACCGCTGGGTGCTGCAGGCCTCGATGAAGCTGGTGCGCGACCGCCGCGCCGAAGGCCGGCCGCTGCGGCTGTTCGTCACCCAGTCGCCGCTGACGCTGGCCGACGCGGGCCAGGCCACCTGGCTCAAGGCCGAGCTGGTGGCGCACGACGTGCCCGGCACCTCGATGGTGATCGAGCTGCGCATGGAAGACGCGGTGATCCATGCCGCCACCATCCGCCAGTTCTGCGACGCCATGGTGGCCGACGGCGTGCAGTTCTGCCTGAGCCAGTTCGAATCGAGCCCCGACACCGAGCGACTGTTCGACGAGCTGCCGCTGGGCTTCGTGAAGCTGGCGCGCAAATACACCGCCACTGCGCTCACCCCGGCCATGCGCGACGAACTCAAGGTGCTGATCGACCGCGCCCACCGCCGCGGGCTCGAGGTGATCGGCCACGGCGTCGAGGACGCCCAGGCCGCCGCCACGCTGTGGATGAGCGGCATCGATTTCATCCAGGGCAACCTGGTGCAGCAGGCCGACCGCGACATGGATTTCGACTTCCAGCAGGCGGTGCTCTGAGATGCCTCCCAACGTGCATGACGCCCTGATCGTCCGCTGGCTGGCCATCTCCGGCGCCGCCGGCGCGGCCATCGCCGCCGCCATCAGCCACTTCAGCGACAACTGGCTGTGGCAATCGCTGGCCTTCGTGGCGGCGCTGCTGGCGCTGGCCGGCGCGGCCGGCTTCTGGCGCGCGGTGAGCCTGCGCAACCGCGCGCTGGTGCAGGCCGCCCAGACCACCGGCGAACAGACCCGCGAAGTGAACGCGCTGCAGGAAGAACTGGCCCTGCACCGCCGCCTCGAGCGCGAGCTGACCGAAGCCAAGCAGGCGGCCGAATCGGCCATGATGGCCAAGGGCGAATTCCTGGCCACCATGAGCCACGAAATCCGCACGCCGCTCAACGGCATCATCCCCATGCTCGACCTGCTGATGAGCTCGCGCCTGCAGCCCGACCAGCAGGAGATCCTGCGCACCGCCTACACCTCGGCGCGGCAGATGCAGCGCATCGTCGACGACATCCTCGACTACTCCAAGCTCGAAGCGAACAAGGTGACGCTGGAAACCACCAGCTTCAACCTGCGCGAGCTGCTCGATTCGGTGATCCGCCTGATGGAGAAGCCGGCCGAATCCAAGGGTCTGCGCCTGAACCTGCAGATCGACCCGGCCGTGCGCCTGGCCGTGCGCGGCGACCCGGTGCGCCTGCGCCAGGTGCTGACCAACCTGCTCAGCAACGCCGTGAAGTTTACCGAGCGCGGCTCGGTGAGCCTGGCGGTGACGCGCCGCGGCGAGACCCGCAGCCAGCACGAGCTTCGCTTCGAAGTCACCGACACCGGCATCGGCATCGACAAGGACGCCCGCCTGTTCCGCGCCTTCAGCCAGGCCGACGCCAGCACCACCCGCCTGTACGGCGGCACCGGCCTGGGCCTGGTGATCTGCAAGCGCATCGTCGACCTGATGGGCGGCAGCATCGGCGTGGAATCCGAGCCCGGCCGCGGTTCGACCTTCTGGTTCGAGATCCCGCTGCTCAAGGCCGCCGGCGACATCCAGGGCCAGCGCAGCGACCTCAACGGCGCGCGCGTGCTGCTGCTGAGCACCGACGCCCACCTGCGCCAGCGCATCGGCCAGGCCGCGCCCGGCTGGGGCGCCAACCTCACCCAGGCCGAAACCACGCAGGACACGCTCACCAAGCTGCGAACCGCGCTCACCCGCGGCGCCAACTGGAGCTTCGATTTGCTGCTGGTCGACCTCAACAGCGTGCGCAGCACGGCCATCGCCCTGCACCGCAACCTGCGCCGCACCCCGGAGCTGGAGGACCTGCGCGTGGTTTACCTGCATGGCGAGGAAGCCGTGGCCGCCGAACTCACCCAAGGGCCGCACGCCCTGCTGCTGCCGCGCCAGATCGGCGGCAGCGAACTGCGCAACGCCATCGGCAGCTTCCTCTCTGCCCAGACTTCGCCACGCACGCCGGAACCCGAACCCGAGCCGCTGCCCGAGCGCACGCTGGTGGGCCCCACCGGCGAAGACAGCGGCGACACCGGCAAGGGCCGCCTGCGCGGCCGCATCCTGCTGGTGGAAGACAACCCGGTGAACCTGATGGTGGCGCAGCGCCTGGTGGGCTTGCTGGGCCTGCACTGCGAAACCGCCGACAACGGCGAAAAGGCGCTCGACCGCATGCAGCAGGGCAACCTGGACCTGGTGCTGATGGACTGCCAGATGCCGGTGAAGGACGGTTACACCGCCTCGCGCGAATGGCGCCAGTTCGAAGTGGCGCAGAACCTGGCACGGCTGCCCATCATCGCCATGACCGCCAACGCCATGGCCGGCGACCGCCAGAAGTGCCTGGACGCCGGCATGGACGACTACCTGTCCAAGCCGGTGGACCGCCGCCTGCTGGAAGCCACCATCGCACGCTGGCTGCAGCATCGGCCGTCGGCGGGGGGGGGGCCCCCCCCCCCCCCCCCGCCCCCACCCCCCCCCGCCCCCACGGCCCCCCCCCCCCGGCCCCCCCCTGCCCCCCCCGCCCCCGCCCCCC
>JAIBEO010000103.1 GCA_019459185.1 Rhizobium sp. | reverse complement strand
GTGTTGGGCTTGGGGTTGGTGGTGGCGGGGGGGCGGGCCCTCCCCCCCCCCCCCCGGGCCTCCCCCAGTTCCAGTGCCCGGCGTCTTGGTGGCCATCAGAAGTAGCCCTCCTGCTTCTTCTTTTCCATCGAGGCCGAGGGGTCGTGGTCGATCACGCGGCCCTGGCGCTCGGAGGTGGTGGCCACCAGCATCTCGGCGATGATGGCCTCCAGCGTGTCGGCGTCGGATTCGATGGCGCCGGTGAGCGGGTAGCAGCCCAGGGTGCGGAAGCGCACCTTGCGCAGCGTGGGCACTTCGCCCTCGCGCAGCGGCAGGCGTTCGTCGTCCACCATGATCAGGGCGCCGTCGCGCTCCACCACCGGCCGCTCGGCCGCGAAGTAGAGCGAGGGCACCGGGATCTTCTCGCGGTAGATGTACAGCCACACGTCCAGCTCGGTCCAGTTCGAGATCGGGAACACGCGCACGCTCTCGCCCTTGTGGATGCGGGTGTTGTACAGGTCCCACAGCTCGGGGCGCTGGTTCTTCGGGTCCCAGCGGTGCTGGGCGCTGCGGAAGGAGAACACGCGCTCCTTGGCGCGCGACTTCTCCTCATCGCGGCGGGCACCGCCGATGGCCGCGTCGAAGGCCCACTGGTCCAGCGCCTGCTTCAGCGCCTGGGTCTTCATCACGTCGGTGTGCACGGTGGCGCCGTGCGTGACCGGGCCGACGCCCTGGGCCTTGCCCTCGGGATTGGTGTGGGTGCGCAGCTCGACGCCGGTCTCGGCGGCGCGGCGATCGCGGAAGGAAATCATCTCGCGGAACTTCCAGCCGGTATCCACGTGCAGCAACGGGATGGGCGGGCGCGCCGGATGGAACGCCTTCACCAGCAGGTGCAGCAGCACCGAGCTGTCCTTGCCCACCGAATAGAGCATCACCGGGTTGCGGAATTCGGCCGCCACCTCGCGCAGGATGTGGATGGCTTCTGCTTCCAGGCGGTCGAGGTGGGACAGGGCGGCGGGCGTCATGCCCGCAAGGATATCAACGCAGCAGGTTGTAGACGCGGCCCCCGGCCACCATCAGGCCCACGGCGGCCATCATGGGCCTGGCCGGCGCCCGCCGGGGCCCGCCCCAGCAGCAGCAGGTCCAGCCCCGGCAGGTAGGCCGAAACCTATGGCCGCAACCAGGCCCGGCCGGCCCAGCTCAGCAGCGGTGCGCCGAAGATGGCGCCCAGCACCCCAGGCAGCACCAGCGACCACATCAGCCGGCCGTCCACGTTGCCCAGCAGCCCATGGCTCAGCCCCGACACGCCGGTGGTGGCCACCTCGGCCGCGTGCACGCTGGCGCTGGCCACCGCCGGGGGCAGGCCGAAGGCCAGCCGCAGGCTGGAGCTGGTGACGCCGCAGGCCATGCCCAGGGCGCCATCGACGAGCTGGGCCGCGAGGCCGATGAGCACGAAGCAGAAGAACTCCGGGGATAGGTCCATGTCGCCCTGCGCTGCGGGCCGCTGGCGAGGATCTCCAGAATATTCGCATCCGGGGCTGACCGCGCCCCTGGCGGGTTCCGTGGGATCATGACGGCCTCATCAGACACCACGCCCCCACCCCCTTGCTTCGACTCACCGATATCACGCTGCCGCTGGACCACGCCGAAACCGCGCTCAACGACGCCGTATTGGCCCGCCTGAAGCTGCCCACCGGCTCGCTGCGCGGCGTCACTGTGGCCAAGCGCAGCTACGACGCCCGCAAGCGCGGCCACATCGTGCTGACCTATTCAGTGGACGTGGACGTGGCCGACGAGGCGGCGGTGCTGAAGCGCGTGGCGGCGGAAACACGCACCAACCGCATCAAGGTGGCACCGACGCCCGACACGACCTATCGCTTCATCGCCGGGCCGTCACCGGAACAGATGCTGCGGCCGATCGTTGTGGGCATGGGCCCCTGCGGCCTGTTCGCCGGCCTGGTGCTGGCGCAGATGGGCCTCAAGCCCATCATCCTCGAACGCGGCAAGCAGGTGCGCGAGCGCACCGTGGACACCTTCGGCCTTTGGCGCAGGAAGGTGCTCGACCCCGAGTCGAATGTGCAGTTCGGCGAAGGCGGCGCGGGCACATTCTCCGACGGCAAGCTCTACAGCCAGATCAGCGACAAGCGTCACCTGGGCCGAAAGGTGCTGGACGAGTTCGTCAAGGCCGGCGCACCCGACGAGATCCTGTACGTCAACAAGCCGCACATCGGCACCTTCCGTCTGGTGTCGATGGTGGAGCACATGCGCGCCACCATCGAAGCGCTTGGCGGTGAAATCCGCTTCTCGCAGCGCGTGGACGACCTGCTCATCGAACTCGACTCCAACGGCGACCGTCGGGTGCGCGGCGTGGTACTGGCCAGCAGCGGGATCCTGCGCGCCGACCACGTGGTGATGGCCCTGGGCCACAGCGCCCGCGACAGCTTCGAGATGCTGCACGCCCGCGGCGTCCACATGGAAGCCAAGCCATTCTCGATCGGCTTCCGGATCGAGCACCCCCAGTCGCTGATCGACGAGGCGCGCTTCGGCCCGCAGGCCGGCCACCGGCTGCTGGGCGCGGCCGACTACAAGCTGGTGCACCACTGCCGCAACGGCCGCTCAGTCTATAGTTTCTGCATGTGCCCTGGCGGCACCGTGGTGGCGGCGGCCAGCGAGCCGGGCCGCGTGGTCACCAACGGCATGAGCCAGTACTCGCGCAACGAGCGTAACGCCAACGCCGCCATCGTGGTCGGCATCACGCCCGAGGACTTCGCCGAGTTCGACCCCAGCGGCAGCCCGCTGGCCGGCATCGCGCTGCAGCGGCACTGGGAATCGGTGGCGTACCAGTTGGGCGGCGGGACTTACGAAGCGCCCGCCCAGAAAGTCGGCGACTTCATCCGCGGCCAGCCCTCGTCCGTACACGGCGTGGTGTTGCCGTCGTATACGCCGGGCGTGCGGCTGGGCGACCTGTCCACGGCGCTGCCGCGCTACGCGATAGATGCGATCCGCGAAGCGCTGCCGGCATTTGGCCGGCAGATAAAGGGTTTCGACATGGAGGACGCCCTGCTCACCGGCGTCGAAACGCGCACCTCGTCGCCGGTTCGCCTGACCCGTGGAGAAGACGGTCAAAGCCTCAATACCCGCGGCCTGTTCCCCGCCGGCGAAGGTGCGGGCTATGCGGGGGGCATCCTGTCGGCGGGTGTCGACGGCATCCGCGCGGCGGAATGGGTGGCCAGGCAGATGATCATTTCCGGCACCGCAAGGGCGATCTGAACCGCATCCGCCCCCTGCCCGCCCCAACGACCACCGAACCTGCGCGCCCATAAGTTCGGTACCGCACGAAACTCGGCCTTCCCGCAGGCGGATGATGAAGGCCAAGCGAAGTCCTTCACACGGAGGCCCCCGCAGAAGGATGGCCAGTCCCTGGCGGCTGCGTGCGAACGCGCGAGCCGATCCAGGCTGCACTACTCCCACACACGTTCGCCCAACGTGGTCGGGACATTGCCCCCCCGGGGAAGGCGCCCATGAAAATCCGATCGAATATCCTGCCGCTGGCGCTACTCGCGCTGGGACATGGTGCATACGCCCAGGACCCCCCGGGTTCAGGCACCCAGCTCCGACAGCTGCCTCCTCCGGTCCAACTGCAGCGCGCACCGCCGAAGGTCCTCATCGAAGAGTCCACGGCCGTCATCGAGCCCGGTGGCGAAGGCACCCGCGTCCTGGTCAACGAAGTCCGGGTCACCGGCGCCACCGCCTTCCCGGAATCCGAGCTACTGGTCGCCACCGGCTTTGCACCGGGCACCGAGTCGACGCTCGCCGAGCTGCAGGCCATGGCCGCACGCATCACTGCCTACTACCGCGAACGCGGCTATTTTGTCGCACGCGCCTACCTGCCGGCACAGGACATCAGCGCCCACGTCGTGACCATCGCCATCAGCGAAGGCCTCTACGGCGAGGTGGTCCTGCGCAACAAGAGCGACCTCTCCAATAGCCTGGTCCACGAAATTCTCGCCGGCCCCGAAACCGGCGAACCGATCCTGATCGAGCCGCTCGAGAATCGCCTGCTGCGCCTGTCGGACATCCCCGGCATCAATATCCACTCCACGCTCGCCCCCGGCACCACGCCGGGCAGCAGCGACCTCGTCATCGATGTCGCGCCCGGACGCCGGGTCACTGGCTTCGTGGACGCCGACAACGCAGGCAACCCGTACACCGGCGAGAATCGGGTCGGCGGCCAGCTGAACTTCAACAACCTGCTGGGCCGCGGCGACGTGGCCAGCCTGCGCCTGCTGACTTCGGGCCAAGGCCTCAAGTACGGCCGCGCCTCCTACCAGACGATGCTTGGGCGCGTCACGGCAGGCGTCGCCTACAGTTGGCTGGACTACGAGCTGGGGAGGCAGTTCAAACCACTTGGCGCCAATGGCAAGGCGAAGGTCGCGAGTTTCTACGGCTCGGTGCCGCTGATCCGCTCGCGCGATACCAATCTGTATGCCGGCCTGACCTTCGAGAACAAGCAGTTCGAGGATCGCCTCGACCTGTTCCCGGCGGCCGACCGCCTGGCCAATGCCAACGTCCTCAGCCTGTCGCTTTACGGCGACCATAGTGACGACATCGGCGGCGGTGGCACCACCAGCTTCTACCTCGTCCTGTCGGGTGGCCAGCTGGACATCGAATCACCGCTGCCCCGTGCCATCGACGCCGCGACCGCGCGCACCGAGGGCGACTACGGCAAGTTGTGGTTCCACGGCAGCCGGGTGCAGCGCATCACCGACCGGCTTTCGCTCGGCGCCTCCGTCACTGGCCAGCTGGCCTCCGGGAATCTCGACCCCTCCGAGAAGCTCGTGCTGGGCGGCATGGACGGCATCCGCGGCTATCCCCAGGGCGAGGCCACCGGCGACGAAGGCGTGATCGCCACCCTCGAGGCGAGGCTGCTGCTGGCCCGCACCTCCGAACGCATCCCGGGCCAGCTGCATCTGCTGGGCTTCGTGGACGCCGGCCGCACCACGCTCAACAAGGACCCCTGGTTCCCGGGCGACAACGAACGGAGCCTGAGCAGCGTCGGCGTTGGCCTGTCCTGGTCCGAACCCGGCAGCTGGTTGGTCCGCAGCTACTACGCCTGGAAGCTCGGCAGCGAAGACGCAGTCTCCGCACCCGACAAGTCCGGGCGTTTCTGGATCCAGGCCGTCAAGTACTTCTGAGGTTGCACCCTGGCCGCCCCGTGCGGCACATGAAGGAATCCGCCATGAAACGCTCCTGCGCACCACGATACACGTACGTCGCACTGTCCACGCTCTCCAGCGCGCTGATGCTGGCCCTGGCCACCCCGGTCCTGGCGCAGTCCATGTCGCCGACCGGTGGCCAGGTCGTCGCCGGCCAGGCCGGCATCGTCCAGAACGGCAGTCAGACCACGATCACGCAGAACAGCGCGCTGGCGATCATCAACTGGCAATCCTTCAGCATAGGTGCCAACCAGGGCGTGCAGTTCGTGCAGCCCGGCACCAGTTCGATCGCACTCAACCGCGTCATCGGCGCCGACCCGTCGGTGATCATGGGCACGCTTACATCCAACGGTCAGGTGTTCCTGATCAATCCCAACGGCGTGTTGTTCGGAAGCGGCTCGTCGGTCAGCGTTGGCGGCCTGGTCGCCACAACGATGGGCATTGCGGACGCCGACTTCCTCGCCGGTCGCCACCGCTTCACCGGCGCCGGCAGCGGCGACGTGGTCAACGAGGGCAACCTGCAGGCCAACGGCGGCGGCTATGTCGCACTGATGGGCCGAAACGTGCGCAATGACGGCGTGATCTCGGCGCGGCTTGGCAGTGTTGCGCTGGCCGGCGGCGAAGCCGTGACGCTCGACGTCGCGGGCGATGGCCTGCTCAACCTGTCGGTGACCCAAGGCGCGGTAAACGCACTGGTCCAGAACGGCGGCATGATCCAGGCCGATGGCGGCCGCGTTCTGCTGACCGCCCAGGCGGCCGGCAACCTGTTGCACACGGTGGTGAACAACACCGGCGTGATCCAGGCCCAGACCATCGAGAACCGCAACGGCAGCATCCTGCTGTTGGCCGACATGGCCACCGGCACCGTGAACGCTGGCGGCGTACTCGACGCCAGCGCACCGGCCACGGGCAGCGGCGGCTTCATCGAAACCTCCGCCGCGAACGTCAACGTCGACGCCGGCATCCGGGTGACTACGGCCGCCGCCAACGGCGGCACCGGCAACTGGCTGATCGATCCGTCGGACTTCACGGTCGGCAGCAATCCGGGAGACAACATCGCCGGCGCGACGCTTTCGGCACAGCTGGTGACCAACAACATCACAATCAACACCGCAAGCAACCTCGCGGAGAATGGCGACATCTTCATCAACGACGCCATCACCTGGTCGGCCAGCGGGGCACCCACCACGCTGAGCCTGATCGCCGACCGCAACGTCGACATCAATGCTGCCATCACCGCCACCAACGGCAATTTCTCTGTGTGCTGTGGCCAGGACGTCAATGTCAATGCAGCCATTACCACCACGAACGGCAGTGTCCTGCTGGCTGGAAACGGCAACGTCAACCAGTCCGGCGCCATCACGGTGACCGACGGCAACCTCATGATCTGCGCCGGCAACGACGTCAACGTCTCCGGTGCCATCACCGTGACCCGCGGCACCGACGACCCGACCCGCAGCCTCGGCCTGGCGCGTGGCCTGACCCTGAGCGCCGACATCGATGGCACGGGTCCGGGCGTCAACGGCGGCACCGTGCGCTTCGACGCACTTGCGCCGCCGGCCACGGTCACCGCGGCACCGGTGGCCATCTACTACAACCCGGTGGACTACAACACCCCCACCGACTACACCACGAACTTCACACTCACCGAGGGTGCCGCGCTGCGCAGCTACATGCTGGTGTTCGCCAGCGCCGCCAGCCGGGTGTTCGACGGCACGACCACAGCGATCCTTTCGGGCCTGATCGGCAATCCCGCGGGAGTGACCCTGATTGCCGGGCCCAATGCGGTTGCCAACTACGACTCGCCTGAAGTCGGCCTCCAGGGGATCACCTACAGCGACTACACGCTCGGCGGTGTCGATGCCGGACTCTATGCGTTGGCCCTGAACTGCTGCGGCACGATCGCGGCGCACAGCACGGGCACCATCACCGCCGCCCCGCCGCCGCCTCCGCCGCCTCCGCCTCCTCCGCCTCCTCCGCCTCCTCC
>JAIBEO010000100.1 GCA_019459185.1 Rhizobium sp. | reverse complement strand
GCCCGGACCCGGCCAAGGTCGCCGCCGCCATGCGCCCCAGCCCCACCTTCAACGCGCTGCTCGCGGCTTTGTAAGCACGGCTTTTGCCACGGATCTGCGCGGATAAACGCGGATAAGCTAAATGCAAACCGAAAATGGGGTGGGAGTAAAAATTTTTTTTTATAAAAAATTTTTTTTTTAAAAAAAATTTTTCCTCCCACCCCATTTTCTTGGCCCCTTCTTGTTTTGCTTTATCCGTGTTCATCCGTGGCCAATAAAAGCCCCACCCCGTCTTGCGACCAGGTGGGGTTTTCGTTTGCGGCGATCAGGCGTGGAGGTCGAAGCGGTCGGCTTCCATCACCTTGGTCCAGGCCGCGACGAAGTCCTTGACGAACTTCTCCTGGGAATCGGACTCGGCATAGACCTCGGCGATGGCGCGCAGCTGCGAGTTCGAGCCGAACACCAGGTCGACGACGGTGCCTGTCCACTTGAGCGCGCCGGTGTTGCTGTCGCGGCCCTCGAGCACGTTCTGGTCGGCGGCCGAACGCGCCCACTTCGTGCCCATGTCGAGCAGGTTCACGAAGAAGTCGTTGCTGAGCACGCCCGGGCGCTGGGTGAACACGCCGTGCTTCGCGCCGCCGACGTTGGCGTCGAGCGCACGCAGGCCGCCGATGAGCACGGTCATCTCCGGCGCGGTGAGCGTGAGCAGCGCCGCCTTGTCGATCAGGCGCTCGGCGTGGTTGCCCTCGAAGCCCTTGGCGGCGTAGTTGCGGAAGCCGTCGGCCTTGGGCTCGAGAACGGCGAATGAATCGACGTCGGTCTGGTCCTGGCGGGCGTCGGTGCGGCCCGGGTGGAAGGGCACGGTAACGCTGACGCCGGCCTTCTTCGCCGCGTCCTCGACCGCCGCGTTGCCGGCGATGACGATCAGGTCGGCCAGCGAGACCTTCTTGCCACCGGTGGCAGAGGCGTTGAAGTCCTTCTGGATGCCCTCCAGCACGCCCAGCACCTTGGCCAGCTGCGCCGGCTGGTTGGCTTCCCAGTCCTTCTGCGGGGCCAGGCGGATGCGCGCGCCGTTGGCGCCGCCGCGCTTGTCGCTGCCGCGGAAGGTCGACGCCGAAGCCCAGGCGGTGGCCACCAGCTGCTGCGTGCTCAGGCCCGAAGCCAGCACCTTGGCCTTGAGCGCCGCCACGTCATTGGCGTCCACCAGCGGGTGGTCGACGGCCGGCACCGGGTCCTGCCAGATCAGCACTTCCTGCGGCACCAGCTTGCCCAGGTAGCGCGAGCGCGGGCCCATGTCGCGGTGGGTCAGCTTGAACCAGGCGCGGGCGAAGGCGTCGGCGAATTCCTGCGGGTTGGCGTGGAAGCGGCGCGAGATCTTCTCGTAGGCCGGGTCCATGCGCATGGCCATGTCGGCGGTGGTCATCATGATGGTGACCTTCTTCGACGGGTCGTGCGCGGACGGCGCGTGGTCTTCCGGCTTGAGGTTCTTCGGGTGCCACTGGTTGGCGCCGGCGGGGCTCTTCACCAACTCCCACTCGTAGCCGAACAGCACGTCGAAGTAGCCGTTGTCCCACTGGATCGGGTTCGGGGTCCAGGAACCCTCGATGCCACTGGTGATGGCGTCGTTGCCCTTGCCGGTGCCGTGGGTGCTGATCCAGCCCAGGCCCTGCTCGGCGATGTCGGCCGCCTCCGGCTCGGCGCCCACCTTGGCGGCGTCGCCGGCGCCATGGGCCTTGCCGAAGGTGTGGCCGCCGGCGGTGAGCGCCACGGTCTCCTCGTCGTTCATGGCCATGCGCGCGAAGGTTTCGCGGATGTCGCGGGCCGAGGCCAGCGGGTCGGGCTTGCCGTCCGGGCCTTCCGGGTTCACGTAGATCAGGCCCATCTGCACCGCGGCCAGCGGGTTGGCCAGGTCGCGCTCGCCGCTGTAGCGGCTGCCGGGCTTGTCGCTGGTGGCCAGCCACTCGGCTTCCGGGCCCCAGTCGACGACGTTCGGCTCCCACACGTCGGCGCGGCCGCCGGCGAAGCCGAAGGTCTTGAAGCCCATGCCTTCCATCGCGGCGTTGCCGGCCAGCACCAGCAGGTCGGCCCAGCTGAGCTTCTTGCCGTACTTCTTCTTGATCGGCCAGAGCAGGCGGCGGGCCTTGTCGAGGTTGCCGTTGTCGGGCCAGCTGTTGAGCGGGGCGAAGCGCTGGTCGCCGGTGCCGGCGCCGCCGCGGCCGTCGCTGATGCGGTAGGTGCCGGCGGCATGCCAGGCCAGGCGCACCATCAGGCCGCCATAGTTGCCGTAGTCGGCCGGCCACCAGTCCTGCGAGTCGGTCATCAGCGCCTTGAGGTCGGCCATGACCGCGTCGAGGTCGAGCTTCTGGAATTCCTTGCGGTAGTCGAAGTCGGCGCCCAGCGGGTTGCACTTCGACGAATGCGCGTTGAGCGGCGAGAGGTCGAGCTGGTTCGGCCACCAGTCGAGATTGCGCGGGCCCTTGCCCATGCCGATGTGGTGGACCGGGCACTTGGATTCGTTGGACATGGCGCTCTCCTGGGGTGGGTGGGACGGGAAGTCTTCACAGTCTGGACTTCGCCCATGTTCAGCAGAAATGAATGTTTTGGATGCAAGCGATAGCCCTGGCCTATCAACCTGGCCTTGACGCGGGGCTGTGCTAGCGTGGCGGCCTTCCCTGCCTGCCACCGGAGCCGACCATGCGCCGTACCCCGCTCGCCCTTGCCTTCGCCGCCACCCTTGCGCTGGCTGCCTGCAGCCCGGCTTCCGAAGAGGCCGCCCCGCCGGCCGACGGCACCTACGGCGACACCGCCGCCGCGCCGGCCGCCGAGGCCCCCGAGACCACGGTCGACCGCGAGGTGCAGGCCGACCCGATGGACGCCGTCCTGGCCGGCGACTGGCGCGACCCGGCCAACAGCGCCCGCGACGGCTTCCGCCACCCGCGCGAAACCCTGGCCTTCTTCGGCGTGGGCCCGAGCCAGGCCGTGGTCGAAATCAGCCCCGGCGGCGGCTGGTACACCGAAATCCTGGCGCCGCTGGCCCAGGGCAAGGGCCGCTACGTGGGCATCATCAACGACCCGGCCAAGTCGGGTAACGAGCGCGCCCAGCAGTACTACGCCGACGCCAACGCCAAGCTGCGCGAGAAGCTGGCGGCGCGCGCCGACGTGTACGGCAATGCCACGCTCGTCGAGATCGACCCGAACGCGCCGGTGCTGGGCGAACCGGGTTCGGCCGACGTGGTGCTGACCTTCCGCAACGTGCACAACTGGGTGATGGCCGGCAACGAAGCCGCCATGTTCAAGTCGTTCTTCGAGGTGCTGCGCCCGGGCGGCGTGCTGGGCGTGGTCGAACACCGAGCGGCCGCCGGCAAGACGCTGGAAGAGGTGAAGACCTCGGGCTACCTGCCGGAGGACTACGTGATCGGCCTGGCCACCGCCGCGGGCTTCGTGCTCGAGGAAAAGAGCGAAATCAACGCCAACCCGGCCGACACCAAGGACCACCCGAACGGCGTGTGGACCCTGGCGCCGAGCAACAACCACGAAGAGGCCGACAAGGCCAAGTACGCCGCCATCGGCGAAAGCGATCGCATGACGCTGCGCTTCGTGAAGCCGCAGGCGGAAACCGCGCCGGCCCAGTAAGGGCCGGTCGCCGGGGGAAGGACGTCAGCGGGCGTCCTTCTCGACCACGCCGCCCTTGATGACAACGGGGATGGCTTCAAGCAGGCCCACGTTCTCGGTCGGGTCGCCCTTCACCGCCACGAAGTCGGCCCAGCGGCCGGCTTCGGCCACGCCCACGTCGTTGCGGCCCAGGGCCTCGGCCGAATTCACCGTGGCGGCCTGGATGGCCTGCAGCGGCATCATGCCGTAACGCACCATCCAGGCGAACTGGCGGCCGTTGTCGCCGTGGCGGTGCACGCCCGAATCGGTGCCGTAGACCATGCGCACGCCGGCCTGGTGGGCGCGGCGGAAGTTCTCGCGCTGGATGTCGGCCACCTCGCGGTCCTTGCGCAGGTTGTCCTCGAGCACGCCGTTCTTGCGGCCCTCGGCCTGGGTGTATTCGGTGTTGTAGATGTCCATCGACAGCCAGGTGCCGTTCTTCTTGGCGAGCTGGATGCCTTCGGCGTCGATCAGGCTGGCGTGTTCGATGGTGTCCACGCCGGCGCGGATGGCGGCGTTGATGCCGGAGGCGCCGTGTGCGTGCGCGGCCACCTTCAGGCCCCACTGGTGCGCTTCCTCGACCACGGCGCGCATTTCGTCCTCGCGCATCTGCTGCTGGCCGGGCTCGGTGTTGCGGGAGAACACGCCGCCGGTGGCGCAGATCTTGATCACCTGGGCGCCGTGCTTGCGGATCTCGCGCACGCGCTTGCGGGCTTCGTCCGGGCTGTCGGCGTTGTAGGGGCTCTTGGCGTCAAACGAGGGCGGGAAGAAGGTGGAATCGCAGTGGCCGCCGGTGGCGCCGAAGGCGTAGCCGGCGGAAACGATGCGCGGGCCGCGGATCTTGCCCTCGTCCACGGCCTGGCGCAGGCCCACGTCGTTCCAGTTGTCGGAACCGACGTTGCGCACGGTGGTGAAGCCGGCGTCGAGCGTTTCGCCGGCGTGCTTCACGCTCAGCATCGACCAGAAGCTGTCAGTGAACTGCAGGTAGTTGTAGCCGCCGTAGCTGGGGTCGGAGTCGAGGTGGGTATGCATGTCGATCAGGCCCGGTAGCAGGCTCATGCCGGCCAGGTCGACGACGCGTTCGCCGGGCGCGGGCTCGCCGCCGCTGGCGACGGCGGCGATGCGGCCGTTTTCAACGTGGATGCCGGGGTTCTCGATCCACTTTCCGCTGCGCACGTCGAGCAGGCGCGCGGCGCGGATGAACACGGTGCCGTCACCTTCCGCGGGCGTCACGGCCGCCTGCGGCGCGGAAGCCGCGAACGCGGCGGCAAGGGAAACGGCCAGCAGGGCCGGGGCCAGCGAACGCAGGGTCATGGCAGCTCTCTCGGTGAAGTTCCCCCGAGTGTAGCCAATCCCCGAAAAGGGGTCAGAGAACATATTGGTTTTAAACAGGCGATGGAGGGCGGCGGCGCGGTCTGTTCGCTGATCGAACAGGGTGCGCCGCGGGTCCAGGCTCTGCGCTCACCACCACGGAGCCATGCCCATGCGCCGCCCCCGTCTCGATATTCCCGGCATCCCGCTGCACATCACCCACCGCGGCGTGAACCGGGCTGCCGTGTTCCGGGACGACGAAGACCGGCAAACCTACCTGCTGGCCTTGTCAGAGGCTGCGGCCGGCAACGGGGTCGAGGTCCATGGCTACGTCTTGATGGGAAACCACGTGCATCTTCTCGCCAGCGCCGCCGTTCGCGGGGGGCCGGCACGAATGATGCAGGCGCTGGGGCGGCGCTACGTGCGCCGGCACAATGACCGCCACGCGCGAACGGGAACGCTTTGGGAGGGGCGGTTCCGCTCATTCCCTGTGGATACCGACCGGTACCTGCTCAACTGCCTGGCCTATATCGAGCTCAATCCGGTGCGCGCCGGCTTGGCGGTGAAGGCCGAGGCTTTTCCATGGTCCAGCGTGCAGCACCATCTCGGGCTGCGGGTGGACCCGTGGGTGACGCCGCACCCGGTATTCCTGGCCCTTGCGTCTGCCGACGCACTGCGCGTCTCACTATGGCGGCACCGCCTGGCAGATGCGGCATTGGCTTCGGCGGACACCGACGCCATCCGCGAACACACGCGCAAGGAGCAGCCACTGGGCTCAGAGGCGTTCCAGGAAGCACTCTCCGCGCTGACGGGACGACGACTGGTCGTGGCCGGCCCGGGCCGGCCTCGAACGCGCGCTTGAAACAAATATGTTCTCTGACCCCATTTTTCAGGCGGGTTCGCCGGTTTGGAGGCGCCAGAGGGCGGCGTAGGGGCCGTTGCGGGCGATGAGCTGGTCGTGGGTGCCGGATTCGACGATGCGGCCGGCGTCGAGCACGTGGATGGTTTTCGCATGGCGCACGGTGCTCAGGCGGTGCGCCACCACCAGGGTGGTGCGGCCGCGCGCGGCGGTGGCCAGGGAATGCTGGATGGCGGCTTCGGTTTCGTTGTCCACGGCCGAGGTGGCTTCGTCGAGCACCAGCACGCGCGGGTCGCGGTACAGCGCGCGCGCCAGGGCGATGCGCTGGCGCTGGCCGCCGCTGAGCTTGCTGCCGCGTTCGCCCACCGGGCTGTCGTAGCCGGCCGGCAGCGCCGCGATGAAGTCGTGCGCCTCGGCCGCGCGCGCGGCGGCTTCCACCCGCGCGCGGTCCGGCTGGCGTTCGCCATAGGCGATGTTGTCGGCCACCGAGCCGTCGGTGAGGAAGGACTCCTGCGCCACGTAGCCAACCACGCGGCGCAGCGCGGCCGGGTCCACCTCCACCAGGTCGGTGCCGTCGAGCGTGATGCGGCCCGTCTTGGGGTCCAGGAACCGCAACAGCAGCTTCAGCAGCGTGCTCTTGCCGCCACCGGTGCCGCCGACCAGCGCCACCGTGCTGCCGGCGGACACCTGCAGGTCGATGCCCTGCACCGCCACGCGCCCATCGTAATCATGGCCCACGCCTTCGAAGCGCAGCTCGCCGCGCAGCGCCGCGGGCAGCGGCTGCGTGCCGCGCGCGGGCACCGGCGTGTCGAGCAGGTCCATCACCCGGTTCACCGAGGCCATGGCGCGCTGGTACAGGTCCACCATGTCGGCCAGGCGCGTCAGCGGCCAGAGCAGGCGCTGGGTCAGGTACACCAGCGCGGAATAGCTGCCCACGCCCAACTCGCCGCGCAGCGTGAGCACACCGCCGTAGAGCAGCGTGGCCACGAAACCGGCCAGGATGGCCATGCGGATCACCGGCGTGATGGCCGCCGAGAAGCGGATGGCGTCGGCATTGCGGCCGCGGAATTCGTCGCTGGCCTGGCGCAGGTGTTCGGCTTCGAAATCTTCCGCCGTGTAGGCCTGGATGGTGGCCATGCCGGCGAGGTTGTTGTTCAGGCGCGCCGACATCGCGGCCGCCGCCTCGCGCGCGGCGGCGTAACGCGGCGCCAGCCGCTTCTGGAACCAGAACGCGCCCGCCAGAATGAGCGGGATGGGCAGCATGGCCAGCGCCGCCAGGTCGGCGGTGAGCACGAAGAACACGCCGCCCACCAGCAGCGACGACACCGCCACCTGGATCAGGTCGTTGGCGCCGGTGTTGAGGAAGCGCTCGACCTGGTTCACGTCCTCGTTCATCAGCGCCATCAGCCGGCCGCTGCGTTCGCGCTCGATCACCGCCGGCGGCAGCTTCTGCAGGTGCCCGTACGCCGCCTGGCGCAGCGCATGCTGCAGTTCCTGCGCCAGCCCGCGCCACTTCACCGCGTAAAGGTATTCGAACAGCGATTCGAGCACCCACACCGCCACCGTCAGCGCGACCAGCAGGTACAGCTGCTGCAGCGGGTCGGGGATGCCGAAGCCGGCCAGGAAGGAATCCTGCTGGTTCACCACCACGTCCACCGCAACGCCGATCAGCAATTCCGGCAACACGTCGAAGGTCTTGTTGAGCACGGAATACGCCGTGGCCAGGGCGGCCGTGCGGCGGTGCGGACGGGCGAAGCCGGCGAGCCGGCGCAGCGGATGGGTGGGGGCCATGGGGGTCCAGGACGGTGGGGGCCGGCAACAGTGTCCCATGCGGCGTACACTGGCCGGATGCTGATTGCGTTCAATAAACCGTACGATGTGTTGTGCCAGTTCACCGACAGCGCCGAGCCGCCGCGGCCCACGCTGGCCGACTTCGGCCTGCCGCCCGACGTGTACGCCGCGGGCCGCCTGGACCAGGATTCGGAAGGCCTGCTGCTGCTGTCCGACGACGGCCCACTGATCGCCCGCATCAGCTCGCCCAAGTTCCACTGGCCCAAGACCTACCTCGCGCAGGTCGAAGGCACCGCCACCGACGAACACCTGGCCGCGCTGCGCCAGGGGGTGCAGCTCAAGGACGGCATGACGCGCCCCGCCAAGGCCCAGGTGCTGGTGGGCGCGCCCGACTGGCTGTGGCCGCGCGACCCGCCGGTGCGCTTCCGCAAGTCGGTGCCGGAAAGCTGGATCGAACTCACCATCACCGAAGGCCGCAACCGCCAGGTGCGCCGCATGACCGCCGCCATCGGCCTGCCCACCCTGCGCCTGGTGCGCCTGGCCATCGGCCCGCACCGCCTCGAGGGCCTGCGCCCCGGCCACTGGCGCGAAGAGCCCCTCTAGCCATAAATGGGGTCAGAGAACATATTTGTTTGAAACGGATATGTTCTCTGACCCCATTTTCTTGGCGGGAGGCGCGGGATGGAATTCCAGGACCACTTTTCAGGGCATGCGGAGGATTACGCCGCGGCGCGGCCGACGTATCCGCGCGAGCTGTTCCAGTGGCTGGCCGACGAGTGCCGGCACCACGACCTGGTCTGGGACGTGGGCTGCGGCAACGGCCAGGCCAGCCTGGCGCTGACGCACTGGTTCACCCGCGTGCATGCCAGCGACCCCAGCCCCGAACAGATCGCCGCCGCGCCCGCCAACCCACGCATCACCTGGCGCGTCGAAGCCGCCGAACACTGCACGCTGCGCAGCGGCACGGTGGATCTGGTGACGGCCGCGCAGTCCTTCCATTGGTTCAACCAGGAGCGCTTCTGCCACGAAGCCGCGCGCGTGCTGCGCCCCGGCGGCCTGTGCGCGGTATGGTGCTACGGCATCTCGCGCGTCAGCCGCGAGGTGGACGAGGTCTACCAGGCGCTCTACCACGACACCCTCGGCCCGTACTGGCCGCACGAACGCCGCCACATCGAGGACGGCTACCGCCATCTTGTGTTCCCCTTCGAAGCCCTGGGCGAAATCCCGCGCCTGGAGATGCGCGAGGAATGGACGCTGGCGCAGTACCTGGCCTACCTGCGCACCTGGTCGGCCAGCCAGCGTTACCTCAAGGACACCGGCAAGGATGCGGTTTCATTGCACGAAGCCGCGTTCGCCCAAGCCTGGGGCGACCCTGACCAGAAGCGCGAAGTGGACTGGCCGCTGTCGATCCGCGCCGGCCGCACGCCCAACGACTGACTTTCCTGCTGCTTTTCCGATGGAGTCCCGCATGTTCCGACCCACCCTGCTCGCCGCGGCCCTGGCCGCCGCGCTCGTTTCCTTCGCGCCACACGCCCTCGCCGCCGGTGAAACCGCCGCCACCACCACCGTCGCGCCCGCCACGGCCGCCGCCCAGCGCCTGCACGCCCTGTTCGAAGCCGACTGGCAGCGCGGCCTGGAAGAAAACCCGCTGATGGCCACCTACCTCGGCGACAAGCGCTACAACGACCGCCTGCCCGACCTGTCGCCGGCCGCGCGCGAACGCCAGCAGGCCGCGGTGCGCGCCTCGCTGGCCACGCTCGAGACCATCGACCGCGCCGCGCTGTCGCCCGCCGACCAGCTCAACTACGACATCTACCGCCGCCAGCTGGAAACCGAGATCGCCGGCTTCCGCTTCCACCCCGAGCGCCTGGCCGTGGACCAGCGCGGCGGCGTGCACCTGCTGGCCGTGCAGATGGCGCCGGCGCTGCGCTTCGAATCGGCCAAGGATTACGCCGACTGGACCGCGCGCCTGCGCGGCTACGGCACCCTGGTGGACCAGACCATCGCCCTGCTGCGCGAAGGTTTGGCCAGCGGCTGGGTGGCGCCCAAGGCGGTGATGCAGCGCGTGCCGGCGCAGATCGCCGCGCAGCGCGTGGCCACGGCGGCCCAGAGCAGCTTCTACAAGCCCTTCCTGGCCATGCCCGACTCGCTGCCCGCCGACGAACGCGCGCGCCTGCGGGCCGAAGCGAAGGCCGCGGTGGACGAGGTCGTGCTGCCGGCGCTGGCCCGCTTCGAAACCTTCTTCAACAGCGAATACCTGCCCGCCTGCGCCGATTCCGTCGCCACCGGCGACCTGCCCGACGGCAAGGCCTTCTACGACCACCTGGCGCGCCTGTACACCACCACCGACCTCAGCGCCGAGCAGATCCACGAGACCGGCCAGCGCGAAGTGGCACGCATCCGCGCCGAGATGGAAAAGCTCAAGGCCGAAGTCGGTTTCGAAGGCGACCTGCCCGCCTTCTTCACCCACCTGCGCACCGACCCGAAGTTTTTCCACACCGACCCACAGGCGCTGCTGGCCGAATACCGCGCCCTGACCCGGCGCATCGACCCCGAGCTGGTGAAGGTGTTCGGCAAGCTGCCGCGCACGCCCTACGGCGTGATCACCATCCCCGCCGAAACCGCGCCCGACACCACCACCGCCTACTACCAGCGCCCGTCCGCCGACGGCAGGCGCGCGGGCTATTACTACGTGAACCTGTACAAGCCCGAATCGCGGCCGCGCTGGGAAATGATGGCGCTGTCGCTGCACGAAGCCGTGCCCGGCCACCACCTGCAGATCGCGCTGGCGCAGGAAATGCCCGACCAGCCGATGTTCCGCCGCCAGGGCGGCTTCACCGCCTTCATCGAAGGCTGGGGCCTGTATGCCGAGCGCCTGGGTTACGACATGGGCCTGTACGACGACCCCTACGACCGCATGGGCCAGCTGGCCTACGACATGTGGCGCGCGGTGCGCCTGGTGGTGGACACCGGCCTGCACAGCAAGGGCTGGAGCCGGCAGCAGGCGATCGATTTCTTCGCCGCCAACGCGCCCAAGGCCGAGCTCGACATCGCCAACGAGGTGGACCGCTACATCACCACCCCGGGCCAGGCCCTGGCCTACAAGATCGGCCAGATGAAACTCAGCGAGCTGCGCGCCCGCGCCGAAGCCAAGCTGGGCGACCGCTTCGACCTCCGCGCCTTCCACGACGCCCTGCTGGCCGAAGGCGCCCTGCCGCTGGGCGTGCTCGAGCAGCGCATGGACGCCTGGATCGCCGCCCAGCCGCAGTAAAAAGAATGGGGGTCAGAGTACTAATTCGTCCCTGACGAATTAGTACTCTGACCCCCTTTTCTTGCGCGGGTTATTTGGCGGCTTTTTTGGCGGGGGCCTTTTTGGCCGCCGGCTTCTTGGCCACGGCGACCTTCTTCGCGGGGGCTTTCTTGGCCGCAGCCTTCTTGGCGGGCGCGGTGGCCTTCTTCGCCGCGACCTGGGTGGACTTCTTGGCCGGGGCCTTGGCGGCGGCCTTCTTGCGCTTGTTCACCGCATACACGGCGGCGCCCACGGCGGCAACGGCGGCGGCGGCCACGGCGGTGCCGACCGGGTGCTTCTTCACCGCCTTCACCGCGGCGGCGCTGCCCTTCCTCACCGCCGCCACGCCGGCGCCGGCGCTGACCAGGGCCCCGGCCTTCTTCGCCAGGTCGGCCTTGTCCCAGGCCTTCTTGGCCGCGGCGCCGGTGTCGCCGATCTTGGCCATGGCGGTCGAAACGATCTTGCTCGTCTTGCTCATGACAGGTCTCCGCAGGGGAATGGTGGAACGACGGGGCTAGCCGCTACAGCCTAACCCCAAACCGGGCCGCGCGGCGCAGCCCGCCCCGCCCCTCACCAGCCGAAGCCCAGGCCGCCACCCACGCTGCGCTCGTTGCCGCTGACCGAGGCGCCGAAGGTGACCGTGACGTTGTCGCTCAACGAACGCTGGAAGCCGACCGCCAGGGCTTCGTAACCGTCCTGGTAGCCCACGCCCACGGCGATGCGGTTGCTGCGCGCGATGGCCGCCGCCGATGCGCTCATCTGCGCCATGGCGCTGTTCATGGCGCCGGTGCGGGAGATGCGCTTGTCGGTCCGGTCGAAGCGGTCCCAGATGTCGACCTGCAGCTGGTCGAAGGCCAGCTCGATGGCCTGGAAGCGGCCGTCGGTGTAGCTGTTGGCGCGCGAAAGCGTGGCGGCATCGCCGGCGTCGGCATACGACTGGGCGGCGCTGAGCGCGGCCGCGGCCCGGCCTTCGGCGTAGGCATTGGCCTGGGTGACGCCGGCCGCCACGCGGGTCTCGGTGTAGTCATTCGCCTGCTGCACGCCCGCCGCCACCTGCTGGTCGGTGTAGTCGTTCGCCACGCCCACGGCGTTGCCGGCCGCGGCGAGCGCGGTTTCCGCCGTAGCCTGGGCGGAATTGGCCACGCCCAGGGCGGTGTCGGCGGTGGACTGCGCGTTCGCGGCGGCGGCCAGGGCGGTATCCGCGGTGGCCTGCGCGTTGGCGGCGGCGGCACCGTTGCCATTGGCCGCCGCCAGCGCCGCGTCGGCCGTGGACTGGGCGTTGTTCGCGGCCGAAAGCGCGGTGTCCGCCGTGGCTTGCGCGCTGCTGGCGGCCGTGTTGGCGGCCTGGGCGGAGCTGAGCGCCTGGTCGGCCGTGTCTTGCGCCGCCGTGGCGGTGGCGGCCACCGCGTTGAGCTGGTTGAGGTTCACCGCATCGGTGCCCTGGGTGCCGGCGGCGAGATTGACCAGTTGGCGCTCCACGCCGACCTGGCCGATCGACACGGTCCAATCGCGCTCGGCGAAGGAGAAGGCACCCAAGGCCACCGACGCGTTGGCCGCGGCCCGCGTGCCCGTTCCCAAGGCGATGCTGTTGCCGCCACTGGCAATCGACGCGACACCGAACGCCACGCTCTGGAAGCCGCTGGCCGAGGACTGGTTGCCAAAGGCAATGGCGCCCCATCGCGTCGCGTTGGCGTCGTCGCCGATGGCGATGGCGCTGAGTTCCGTGGCGATGGCGGCCAGCCCGATGGCGATGGTGCCAGCGTCCCGCGCTTCGGCGAACGGGCCGATGGCGATGGCGCCCGGGCCGGCGGCGACGGCGAAGTTGCCGCAGGCCACCGAGTTGTTGGACCCGATGGTCTGCCCGACGCCATCGACGCAGACGGCTTGGGCGCTGGCCGCCGTCGGCAGCGCGCCGAGGACGGCAAGGCTGAGCAGCGCAAACGCGCCGGCGAAGGAACGATTCGGATTCATGGGATGTCTCCTGGGGGTGCCCGCCTCCGGGCCCTCACACGGTTAACCGTCGAAAGCCGGCGCCGCCTATCACGGGCGCTTCAGAAGCCCACGCCCACGCCGCCGCCCACGCTGCTTTCGTCGCCGCTGATCGAGGCGCCGAAGGTGAGCGTGACGTTGTCGCGGACCTCGCGCTGGAAGCCGACCGCCAGGGCTTCATAACCGTCCTGGAAGCCGACGCCCACGGCGACGCGGTTGCTGCGCGCCACCGCTGCCGCCGCCGCGCTCATCTGCGACATGGCCGTGTTCATGGCACCGGTGCGGGAAATGCGCGTGTCCGTTTGGTCGAAGCGGTCCCAGAGGTCCACCTGCAGCTGGTCGAAGGCCTGGGTGATGGCGCCGAGGCGCTGGTCGGTATAGCTGTTGGCGCGCGACAGGGTGGCCGCGTCGCCGGCGTCGGCATACGACTGGGCGGCGCTGAGCGCGGCCGCGGCGCGGCCGTCGGCATAGGCATTGGCCTGGGTAACGCCGGCGGCCACGCGGGTCTCGGTGTAGTCATTCGCCTGCTGCACGCCCGCCGCCACCTGCTGGTCGGTGTAGTCGTTCGCCACGCCCACGGCGTTGCCGGCGGCGGCGAGCGCCGTGTTGGCCACGCCCAGGGCGGTGTCCGCCGTGGACTGGGCGTTGCCCGCCGCGGAAAGCGCGGTGTCCGCGGTGGACTGCGCGTTGTTGGCAGCAGACAGGGCGGTGTCGGCGGTCGCCTGCGCGTTGGCGGCGGCGGCACCGTTGCCGCTGGCGGCAGCCAGGGCCGCGTCGGCGGTGGTCTGCGCGTTGTTCGCAGCCGAAAGCGCGGTGTCCGCCGTGGACTGGGCATTGCTGGCGGCGCTGTTGGCGGCCTGGGCGGACGTAAGCGCCTGGTCCGCGGTGCCTTGGGCCGCCGTAGCCGCGGCGCTGGCGGTGTTCGCCGTCGTCTGCGCGCTGGTGGCTGCGGCCTGCGCCGAGTTGGCGGTGGCGGCCACCGCGTTGAGCTGGTTGAGGTTCACCGCATCGGTGCCCTGGGTGCCGGCGGCAACGTTGACCAGCTGGCGTTGCATGCCGAACGAACCCAAGGAAACCGTCCATTCCCGATCGGCCACGGAGTAGGCCCCCAACGCAACCGCATGCAGGGCAACCGCCTGCGATCCCGTGCCGAACGCAATGGCATTGTCGGCACTGGCAAACGAGCCATAGCCGAACGCGAAGCTCCGGTGGCCACCGGCGTAAGCATTCATGCCGAAGGCGAAGCTTGCGAACCCCAACGCGTTGGCATTGTCGCCGAGGGCTATGCTGCCATCCGTCATGGCGCTGGCGTCCGCACCGAGGGCGATGGCGCCGGCCCCCTGTGCTTCGGCAAACGGGCCAATCGCGATGGAGCCAGGGGCCCCCGCCACGGCAAAGTTGCCACAGGCCACCGTGCTGTACGACCCGATGGTCTGCCCGGTCGCGTCGACGCAGACGGCTTGCGCCTTTGCGGAAGTCGGCAGCACGCCGAGGATGGCAAGGCTGAGCAGCGCGAGCGCGCCGGCGAAGGAACGGTTCGGGTTCATGGGTTGGCTCCTGGCGTGCCCGCCACCGGGCACTCAACAGGACAACCGTCAGAAGGAGGCGCCGCCTATCACGGGGCTGGCGTGGACTCCGTTGCCGGCGCCAGCAGGGCCTGGATGCGGCGAGCGGCGGGGCTGTCGCGACCGGTCAGGGCAGATTGCGCCGCCAGCGCGCGCTCGCGGGCGGCGCGGGCGGCAGTGGCGTCGCCGCGGGCGGCGGCGATGTCGGCCAGCAGCAGGTCGCGGGCAATGCGTGCGGGCCGGTGCGCCGGGGAGTCGTCCAGCGCCAGCGTGGCCAGCAGTGCTTCGGCCTCGGCCGGCGCGCCGCGGCGCAAGCGCAGCTCGGCGAACAGCAGCCGGGCGCGCAGCGCTTCGTTGCCCTGCGCCACGCCGCTGGCGTCCTGCGCTTCCAGCAGCCGGCCCGCTTCGTCCAGCTGGCCCGAGCGCAGCAGCAGGCGAACCAGGTTCAGCCGGCTGCGCACCACCGAGGTATCCGCCGCCGGCAGCGCGGCCTCGCGGATGGCCAGCGAACGACGGAACAGCACTTCCGCCACGGCGGGGTCGCCGCGGTCTTCGGCCAGCGAACCGAGGTTGTTGAGCACCACGGCGTAACGCGGGCTGTCTTCGCCCGACACCGCGGCCTCGATGTCGAGCGAGGCGCGGTAGTGGCGCTCGGCTTCGTCCCAGCGGCCCAGGTCGTGCAGCAGGTTGGCCAGTTCGTTGTGCGCGCCGGCCACGGCATTGCTGCGCGGGCCGTAGAGTTCGGCGGCCAGCGAAAGGCTTTGTTCGAGCACGGGCCAGGCTTCGTCGCGGCGGCCTGCCAGGAGCAATGCGCGCGCGATGCCGTCGAGCGAGAGTTGTGCCATGGGCTGGCCCACCGGGCCCAGCGTTCCGGCCAGGGCCAGGGCTTCGCGGTGGCTGGCCTCGGACGCCGCCGCGTCGCCGCGCAGGCGCTGGGCACGGCCGAGGTTGTTGAGCGAAGCCACCACCGAAGCCGCGCCGGTGGCCCCTTCGGCGCGGCGCAGTGCCAGCGCGCCCCGGAGCGCCGCTTCCGCCGCCGGCTGGTCGCCTTTCGCGGTCAGGGCGATGCCCAGCGAATTGAGCGTGTCGGCCTGTTCCGCCGGCGTGGGCGACGGGCCGCGCAGGCGGCGCGCTTCGTTCGCGGCGGCCACGGCTTCGTCGCCGCGGCGGTCGTTGGCCAACAGCGTGGCCAGCTGGCTCCAGGCGTTCGCGGCCTGCGCGGGCTGGGCCAGTGCGGGCGAGGCGAAGGCTTCGGCGGCGTCGCGCAGCAGGGCTTCCGACTGCTTCGGCTGGCCCAGGCTGCGGTAGGCGCGGCCGAGCACCAGCTGCAGCTCGGCGGCGATGGCCGGGCTGGCGGAGAGTTCGTCGTCGATGCGGCGCGCGCTGGCGTCGAGCACCTCGCGCGCCGACATCTCACGGCTGCCGGCGGTGCGGCGCGGGTCGGCGGCGTCGAAGGCGCCCACCAGCAGGTCGCTCACCTGGCGCGCGGTGGCGGCGGCGCGTTCGGCGCGGTCGCGTTCTTCCGCCAGGCGCCAGGTGAACACCACCGCCGCCGCGAGCATGGCCGCCGCCACCACGCTGCCGCGCCAGTGCCGGCGCAGCCAGCGCCCGCCGCGGTAGGCCGCGCCGCCGTCGCGCGCAGCCACGGGTTCGTGCCGCTGCCAGCGCTCGAGGTCGTCCACCAGCGCGTCCACGGTGGGGTAGCGCGCGGCCGGGTCGAGCGCGGTGGCGCAGGCGGCGATGGCGTCCAGGTCGCCACGCAGGCGGCGCGCCCAGGGCACGGCGCCGGCCCGTTCCGAGGGCGGCGGAGGCGGCGTGTCCACGTCGGCCGGGCCGCGGCCCAGCGGCGCGTCGGCCAGCAGTTCGCCCAGCATCACGCCCAGGCCGAACACATCCGCCGCCACGCCGACGCGTTCGCCGCGCAGCTGTTCGGGCGCGGCGTAGGCCGGCGTGCAGTAGCGCAGGCCGTCGTCGCCCTCGGCGGCGCTGGCGCGGGCGATGCCGAAATCCAGCAGCGAAGGGTGCCCGCCTTCGCGCACCAGCACGTTGCCCGGCTTGAGGTCGCAGTGCACCACCAGCTGCCGGTGCGCGTGCGCCACCGCGCGGCAGATGCGCAGGAACAGCACGATGCGCTCCGCGAGCCCGGGCCGGTGTTCGGCCAGGTAGCGGTCGAGCGGCAGGCCGGCGACGAATTCCATCACCAGGTAGGGATGGCCGGCCGGCGTGGTGCCGCCGTCGTAGAGCCGGGCGATGCCGGGGTGCTGCAGGCTGGCCAGGATCTGCCGCTCGGCGGCCAGGCGCTCGGCCACGACGGGGTCCGGGCGGCCGCGCAGCAGCTTCACCGCCACGCGCTGGCGGTACAGGCCGTCGGCGCGTTCGGCCACGAACACGGTGCCCATGCCGCCGCTGGCCAGGCGCTGCACCAGGCGCCACTGGCCCAGGGCTTCGCCTTCGGCGAGTTCGGTTTCGGGAAGGGAAGCCATCAGCTCGCCCAGTGGGCGCAGGGCGCGGCCCAGGGCGTCGGTCTGGGCCGCGAGCAGGGCTTCCACTTCGCGGCGCAGCGCCGGGTCGTCGGTGAGGCCGTGCAGGGCCGGCGCCTGCTGCTCCGCCGGCAGGTCGCACACGGCTTCGAACAGGCGGCGCGCCGCCTGCAGGGAATTCACGCCAGGGCCTTGTTGAGCCATGCCTTGGCGAAACGCAGGTCGCGGTCGACGGTGGGCACCGACACGCCCAGCACGGCGGCGATCTCTTCGCGCTCCATGCCGCCGAAGTAGGCCATTTCCACCGCGCGCGCGGCGCGGGGTTCGGCGTCGGCCAGTTGTTCGAGCGCCAGGTGCAGGCCCAGCACCTCGACGCCGGCGTCGTCGCCGGCCTGCGCGTCGGCCTGCGAGAGCGTGACGAAGGTGGGCGCGCCGCCGCGCTTTTCCGCGGCGCGGGCGCGGGCGTGGTCCACCAGCACGGCGCGCATCTTCAGTGCGGCGATGGCCAGGAAATGCGCGCGGTCGTTCCAGTCGGCGTCGCGGCCGAGCATGCGCAGCAGCGCCTCGTTCACCACCGCGGTGGGCTGCAGGGTGGCGGAAGGCGCGCCCAGGCGCATGCGCGCCGAGGCCATGTGCCGCAGCGTGTCGTAGACCAGCGGCAGCAGCTGGTCCATGGCGCGGGCGTCGCCGCCCCGCCATTCGCGCAGCAATACCGTCACTTCCGACATGCACCGCTCCCCCGGGCCCTGCCCCCGCCCATCATGCCAACGGCGGGCGTCGCCGGGAACGGCCCCGGCTCAGGTTCCACGCGGTTTGGCGCGGTGGGTGGCGGTGGCGGTCCAGGGGTCGTCCGGCCAGGGGTGGCGCGGGTAGCGGCCCTTCATTTCCTTCTTCACTTCCGGGTAGGTGTTGGCCCAGAAGCTGCGCAGGTCCTGGGTGACCTGCAGCGGCTTGCCGCCCGGCGACAGCAGGTGCAGCCGCAGCGGCACGCGGCCGTCGGCGATGCGCGGGGTGTCGGCCAGGCCGAACAGCTCCTGCAGCTTCACCGCCAGCACCGGCGCGGCGCCGTGCGCGTACTCGATGCCGCGCTCCATGCCCGAGGGCACGGTGATGCGGCGCGGGGCGAGCGCGTCGAGCTTCTGCCGCAGCGACCAGTCGAGGCTGGATTTCAGGGCCTCGCCCAGTTCGTCCTCACCCAACGCGTCCAGCCGCGCCTTGCCGCGGAAGGCAGGCTTGAGCCACTGCTCGCGGGACGCCAGCAGGGCCTCGTCGGAAGCGTCGGGCAGGCCCAGTTCGGGCATCCACTCGCGCAGGCAGCGCAGGCGTTCGCGCCACTGGCGCAGGCCGTCGGTCCAGGGCAGCGCCTCGAGGCCGAGTTCGCCGACGGCGTCGGTGAGCGCCTGCGCGGCCAGCGCCGGGTCGGGCCGGCCGGCGGGCTTGGATTCGAGCGTGATGCGGTCGAAGCGGCGTTCGCGGCGGCTCACCAGGGCGCGGGCTTCCGGGTCCCAGCGCACCACGTCGCCTTCGAAGAAGCGTGCGGGGAAGTCGCGCTGCAGCCGCGATTCGTCCACCGGGGCGCCGCGCTGGATGAGCGAATCACGGGCCTCGAAGCGCAGTTCGCTGGCCACCAGCCAGGGTTCGCCGAACAGCGCGCTGTCGTCGAACAGCCGCGCCATGCGGCCGTTGGCCAGCAGGTAGCGGCGCGGGTCGGCCGGGTGCTGGCGGGCGATGCGGTCGGGAAAGGCGTGCACCAGGACGTCGCCGAGCAGGTGCGCGGGGGCGTCGGCGGGCGGCGCGGTGTCGCAGCGCAGGCGGCGGCGCCACTGCTTGGCGGCGGCGTCGATGGCGGCGAGCGCGCCGCGGTTGGCGTTCGCGGGCGGGCGGCCCTGGCGGAAGGCGGCGAGGGCCTGCCAGCGGCTGGCGAGGTCGTCGCGGCGTTCGCGCAGCGGGTCGCGGGCTTCCACCAGCGCGGCCAGGTCGCAGGCCAGCGCGGTCTCGTGCGGTTCGCGCGGCGCCTTGAGCATGGCGGCCAGGCGCGGGTGCGTGCCCAGCGCCAGCAGTTCGCGGCCGAAGCGGGTGATGCGACCGTCGGCGTCGAGCGCGTCCAGGCGCTGCAGCAGTTCGCGCGCGGCGCCGAGTGCACCGGACGGCGGCGCGTCCACGAAGCGCAGCGAGGCTTCGCCCCAGGCCGCCAGCTCCAGCGCCAGGCCGGCCAGTTCGACCTGGGCGATCTCGGGCGTGCGCATGGGTTCGAGCCGCTGCGACTGCGGCCACAGGCGGTAGGCCCAGCCCTCGGCGACGCGACCGGCGCGGCCGGCGCGCTGGTCGGCCGAGGCCTGCGAAATGGCCACGGTTTCGAGCCGCGAGAAGCCCGAGTTCGGGTCGTAGCGCGGTTCGCGCGCCAGGCCGGCGTCGATGACCACGCGCACGCCGGGCAGGGTGACGGAGCTTTCGGCGACGTTGGTGGCCAGCACGATGCGGCGGCGGCCCTGGGGGTCGGGCGCGAGCGCGGCGGACTGGGCCTCGACAGGCAGGTCGCCGTGGAGGGGCAGCAGCGCGGCGGCGTGCGTGGCGGCCGTGTCGGCGAGCGCGGCCTGCGCGTCGGCGATTTCGCGCTGGCCGGGCAGGAACACCAGCAGGTCGCCGGGGTGTTTCTCCAGGGCCTCGGCGATGCAGCGGCGCAGCTGGGCGCTGGTGGGTTCGTCGCGGCGCGCGGGGAAATGCGTGACGGTGACGGGGTAGCTGCGGCCGGCGCTGGTGAGCCGCGGCGCGTCCAGGAAACGCGCCAGCTTCTCGCCGTCGAGCGTGGCCGACATCACCACCAGGCGCAGGTCGTCGCGCAGCTGCGACTGCACGTCCAGCGCCAGCGCCAGGCCGAGGTCGCCGGCCAGGTGGCGTTCGTGGAATTCGTCGAAGAGGATGGCCGCGACGCCTTCGAGCGTCGGGTCGTCCTGGATCATGCGGGTGAGGATGCCCTCGGTCACCACTTCGACGCGGGTTCGCGACGAGACCTTCGCCTCGAAGCGGATGCGGTAGCCGACGGTGTCGCCGGGCTGTTCGCCCAATTGCTTCGCCATGAAGCCGGCGGCGGCGCGCGCGGCCACGCGGCGCGGTTCCAGCATCAGGATTCGGCCGTCGCCGCGCCAGGGTGCGTCGAGCAGGGCCAGCGGCACCTGGGTGGTCTTGCCCGCGCCGGGCGGCGCCTCGAGCACCAGTCGCGGGTGCGCCGCCAGGCTTTCCAGCAGGCCCGGCAGCAGTTCGGCGATGGGGAAATCGGGGCGGGCGGCGGTCTTCACCGCCATAGGCTAGTGAGCGCGGCGGGTGGCGTCGAGCCGCGCGGGCGTGGTGCGCGGCGAAGGCGGTGCAGGCGGCGCGGCCTCCTGCAGTTCGCGCAACGGCTCGAGCGCGTCCAAGCAGGCCTGCTGGAGGACGTTGATGTCGGCGCGCATTTCGCGGCCATCACCCAGCACCAGCAGCACGCCGTTGCTGCCCTGGCGCCAGTCCACCCAGGGCGTGAAACCGAAGGCGCCGGGGCTGGAAACGCGGGTGGTGGCGCCGTGCACGTCGCGTTCCTCGACCCATTGGCCCAGGCCATAACCCTGGTCGGTGCGCGAGTCGGGGCTGTCGGCGATGGGCAGGCCGAGGCTGCGGTCGCGCGCCATCAGGGCCAGGGTCTGCGGCGAGAGGAAGGCTTCGCCACCCACTTCGCCGCCGGCCAGCACCATGTCGACCACGCGCGAGTAGTCGGCCAGGGTGGAGCGCGCGCCGCCGGCGATGCGCGGGTTGGCGTTGGGCACGTAGCCGTCGCGCAGGGCGGCGGCGGTCCAGTCGGTGCCGGTGAGCCCCAGCGGCGCGACCATTTCCGCCTGGAAAATGGCGTCCCAGCTGCGGCCGGTGGCGCGCTCGGCCATGGCGCCGGCCACCTGCATCGAATTGCCGCCGTAGGCGAACACGCTGCCCGGCGCCCAGGCCAGCGGCAGCGCCAGGATTTCCTGCGCGCACTGCTGCAGCGTCACTCCGCGCGCCGACAGGCAGGCGGCCTCTTCGGTGGCGATGCCGCTGGTGTGGGAGAACAACTGGTCCACGGTGATGCCGCGCACCGCCGCCGGCGCGTCGGGAAAGTAGTCGCCCACCTGGCTGTCCCAGCGCAGTTCGCCGGCTTCCACGAGCCTGGCCAGGGTCAGCGCCGACAGCCACTTGCTGGCCGAGGCGATGGGCACGCGCGTGGTTTCGTCGTAGGCGCCCACGTGGCGGCGATGCACTTCGCCGGTGCCGGTGGCCAGCCGCAGCGAGGCGCCGGGCAGGGCGTAACCGGCGACCAGCGCGTCGGTGGCCACGTCGGCGTCGCTGAAGTCATGAAGGGGGCGGGCCAGCACGCCGGCAGCCAGGGCCAGCAGGGCGGCGAGTAACAAGGTGCGGGGGATGCGCATGCCCGCCATAACGCCGCCGCGGCGGCGCGGTTGACGCCGGACCGGTAAAATCGCCGCCTCAACTGCGGGAATCGGCATGGACCTGATCGACATCGGCGCCAACCTGGGCCACGAAAGCTTCGACCACGACCTCGACGCCGTGCTGGCGCGCGCCCGCGCCGCCGGCGTGAACCGCCTGGTGGTGACCGGCGCCAGCCGCGCCGGCTCGGTGCGCGCGCTGGAACTGGCGAAAGCGCACCCCGGCCTGCTCTGGGCCACCGCCGGCATCCACCCGCACCATGCGGTGGAATGCACCGCGGAAGGCATCGCCGAGCTGCGCGCGCTGCAGGCCGAACCCCAAGTGGTGGCGGCAGGCGAATGCGGCCTGGACTACCACCGCGATTTTTCCCCGCGCCCGGCCCAGCGCAGCGCCTTCGAACGCCAGCTCGAGCTGGCGGCGGAAACCAAGCTGCCGCTGTTCCTGCACCAGCGCGACGCCCACGTCGACTTCATGGGGATCATGAAGGAGTTCGACGGCAAGCTGGGCCCGGTGGTGGTGCACTGCTTCACCGGCACCCGCGCCGAGTGCTTCGACTGCCTCGACCAGGACTGGCACGTCGGCATCACCGGCTGGCTGTGCGACGAGCGCCGCGGCCAGCACCTGCGCGAATTCGTGAAGGACATCCCGGCGCACCGCCTGATGGTGGAAACCGACGCGCCCTACCTGCTGCCGCGAACCGTGCGGCCCCTGCCCGGCCACCGGCGCAACGAGCCGATGTACCTGGCGCATATCGTCGAAGAACTGGCGCGCGACCGCGGCGAGCCCGTGGAAACCACCGCCGCGGCCACCACGGCCACCGCCGCGGCCTTCTTCCGCCTTTAGGAGAAGCGGGTCAGCTGCGCAGGCCGACGCCGCGCTTGAGCAGCCACAGGCCCAGGGCGGAGAGCGAGACCACGAAGAACAGCATCAGCGCGTAGGCGGTCACCATGGGCACGTCGCTCTGGCCCAGCAAGCCGTAGCGGAAGGCGTTGACCATGTAGAAGATCGGGTTCAGGTGCGTGGCCGCCTCGGCCCAGCCCGGCAGCAGCTTCACCGAATAGAACACGCCGCCCAGGTAGGTCAGCGGGGTCAGGATGAAGGTGGGCACGATGGCGATGTCGTCGAACTTCTTCGCGTACACCGCGTTGACGAAGCCCGCCAACGAGAAGATCACCGCGCCCAGCACTACGGTGCTGAGCGTCACCAGCGGGTGCGGCACGCGCACGGTGGTGAAGAGCATGGCGATGGCCAGCACGATCGCGCCCACCATCAGGCCGCGCAGCACGCCGCCGGCGACGTAGCCGCCCAGGATCACCCAGTTGGGCATGGGGCTGACCAGCAGTTCCTCCACGTGGCGGCCGAACTTGGCGCCGAAGAAGCTGGAGCTGATGTTGCCGTAGGCGTTCTGGATGATGGCCATCATCACCAGGCCCGGCACGATGAAGTCCATGTAGCTGATGCCGTCCATGCTGCCGATGCGCGACCCGATCAGGTTGCCGAAGATCAGGAAGTACAGGGTCATGGTGATCGCCGGCGGCACCAGGGTCTGGCCCCAGATGCGCAGGATGCGCGCCACTTCGCGCCGGGCGATGGTCTTGATGGCGACGAGGTTGGGGTGGCTCACGCGGCTTTCTCCGGCTGGCCGGTGAGGCGCACGAACAGCTCCTCGAGGCGGTTGGACTTGGTGCGCATCGAGCGCACGCGGATGCCGGCGGCGGCCAGCGCGGCGAATACGCGGTTGAGGTCCATCTCGCGCGGCATTTCGATGTCCAGCGTGTGCGCGTCCTCGGCCAGCAGGGTGGCGCCCTCGATGGTGGGCAGCGTGGCCGGCAGGTCGCCGTCGATGTCGAGCAGGAAGCCTTCGACGTCGAGCTTGGCCAGCAGCGTCTTCATCGGGCCCTGCTCGATGATGCGGCCCTTGTCGATGATCGCCAGGTTGCGGCACAGGCTCTCGGCTTCCTCGAGGTAATGCGTGGTGAGGATGACCGTGGTGCCGGCGGCGTTCACTTCCTTGAGCGTCTTCCACATGCCGCGGCGGATCTCGATGTCGACGCCGGCCGTGGGCTCGTCGAGGATCAGCAGCTTCGGCCGCGTCATCATGGCGCGGGCGATCATCAGCCGGCGCTTCATGCCGCCCGAGAGCGTGCGCGACATCTTGCGCGCCTTGTCCCACAGCTGCGCCTTCTTCAGCTCCTGCTCGGCGCGCACCAGCGCTTCGGCGCGCTCGATGCCGTAGAAGCCGGCGTAGTTGACAAGGATGTCGAGCGGCTGCTCGAACATGTTGAAGTTGATCTCCTGCGGGACCAGGCCCACCAGGCGCATGGCCTCGGAGCGGTTGGCGTGCAGGTCGACGCCGAACACCTTCACCTCGCCGGCGCTCTTGTTCACCAGCGAACTGGTGATGCCGATGAGGGTGGACTTGCCGGCGCCGTTGGGGCCGAGTAGGGCGTAGAAATCGCCGGGTTCGACGCGCAGCGAGACACCCTTGAGGGCTTCGACGCCGTTGTCATAGGTCTTGCGGAGATCGGTGATCTCCAGCGCGGGAAGGTTTGGCATGGGGCTCCTGGCGCCCGTCGACGCTGCGTCCACGGGGGTGGGGCCGTATTATAGGCGCTTGCCGCCCCGGGCCCCGGGACCGCGGCGGTACACAGTGTTTCCCAACCCGGAGCAAGGTTTTGGCCATCGTGCACTTCCCCCTTCGCCTGGTCGGCAGCCGCATGCTGGCGCCTTCCGTGCGCCACCTCGCCTTCGCGCGCGACGACGGCCAGCCGCTGGACTTCATCCCCGGCCAGTTCATCCAGGTGCATTTCAACTACCCCGACGGCACGCCGACCAAGCGCAGCTATTCGCTGGCCACCATGCACGACCACGCGCTGGGCCCGGGCGAAGCCATCGAGATCGCGGTGAGCTACGTGCCCGGCGGCGCGGCCACGGCCCTGTTCGAGGCGCTCGACGAGGGCCAGCAGATCCAGGCCTCCGGCCCCTACGGCCGCTTCTGCCTGATGCCGGCCGACGCCAACCGCCGCTACCTGCTGGTGGCCACCGGCACCGGCGTCACGCCTTACCGCGCCATGCTGCCGAAGCTGGCCGAACTCATCGCCAGCCGCGGCATCGACGTGGTGCTGCTGTTCGGCTGCCGCACGCCGGCCGAGCTGCTCTACGGCGACGACTTCCGCGCCTTCGCCGCCGCGCACCCGAATTTCCGCTATGTGCCCTGCTTCAGCCGCGAACTGCCGGCCACGCCGCACCCGGACGACCGCCGCGGCTATGTGCAGGACGCGCTGGCGGCATTCGCCCCCTCGGCCGGGGGCGACATCGCCTACCTGTGCGGCAACCCGAACATGGTGGACGCGAACTTCGAGGCCCTGAAGGCCGCCGGCCTGCCGGTGCCGCACATCCGCCGCGAGAAGTACGTCAGCTCGAAGTAAGCCCCCGGGGCTGTCACGTTCCGGCCCCCGCCGGCGTCTGTCATCCTGAAGGCCGATCCGGCCGTGGAATGGGAGCGCCATGAAACCCCTCTTGTTGACCGTGGCCCTGGCGGCCGCGCTGGCCACCCCGGTGGCCGGTGCCCGCACGCTGGGCAGCCTTGAATTCACCCCCTGCGAACTGACGCAGCCCGGCACCGGCGCCACCACCCGGGCCGAGTGCGCCACGCTGGAAGTGCCCGAGAACCCGGCCGAGCCGCAGGGCCGCAAGCTGTCGCTGAAGGTCGGCCTGGTGGCGGCGCGCGCCGCCGAACCACAGCCCGACCCGGTCGTGTTCATCGCCGGCGGCCCGGGCCAGTCGGCCACCGAGAGTTACCCTTCCATCGCCGGCGGTTTCGCCCGCCTGCGCGAGAAGCGCCACGTGCTGTTCGTCGACCAGCGCGGCACCGGCGGCTCGCATCGCCTGGCCTGCGATTTCCCCGACGAGCTGGCCGAATCGGCCACCGCCGCCGAAGCCCAGGTGCAGCTGGCGCGCGACTGCCTGGCCAGCCTCGACGCCGACCTCGCGATGTACACCACCAGCGTGGCCGTCACCGACCTCGAGGCGCTGCGCCAGGCCCTGGGCGCGCCGAAGCTCAACGTCTACGGCGGTTCCTACGGCACGCGCGTGGCGCAGGAATACGCGCGCCAGTTCCCCGACGGCGTGCGCAGCCTGGTGCTGGACGGCGTGGTGCCGCCGGAGCTGGCGCTGGGCAGCGAGCACAGCGTGAACCTTGAGTCCGCGCTCAAGGCCCTGCTCGCCCGCTGCGCGCAGCAGCCCGCCTGCGCCGAAGCCTTCGGCAAGCCCTACGACACGCTCTACGCCCTGCGCGACCGCGTGCGCGCCGCGCCGGAAGCCGTGGCCGCACGCGACCCGCGCAGCAATGCCGCGCGCGAAATGCGCCTGGACGAAACCGCAGTGGCCGCCATCGCCCGCCTGTTCGCCTACACGCCCGAAACGGCCTCGCTGCTGCCGCTGCTGCTGCACGAGGCGAACGCCGGCCGGCCGCAGTCGCTGGTGCAGCAGGCGGCACTGGTGTACGACTCGCTGGTGGGCCAGATCAACCACGGCATGCAGCTGTCGGTGATCTGCGCCGAAGACGCGCCGCGTCTGGAAAAGCGCGCGCAGGACGCCGACCTGATCCTGGGCAACGCCATCGTCGGCGTCACGCTCAACCAGTGCAGCGTGTGGCCCAAGGGCCCGGTGTCGGAAGGTTTCCGCGAGCCGCTGCGCACCGACATCCCCACCCTGCTGCTGTCGGGCGAATTCGACCCGGTCACGCCGCCGCGCTACGGCGAACAGGTGCTGGCTTCGCTGGGCAAGGCGCGGCACCTGGTCGGCAAGGGCCAGGGCCACATCCTGCTCGGCCGCGGCTGCACGCCGAAGCTGGCCGCCAGCTTCGTGGACACGCTCGATCCCGCCGGCCTCGACGCCGGCTGCCTGGACGTGCTCGACGCCCCGCCCTTCTTCACCACCTACAACGGAGCCGAGCCATGATCGAAGTCCGCGATTTGCACAAGGCCTTCGGCAAGGTCCAGGCCGTGGACGGCGTCAGCTTCCGCGCCCAAGACGGCCAGATCACCGGCCTGCTGGGCCCGAACGGCGCCGGCAAGACCACCTCGCTGCGCATGCTCTACACCCTGATGAAGCCCGACAGTGGCCAAGTGGTGGTGGACGGCGTGGACGCGGCGAAGGACCCCGAGGCCGTGCGCCGCCGCCTGGGCGTGCTGCCCGACTCGCGCGGCCTGTACAAGCGGCTCACCAGCCGCGAGAACATCCGTTACTTCGGCCGCCTGCACGGCCTGGACGACGCGCTGATCGCACAACGCACCGAGGCGCTGTCGCAGGCGCTGGAGATGGGCGACATCATCGACCGCCGCACCGAAGGCTTCTCGCAGGGCCAGCGGGTGAAAACCGCCATCGCCCGCGCGCTGGTGCACGACCCGCGCAACGTCATCCTCGACGAGCCCACCAACGGCCTGGACGTGATGGCCACGCGGGCCATGCGCCGCTTCCTGCTGCAGCTCAAGGCCGAAGGCCGCTGCGTGCTGTTTTCCAGCCACATCATGCAGGAGGTCGCCGCGCTTTGCGACCGCATCGTCATCATCGCCCACGGCCGCGTGGTGGCCGAAGGCACGGCCGACGAGCTGCGCGCGATGACCGGCGAAAGCAACCTCGAAGACGCCTTCGTCAAGGCGATCGGCACCGAAGAAGGACTGATGGCATGAAGCCGGCGATCACTGTTTTCCTGAAGGAAGTCACCGAGAACCTGCGCGACCGCAAGACGGTATTCAACGCGCTGGTGATGGGCCCGCTGCTCGGCCCGCTGTTCTTCGTGATGATGATGAGCTTCGTGATCACCAAGCAGCTCGACAGCGCCGAGAAGCCGCTGGAGGTGCCGGTGGTGGGCGCGGAGCACGCCCCCAACCTGGTGGCCTGGCTGGAACGCCAGGGCATGGTGGTGCAGCCGGCCCCGGGCAACGCCGAGGCGGCGGTGCGCGAGCGCGAGGCCAAGGCGGTGCTGCGCATTCCCGCCGACTACGCCACGCGCTGGCGCGCCGGTGAAACCGCGCAGGTGGACGTGGTGTTCGACAGCTCCGACCAGGACGGGCGCGCGCCGGTGGCCCGCCTCACCGGGCTGCTGGAAGCCTACGGCCGCACCCAGTCGGCGCTGCGGGTGGCCGCGCGCGGCCTGCACCCGGTGCTGCTGCAACCAGTGGCGGTGGCCGAACGCGACGTGGCCAGCACGCAGCAGCGCGCCGGCCAACTGCTTAGCTTCCTGCCCTACCTGCTGATCCTGGGCGCCTTCCTGGGCGGCATGTACCTGGCCATCGACACCACTGCCGGCGAACGCGAGCGGCAGTCGCTGGAGCCGCTGCTGGCCAGCCCGGCCTCGCGCGCCGAGATCGTGCTGGGCAAGCTGGGCGCCACCTTCGGCTTCGCCATGGTGAGCATGATGCTGAGCCTGGTGGCATTCGCGGTGGCCTTCCAGTACATCCCGCTCGACCGGCTGGGCATGAAGGTGGAGTTCGGGCCGGCGCTGATCGCCCGCGCGGGCCTGCTGATGGTGCCGCTGGCGCTGTGCTTCGCCGCGCTGCAGACGGTGGTGGCGGCCTACGCCAAGAGTTACCGCGAGGCGCAGACCTACCTGTCGCTGCTGATGCTGCTGCCGATGATCCCGTCGGTGATCCTGATGGTGTCGCCTATGAAGGGCGAGCTGTGGATGGCGGCGGTGCCGCTGCTGTCGCAGAACGTGCTGATCATGGAGCTGGCGCGCGGCGAAGTGGTGGAGCTGGCGCGCTTCGCGCTCAGCTTCGGCGCCACGCTGGCGCTGGCGGTGGCGCTGGTGTGGGTGGCGGTGCGCATCTACCACCGCGAGCAGCTGGCGGTGTCGGCCTGAGCCGGCGCCGCCTTCCCGCAGGCAAGAAAAGAGGTTCTTCACCAAAGTCCGGGATGGCTTGGGCGGTTCTTCGCTGTCCATTGACCTGGCGCCGGCCCCACCGCGAAGGCGAGGGTCGCTTCCTGCTCGGTGAAGCCTTTATCTCCCAGGAAGC
>JAIBEO010000070.1 GCA_019459185.1 Rhizobium sp. | reverse complement strand
CCCCCCCCCCCCCCCCCCCCCCCCCCCCCCCCCCCCCCCCCCCCCCCCCCCCCCCCCCCCCCCCCCCCCCCCCCCCCCCCCCCCCCCCCCCCCCCCCCCCCCCCCCCCCGCTCCTACAAAGTTCGCCTCAGGGAGGCCAGTCGCGGCCGGGCGGCAGCAGCTCCATCGCCATCACGATGGCGTCCTCGCGGCCTTTTTCGGCCGGGTAGTAGTTCGGCCGCAGGCCGATCTCGTTGAAGCCGAAGTCGCGGTAGAGGTTGATGGCGCGCGGGTTCGAGGGCCGCACTTCCAGGAACACCTGGTGCGCGTGGTGCCAGCGCGCCAGGTCCACCAGCCGCGCCAGCAGGCGGCGGCCGTGGCCGCGGCCCTGGTATTCGGGCGCGATGCACACGTTGAGGATATGCGCCTCGCCGGCCGCGGCGCTGAGCACGCCGTAACCCAGCAGTTTGGTTCCGGCCTCCAGCACCCAGCACTGGTGCCCGGCGCGCAGGCAGTCGCGGAAAATGCCCGGCGTCCAGGGGAAGGGATAGGCGCGCTTTTCGATCCCGGACACCGCGTCCACGTCCACCTGCTTCATCGGCCGCATCTGCGCGGCGTCGGCGGGACGTGCGTTCATCGCGGCTCAGCGGGCGCGGCGCAGCGCCCGCAGGCGCGTCCAGAGCGCGCGCTTGGCCGCGGCGTCGGCGCGCAGTTGTTCCCACGGGGGAAGCGGCAGGCCGGCCAGGTCGTCACGGCGCGCGGCGCGGCGCAGGGCCTTGAGCAGCGGCCCCTCGGGCAGCGGGCCGGTCGCGGCCGGCGGCGCGTGCGCGGCGGGCGCGCCGGCCGGGCGGTAGAGCGTGTAGCCCATCGCCGACAGCAGGGTCCGCTGCGCCGGGTTCCAGCTCATGCCGCCGCCTTCTTCCGGCGCAGCGCGGCCCACAAGCCATAGGCCGGGCCCGACAGCGCGTACACCAGCGCCAGCGCGAACAGGCCCTTGGCCTGGGCGATGAACAGCACCGCGATGGTGACCACCACCAGCGCCATCACGAAAAACGGCACCCGGCCGCCCTTCGGGAAACCCTTGAAGCTGAAGTACTTCACCCGGCTCACCATCAGCAGGCCCGCGGCCACCGTGACGCCCAGCGCCAGCCAGCGCAGGCCCTGGCCACCGTAGCCGAAGGTGTTCATGGCCCAGACGAAGGACACCACCAGGCCGGCCGCGGCCGGGCTGGCCAGGCCGATGAAGAAGCGTTTGTCGGTGGAACCCACCTGGGTGTTGAAGCGCGCCAGCCGCAGCGCGGCGCAGGCGGCGTACAGGAAGGCGGCGGCCCAGCCCACCTTGGCCAGCACCGGGCCGTCGGCGCGGAAACCCACCAGGGCCCAGTGGTACATCACCAGCGAGGGCGCCATGCCGAAGCTCACCAGGTCGGCCAGGGAGTCGTACTGCACGCCGAAATCGCTGGTGGTGCCGGTCATGCGGGCCACCCGGCCGTCCAGGCCGTCGAACAGCGCGGCCACGAACACGGCGATGCAGGCGTTTTCGAAGTTGCCGCTGGCGGCGGCCAGGATGGCGTAGAACCCGGCGAACAGCCCGCCCGTGGTCAGCAGGTTGGGCAGCAGGTAGATGCCGCGGCCACGCGCCGGGCCGGTGTCTTCGGTGGGTTCCATGGCGCCAGTGTAGCGGCTCGCCGGAGCCGCCCATAGCCTTGCCTTGCGGGGTCCGGGCGGTGGTGGTATCACGGTCGCACGAACGCCCCCGGAGGCCCGCCATGTCCCGCCACGCCCTGCTGCTCGCCCTGTCCGCCGCCCTGATGCCGGGCCTGGTTTCCGCCGAGGACACCACGGTCTACAAGTCCAAGGGGGCTTCCGGCGAAACCGTCTACTCCCAGATCGAAACGCAGGACGCCGAGGCGCACCGCGTCGGCACCTCCGAGCCCGATGCACCCCCGGCCGCCACCGCCGAAGCCCCGGCCAAGAGCCCGGCCGAACAGGCTTGCGACCGCGCCAAGGCCAACTACGAGCTGCTGGCCTCGGACAAGCGCGTGCAGTTCGACCGCGACGGCGACGGCAAGCCCGAGGAAATGAGCGCCGAGGAGCGCGCCAGCAACCGCGACATGGCCAAGCGCCAGGTCGACGCCTACTGCACACCGGCCGCCGAAGGCCAGTAAGCCGCGCCACGGGGGGCCGGGCGGCCGTTACAATGGCCGACCCACCCAAGCGGCCCGGTTCCCCCGATGCGTCTTTCCCAGTTCCACCTCAACACCAGCAAGGAAACCCCCGCCGACGCCGAAGTCGTCAGCCACCAGCTGATGCTGCGCGCCGGCATGATCCGCAAGCTGGCCGCCGGCCTGTACACCTGGAGCCCGCTGGGCCTGCGCGTGCTGCGCAAGGTGGAGGCCATCGTGCGCGAGGAAATGGACCGCGCCGGCGCCATCGAGATGCTGATGCCCTCGATCCAGCCGCGCGAGCTGTGGGAAGAAACCGGCCGCTGGCAGAAGTTCGGCGGCCAGCTGCTCAAGATTCGGGACCGCAAGGACGGCGAGTTCTGCTACGGCCCCACCCACGAGGAAGTGGTCACCGACTTCGCCCGCAACGAGCTGCGCAGCTACAAGCAGCTGCCGGTGAACTTCTACCAGATCCAGACCAAGTTCCGCGACGAGATCCGCCCGCGCTTCGGCGTGATGCGGGCGCGCGAATTCCTGATGAAGGACGCCTACTCCTTCCACCTGGGCACCGAAAGCCTGCGCGAAACCTACCAGGCGATGTACGACGCCTATTCGCGCATCTTCACCCGCCTGGGCCTGGTGTTCCGCGCGGTGAACGCCGACACCGGCGCCATCGGCGGCAGCGCCTCGCATGAGTTCCACGTGCTGGCTGATTCCGGCGAGGACGCCATCGCCTTCTCCGACGGCAGCGATTACGCCGCCAACGTCGAAATGGCCGAGGCCGTGTCGCCGGGCCCGCGCGCGGCCGCCACCGAGGCGATGCGCGAAGTGGAAACGCCCTGGCAGAAGACCTGCGAGGAAGTGGCCAAGCTGATGGGCATCGGCCTCGAGCGTACCGTGAAGTCGGTGGCGCTGGTGGGCGAGCAGGGCTTCGTGCTGGCGCTGGTGCGCGGCGACCACGTGGTCAACGAGATCAAGCTGGCCAAGCTGGCCGGCCTGGCCGACTACCGCCTGGCCACCGAGGCCGAAATCGCCGAGCACCTGGGCAGCGAACCCGGCTTCCTCGGCCCGGTGAAGCCGGCCAAGGCCATCACCGTCCTCGCCGACCGCACCGTGGCGGCCATGGCCGACTTCGTCGTGGGCGCCAACCGCAAGGGTTACCACCTGGCCGGCGTGAACTGGGGCCGCGACCTGCCCGAGCCGGCGCTGGTGGCCGACATCCGCAACGTGGTCGAGGGCGATCCCTCGCCCGACGGCAAGGGCACGCTGCGCATCGCCCGCGGCATCGAAGTGGGCCACGTGTTCCAGCTCGGCCAGAAGTATGCCGAGGCGCTCAAGGCCACCGTGCTCGACGCCGAGGGCAAGGCCCAGGTCATGCACATGGGCTGCTACGGCATTGGCGTGTCGCGCATCGTCGCCGCCGCCATCGAGCAGAATTTCGACGCCAACGGCATCTGCTGGCCGGCGCCGATGGCGCCCTGGCAGGTGGCCGTGTGCATCATCAACCCGAAGAACGACCCGGCCGTGGTCGAGGCCGCCGACGCGCTCTACGCCGAGCTCAAGGCCGCCGGGCTGGAAGTGGTGATCGACGACCGCGGCCTGCGCCCGGGCGTGATGTTCGGCGACATCGAGCTCATCGGCATCCCGCACCGCGTGGTGGTGTCGGGCCGCGGCC
>JAIBEO010000054.1 GCA_019459185.1 Rhizobium sp. | reverse complement strand
GCTTCGAGCCAAGGGCAAATGTGCCAAGGTCGCCTTGGTCGCCTGCATGAGAGTCCTGGTCATCCGGCTCAACGCCATGCTCCGGGACGGCTCCGAATGGAGAACCCTGCCGGCCTGAACAAGACAGTTGCTCCTACAGGGCGCGGGTATGCTTGGGGGCTTCACACCCCGACCCGGAACGCCGTGACCGACCTGCTGACCGCCCTGCTGCTTGGCATCATCGAGGGCCTGACCGAATTCCTGCCGATCTCCAGCACCGGGCACCTGCTGATCGCCCAGCACTGGCTGGGCGCCCGCTCCGACCTGTTCAACATCAGCGTCCAGGCCGGCGCCATCCTGGCCATCACCCTGGTCTACCGGGAACGGCTGTGGCAGCTCGCCACGGGCCTGGGGGTGAAGGCGCAGCGCGATTACCTGTTCAAGATCGCCGTGGCCTTCGCGGTCACGGCCGTGGTCGGCCTGCCGGTGCGGCTGCTGGGCTGGGAACTGCCCGAGACCGTCACGCCGGTGGCCTGGGCGCTGGTGATCGGCGGTATCTGGATGCTCGTGGCCGAACGCATTGGCGAACGCGGCCCGCCCAGCGACGCCGTGACCTGGAAGATCGCGGTGGCGGTGGGCCTGGCCCAGGTGCTGGCCGGCGTCTTCCCGGGCACCTCGCGCTCGGCGGCGGCCATCTTCATCGCGCTGCTGCTGGGCCTGAACCGCAAGCCGGCGGCGGCCGAGTTCGTGTTCCTGGTGGGCATCCCCACCATGTTCGCCGCCAGTGCTTACGCGATGCTGGAAACGGTGCTCGAGGGCAGCGCCGGCGACGAGGACTGGCTGGGCCTGGCGGTGGCTTTCGCGGCCGCCACGGCCACGGGTTTCGCCACCGTGCGCTGGCTGCTGGGCTACATCGCCACGCACCGCTTCATGCCCTTCGCCTGGTACCGCATCGGCCTGGGCGCGGCGCTGCTGCTGGGGCTGCCGGCGGGGGGCTGAGGCCCGCCGGCGCGGTGCTTCAGTCGGCCGGGTAACCCAGACGCGCGGCTACCGGGGCCAGGCGGGCGAATTCTTCCGCGAAGGCTTCGCGGTAGTTGCGCCAGTGGCCGGTGCGGAAACGCGTGCCGCGGCCCATCACGCCCGGCAGCGGCTCGCCCAGGCCAAGCGCCTGTTCGATGCGCTGCGCGGCTTCGCCGGCGTCGGCGTCCAGGCGCACCAGGTCGATGCGGCCCGAAGCCTCGGCTTCGTCGGCCAGGGCCTCGAGCACCGAGGCCAGCCATTCGGCCGAATGCCCGACCTCATGCAGGAACAGGTAGTTCTGCAGGCTGCCGTGCAGCATCCAGTTGAGCAGGGCGTCGCGCGGGTCGGTCAGCAGGGCCAGCACGCGGGCACCGCCGAGCGCGGCGAAGGTGTAACCGTCCACGTGCGGCAGCCAGTCCACCGCGCCGGCCGGCTCCAGGCCCGCCGCGCGCAGGGACTCTTCCCAGCGCCGGGCGCTGCCCGCTTCCGGATGGCCGGGCGCGAAACGCAACGCGCCGAAGCCGTCGCCGGCGGTGACATTGCCGATGCGGTCCAGGCGCAGGCGCTGGCCCAGCTGGGCCTTGGCCTGGCGCAGCACGAACTCGGCGCGCACGCCCGGCGGCGACCACAGCAGGGTGCCGTCGATACGGCCGGCCGGGGCTTCGGAGGCCGGGATCGCCGGCGGCGGCGGCACCTGGCCGGTGGCCGGGCGGCGGATCATTTCGCGCCAGCTGGCGGCGGCATCGGCGTGGCGGCCCAGGGCGTCCAGGGCCAAGCCGCGCCAGCCCAGCAGGGTGCGCTGGGCGATGGCGTCGGTGGCCATCGGCAGCAGGCGGCTGACGCGGGCCAGGGCCAGGGCCGGGTCCTGCGGGAATTCGCCGCGCAGCTTGTACAGGTTGGCCGCGTACAGGTCCGGGTTGATGGACAGCGCACGGTCGGCGTAGGTCTTGGCCAGGGCGTCTTCGCCGCGCGTGTCGTGGTACGCGGTGAGCATTTCGAGGCAGGCGGTCGAATCGGGCAGGGCGTCCTGCCAGCGGTCGAGGATGTCCTTGGCGTCTTCGCCCAGCAGGCCGGAGACGTTCAGGCGCACCTTCCACAGTTCGTCCTTGTCCGGGGCTTTGGCCAGCGCGGCCTCGGCGCGCGCCAGTGCTTCCTCCGGGCGGCCCAGGCGGGACAGCAGCACCACGGCCTGGCCCAGCACCGGGGCGTGGGTGGGATGGGCGTCGAGCACCGCTTCCAGGTCGGCCATGGCTTCCTCGCCCCGGCCCATTTCCAGCAGCACCTCGGCGCGCAGCACGCGCGCCACCGGGTCGCCCGGCACCAGCGCGATGAGCTCGCCCAGCGTGTCCAGGGTTTCCTGGGCCTTGCCCTGGCGGCGGCGGGCCTCGACCAGCGCGCGCAGGGTGGACGGCGCGCGCGAGGGATCCAGACGCAGCGCGTTCGACAGCGCCTGCTCGGCGAAGGGCCACATGCGGCGGGCCAGGAAAGCCTGGCCCAGCGCCAGGTGGGCGGCAGCCAGGTTCGGGTCGGCTTCGACGGCCAGGGTGAAGCATTTCAGGGCGCGCTCGCCGTCGCCCTTGGCCTGGGCCAGGTAACCCTCGAGCACGCGCACCTGCGGGTGTTCGGCGCTGACGCGCTGGGCCAGGCGCAGGTTGCGCTCGGCCTCGGCCTGGTCGCCGCGGCCCAGGGCCAGGTGCGCCAGCATCACGTAGGCGCCGAGCTGGTTCGGGTCCAGCGCCAGGGCCTGCTGCAGGCCCTGGACGGCGGACTTGGCGTCGCCCTCGGACAGGGCCAGCGTGGCCAGGCTGAAATGGTGGGCGGCCACGTCGGGGGCCATTTCGAGCGCGCGGCCGAAGGCCTGGCGGGCGCCGGCGGCGTCGCCGGCACGCTGCAGGCACACGCCCAGCAGGTGGTGGGCGGCGGCGTTTTCGGGTTCGTCGGCAACGGTGGCGCGGGCGGCGACGAGCGCGGCGGCGGCGTCGCCCCGGCGCAGGGCCTCGGTGATGTCAGCAAGCATGGGAGTCTTCAGGCAGGCGCGGAAACGGCCATTGTAGCCGCCCCGGCGGCTTCGACCGCGGCCTCGAGCCGATCGGCCACCCAGCGCTCGGAAAAGCCGCCCAGGTGCGCACCTTCGAGGAAACCGCAGTGGCCGCCGAAGTCGGCGATCACCAGCCGCGAATGGGCCGGCAGCTGCAGCTGCGGGAAACCTTCGACCGGGATCACCGGGTCGTCCGCGGCGGCCAGCACGCTCACCGGCACCTGCAGCCCGGCCAGGCGGCCACCGGCCACGGCGTAACCTTCGAAATAGTCCTCGATGCCGGCCATCGTGGTGTGGCGGCGGACCATCCAGCCGGTCAGGCCGCGCATGTCCAGGGCCAGCACCGAATCGTCGAAATCGTGGCGGTGCGGGAACAGCGCCCGCTTGCGCTGCAGCGAGCGCCGCCACTTGTGCATGAAGTACCAGTGGTAAAGCGGCATCCCCTGCTCGAGCGCGCGCAGCACCGCCGCCGGGTCGATGGCCGGGCACACCGCCGCCGCATGCACCAGCGGCACGCCGGCCGCCGGTGCCGCCAGCGCCAGCCGCAGCGCGAAGTTGCCACCCAGCGAGAAACCGGCCGCCACCATCGGCCGCGCCGGGAAGCGCCGCGCCACCTCGCCCGCGGCCTGCACCACTTCGGCCAGGCGGCAGGAGTGGAAGATGCCCTCGTTGAGGTGGTGGGTGTCGCCGTGGTCGCGGAAGTTGAGCCGGAACACCTCGAAGCCGCGCCGAAGCAGCGCCGCGGCGGTGTGCTGCATGTAACCCGAGGCGGCGCTGCCTTCCCAGCCGTGCAGCAGCAGGGCCAGGCCGCGCGGCGCGGTGCCGGGCACGGCGCTGTGGAAACCCTGCAGGCGCACGCCGTCCTCGACTTCGATGACGTGTTCGGTGGTGACCGCGCCCAGGCGCCGCAGCGCGCGCTCGCCAGCGGCGCGGCGCAGCGGCATCGAGCTCAGGAGCGACTGCAGGTGCGCGTTGCGCAGCCAGCGCGGCGGGCGGTAGTCGGCCGGGTGCGACATGCCGGGCCTCAGCCCGCCATCGCCGCGATGATGCGTTCGCGGCAGGTGTCGGCCATGCGCCGGCGGCCGTCTTCGCTGGCCGCCACGGGCTCGAGGAAATGCACCTCGGCCGGGCGCGCCGGTTCGCCCAGCAGGCGCACGAAGTTGGCGAAGAAACTTTCCTTCTCGCCGAAGGCGACGATGGTCTGGGCGCCGCCGCGCGCGCCGTACTTCAGCGCCACCGGCTGCGCCGGCACCGCGGCCACCACGGCCGGCTGGAAGATGCGGGCGTGGAACACGGCGATGGCGTCGCCGCGCGTGGTACGGCCCTCGGGGAACACGCCCACCGCCTGCCCGGCCTCGAGCCGCTGCACCATCTGGTGCATCACGCCGTGCAGGGAATCGTTGTTGCCGCGGTGGTGGTAGATGGTGCCGCCGCGGCTGGCCACCCAGCCCACCAGCGGCCAGCGGGCGATCTCGGCCTTGGCCACGAAGCCCATCATGCGCTGGCTGTGCATCAGCACGATGTCGATCCAGCTGACGTGGTTGGCCACGAACAGGGCCGCGCCCGGCAGCGGCGTGCCGTAGCGGCGCACGCGCATGCCGAAGATGCGCATCAGCGTGCCCGACCACCAGCGCACCACGCGGTGGTCGAGTCGTTCGCCGCGCCATTCGATGCGCGCGCTCAGCGGGTTGATCATCAGCAGCGTGAACGGCAGCCCCAGGCCCAGGTGCAGGGCCAGGAACGGCAGACGCCAGAGGTAGCGCAACGGGCGGCGCCAGTCGCGCGACGGGCGCGCCGCTTCGGTGGGATTCGACATTGCCTGCATTGTGCCGCAGCGCGCGGCGGGAAACACCCGACGCCGGGGTACGCTGGCCTCAGCGGCCGACGACGGCGCCGGTCATGCGCGAAATGCACACCAGCCGGCCGCGATCGTCCTCGATGCGGATCTCCCACACCTGGGTGGTGCGGCCGAGGTGGAGGGGCCGCGCCGTGCCGGTGACCACGCCCTCGGTGACGGCGCGCAGGTGGTTGGCGTTGATTTCCAGGCCGGCGGTCTGCTGGCCGGACGCCGGGTCCAGGCACAGGTAGCCGCCGAAGCTGGCCAGGGTTTCGGCCAGCAGCACCGAGGCGCCGCCGTGCAGCAGGCCGAAGGGCTGCCGGGTGCGTTCGTCCACCGGCATGGTGGCCCGGAGGAAATCCGGGCCCTGTTCGGTGATGCGGATGCCCAGCGTGCCCGGCGCGGTGCCGGACAGCATGGCGTTGAGCTGCTCCAGCCCGGGCCGGTGCTTGAACGGGTCGGTCATCGGGCGATGCGCCGCCTCAGCGGACGCGCATCATGCCCGGGCGGTAGGCCGTGGTGTAACCGCGGCGCGCGTAGCCCGAGCTGTCGCCGTAACCGCTGCCGGTCTGGCGATTGCGACGGCGGTGCATGCGGTCGACCAGCTCGTCGCGGCGGGCTTCGAGCCAGTCGGCGCGGCCGACCTTGGCCGGATCCAGGCCGCGGCGCTCGGCCTCGCCCTGGCGGAATTCGCAGAACTCGTCGTAGGCGTCGAGCTCGTGCTTGAGGTCCTTGACGCACATTTCGATGGCGATGGCGTCGTCGAAGTAGCCCAGCACCGGCACGTTGTCCGGGATCACGTCCTTCGGGTCGGCGAAATAGACCAGGGCCGACAGCACGCGCTGCTGGTCTTCTTCCGGCAGGTGCCAGCCGTCGTCGCGCAGCATGGCGATCATGGCGTCGAGGCGGTCGAGGCGGTCGGCGATGAAGTCCGGCAGTTCGATCTGGTCGGCGCCCTTGAGCAGGGCGGAAGCGGCCGACATGATTTCCTCGGCGCTCTTGTTGCCCGCGGCGGCGCGCGCCGACTCCATGGCCTGGGTGAAGTGGGCGAGGTCGCGGTCGGAGAGTTCGAAGCTGAGCGAAAGGGGCATGCGGGCGGTTCCGGCGGTCGGTAACGAGAACGAGCAGCCTAGGCCGGGGCGGTTTCCCCGTCAATCGAAGCGCGTGGCCGGGCCCGCGCCCGGCTCAGAGGATGGGCACCAGCCCGGCGCCGAAGGCGGTCAGGATGCGGGTGTAGACCGTCTTGAGCGGCAGGTCCACCTCGGGGAAGGCGCCCACGTCCTCGTAGCAGCGGTAGAAGTCCGGGTCCGGCGGCGCGGTCGGGTTGCAGCCGGGCTTGAGTTCGAAGCTGCTGGCGTAGGGGAACGGCCACAGGTCGAAGATCGGCAACTTTTCCGACATCTTGCCCAGGCTGTAGTTGAGGCCCGAGAACACCGGCGCCTTTTCCTGGCGCGCGACCATCCAGGCGTTTTCCGGCGCCATGTCGCGCTGGATGCTGGCGCGCAGGGCACCGGCGAACTGGCGGTCGTGCACCACCACCATGGATTCGGTGTTGAGGTTGTCCGAGCGCGGGTCGAAGTTGTGGCTGCCGACCACGCCGACGCGGTCGTCGAGCACCATGGACTTGGCGTGCAGTCCCACCCGGATGCCGGCGCGCTTGAGTCGCACCGGCCCCGAGGCCGAACCGGCCGAACCGGATCCGAAGACCGGCAGCATGGCGCGTTCGGGGCCCAGCGCGCCGGTGGCGGCCACGTCGATGGGGGCGTCGGTGGGGTAAGGCTTGTACTCGTGGATGCGGAAGCCCATCTCGCGCAGGTACATGCGCTTGTACTTGTGGCTCATCGCGTACACGGGGAAGGCGTCGGTGGCGGCCAGCGAATTGGTGGACACCTCGATCACCGGCGCGTTTTCACGCTGGTGCAGCTGGCGGAACAGCTGGCGCGCCGGCCGCGACAGCACCAGGTAGGGCGTTTGCAGCACCAGTTCGCGTTCGGTCGAGGCCACCAGCTCGCGCATGGCGCGCGAGGCGTCCTCGTGCGCGGTGGCTTCGCCGGTGTGTTTTTCCGGCAGGTCGGCGAAGAAGTCCACGCGCCCCACCGAAAGCGTCAGCGGCGCCAGCCGCTCGTGCACGGCGGCACCGTCGGCGGCGATGGCCGCCATCGCCAGCACCCGCGGCGGGCGCTCGCGGGCGGGATCGAGCAAGGGGTGCGTCGGCACACCGCCGGCGCGCACCAGGCGCCGGGCCACGTCCTTGAGCGTGTGCGCGGGGCGGCTGCGTTCGAAGGTCCAGAAGGCCTCGAAGTTCGCCGCCATCGCCTGCGCCACCGGCCCGGCGGCGAGGATGTCGCGGTCACGGTAGTTGTAGCCCTCGGCCCAGTCGAAATAGCGGTCCTGGATGTTGCGGCCGCCGGTGATGCCCACCGTGCCGTCCACCAGCAGCAGCTTGGTGTGCATGCGCCGGTTGAACTTGCGGAAGCAGCACAGGATGCCGGCCGCGTACTGCAGCGACTGGGTGCGCGCCTCGTTGAAGGTGGGGTTGTACAGGCGCAGCTCGAAGTTCGGGTGCGCGCCGGCCAGCGCCGCCTGCAGGTTCGGGTCGGGCAGGCCGTAGAGCTGGTCGAGCAGCACGCGCACCTTCACGCCACGGCGGGCGGCCGCCAGCAGCTCTTCCAGCACCAGCGCGCCGGTGTCGTCGGTGTCGTAGATGAAGCTCTGCAGGTCGATGCTGCGGCGGGCGGCGCGGATCAGGTGCAGGCGGGCGATGAGCGCGTCCTGGCCGCGGTCGAGCAGGGTGACATGGTGGCGCGGCGCGTCCGGCGTGGACGCCGCCATGGCCTGTTCGCCCAGCGCGAGCAGGGGCGAGGCGATGGCCTGGCAGGCCGGGTCGGCCGAACCTTCGCAGGAAGGAGCGGCGGCGCGCCCGGCCTCGGCGAAGCCGGCGGCGGCGCGCATCTCGGCCTTGGGCAGGGTGGTGCAGCCGGCCAATGCCAGCAGCAGCAGGGGGAGCAGGAACAGGCGGGGGGTCATGGGCGACCAGACTGCCGCAGACGCACCCGGAAGTCGAAGCCCACGCCGTCCTGCAGCCATACCCGGTAAGCCACCATTCCGAATTCGCGCCGGCTGACCACGCCGGAAACGTGGATGTCGCAATCGTAGCCGGGGGCATCGCATTCGGCCGGGTCCACCCGGAAACGCACCGGCCGGATGACGTCGCGCAACTCCAGTTCGCCGTCCATCCAGCCGCCCTCGCGCGACAGCTCGGGCGGGAACGGCAGCGAGCGGAAGTGGATGTGCCGGTGGCGGGCGACGTCGAGGAATTTCGCCGAGCGCATGGAACGGTCCATCCAGCCCGGGCCCTCGAGCCGCAGGCGGCTGGCGTCGAGGCGCACCCGCACCTGCACGCGGCCGTCGGGATGGCGCTCCAGGCTGCCGTCGAAATCCTGGAAATGGCCCTGGACCAGGCCACCCACGCGCAGGTCCACGGAGATCGTGGCGCGCGAGGCCCGGGGGTCGATTTCAGGCACAGGTTCCTCCGCCGCGGCGGGGTGCGCCGCCACCAGCCCGCCGGCCAGCAGCAGCAGGCAGGCACCAGCCCACGCGGCCCTCATCCGGTCACGGCCACCAGAAGGCGGTGAGCTGGGCGATGCCGGGCTCGAGCGCGGCGTCGGCCGGCATCGTCAGCACGGCCACGCCGCCTGCGGGCATGCCGCGGAAGTCGCCGGACTGGCCCGAGCTGAGCAGGGCCGCCAGCTGTTCGAAACCGGGGTTGTGGCCAACCATCAGCACGCGGGCCAGGTCGCGGTGTTCGTCGGCGACCTGGATCAGACGGCCGGGCGTGGCGTCGTAGATGCGCGGCTCCTGCTTGCACTCGACGTAGCCGAGCGCGGCCATGACGGTTTCGCAGGTTTCGCGGGTGCGGCGGGCCGGGGAACACAGCACGCGGTCGGGCAGGTAGCCGTGGTCGCGCAGCCAGCGGCCGGCGGCTTCGGCCTCGGCCTGGCCCTGCAGGGACAGCGGGCGGTCGAGGTCGTCCAGGCCCGGTGCGGGCTGTTCGGCGTGGGCGTGGCGGAGCAGGATCAGTTCGCGCATGACTTTCCTTGTCGCGTCAGAGGGATTTCTTCAGCCAGCGAAGCAGCGGCGCCCAGTCTTCCTGGTGGCTGCGCACCTGTTCGGAGTGGTAGTCGAAGATGCTCTTGCCCAGGCCGCAGAGCAGCACGTAGGCCTGGGTGTCGCGCAGCTCGGCCACCAGCGGGTAGGGCCAGGACTTGAGCTGGGCGATGGCCTGCTGTGAGGCACCGGTCCAGGGCTTGAGGCGGTTGCCGACGATGCCGACCGGCAGCTTGCCCTTCTTCACCCGCGGGTGGGTGACCAGGCTGTTGAGGAAGGGCACCGTGGCCTCGAGGTCGATGGCCGAGGGCAGCACCGGCACGACGACGGCGTCCGCCATGTCGAGGAAGGCCTGCAGGTCGTCGGCCATGGCGCCGGCGGGGGCGTCGATGACCAGGCGCTGGATGCCTTCCGGCAGTTGTTTGTCCCAGTTGCGCTTGCAGCCGTCGAGCGGCAGCACGGCGGTTTCCAGGTGGGCGCGTTTTTCGCACCAGTGGGTCGAGGACTTCTGCTTGTCGGCGTCGAGGATGGCCGTGGCCTTTCCTTCCACCGCGAAGTGGGCGGCCAGGTGGGTGGCGACCGTGGACTTGCCGGCGCCTCCCTTCGAGCTCGCGACCAGGATCGTGCGCATGCCGTGCCTCCGCTGCCGGGACTGCCTTGCACTCTACCCCGCCCCGCGCCGGGCGGGGAAGGCGGACCGGGGGCCGGGTCGGCGGGGTCCGGTATCATCCGGGCTCGGCACGGGGGAGTTTCGATGGGCGAGTTGCAGGACCTGACGTCGCTGGTGCGGGCCAATACCGCGCTGGTCGTGATCGAGACGCCCGACGAGGCGCGGGTGGTGGACCTGTTCCGGCACCTGCTGATGAACGTCTGGCGGCCGCTGTACCGCTGGTCGATCACCGAGGGCCTGCGCCGGGTGGACCTGGACGGCGAGGACGCACCGCTGTCGCCGCCCGACGCCACCACCACGCTCCGCACCATCCGCGAACTCGACCAGCGCAGCATCTGCCTGCTGCTCGATTTCCACCCCTACCTGGGCTACGCCACCACCCAGCGCCTGCTGCGCGAAACCCTCGAGCGCCGCGGCAGCCTGGCCCACACCCTGGTGCTGGTGGGCGCCAAGATCGAACTCCCGCCCGACCTCGAGCACCACGCCGTACGCTTCAGCCTGCGCCTGCCCGACGAGCGCGCCCTGCTCAAGCTGGTGCAGGACGAAGCCGCGCTCTACATGCGCGAACACGGCGGCAAGCGCGTCGAGGTCGACCAGGAGGCGCTGAAGGTGATCGTGCGCAACCTGCGCGGCCTCTCGCTCACCGAGGCGCGGCGGCTGGCGCGGCACCTGATCTTCAGCGACGGCGCCCTGCACCTGGGCGACCTGCCCGAGCTGGCCAAGCTCAAGTTCGAGCTGCTCAACAAGTCCGGCCACCTGCACTTCGAATACGACACCGCGCGCTTTTCCGAGGTGGCCGGCCTGGAGCGCCTGAAGGCGTGGGTGAACCAGCGTCGCACCGCCTTCACCGCCGACGCGCTGCCGCCCGGCCTGGACCCGCCCAAGGGCATGCTGCTGCTGGGCGTGCAGGGCTGCGGCAAGTCGCTGGCGGCCAAGGCCGTGGCCGGCGGCTTCAACGTGCCGCTGGTGCGGCTGGATTTCGGCACGCTCTACAACAAGTACCACGGCGAAACCGAGAAGAACCTGCGCGATGCGCTGTCCTCGGCCGAGCAGCTGGCGCCCTGCGTCCTGTGGATCGACGAGCTGGAAAAAGGCCTGGCCGCCAGCGGCAGCAGCGAGGACGGCGGCGTCTCGCGCCGCGTGCTGGGGTATTTCCTCACCTGGATGGCCGAGCGCAAGTCGAAGGTGTTCCTGGTGGCCACCGCCAACGCCGTGCAGGACCTGCCGCCGGAGCTGCTGCGCAAGGGCCGCTTCGACGAGATCTTCTTCGTGGACCTGCCGAACCACGCCGCCCGGGCGGAGATCTTCCGCCTGCACCTGGCGCGCCGCGAGGTGGCCTGGGAAGGCTTCTCGCTCAGCGCCCTGGCCGAGGCCGCCGACGGTTTCTCCGGCGCCGAGATCGAGCAGGCCATCGTCAGCGCGCTCTACGCCGCCCACGCCGACGGCGTGCCGGTGGACGAGGCGCGGGTGGTCCAGGAAATCCGCAATACCCGCCCGCTGAGCGTGCTGATGGCCGAACAGGTGCAGGCCCTGCGCGACTGGGCGCGCGGGCGCACGGTGCCGGCCGATTGATGGCCGCCGGGCCGGCCCGATCCCGCGCTTGAACGGCGCCCGTTGTTGGGGCGGGGGGGGGGGGGGGGGGGGGCGGGGGG
>JAIBEO010000051.1 GCA_019459185.1 Rhizobium sp. | reverse complement strand
AAGCGAGGGTCGCTTCCCGCGAAATAAAGGCTCCACTGAGCGGGAAGCGACCCTCGCTTCCGCCGTGGCGACGGCGCCGGCTCCTGACTTGGGTGAAGAACCAAAAAAAAGCCCCGCCGGAGCGGGGCTTTTTCGTGGAGCGGGCCGTTGGGGGGATCAGAAGTCCATGCCACCCATGCCGCCCATGCCACCACCGGCCGGCATCGACGGCTCGTCCTTCTTCGGGGCCTCGGCCACCATCGCTTCGGTGGTGATCATCAGGCCCGCGATGGACGCGGCGTTCTGCAGCGCGGTGCGGGTGACCTTGGTCGGGTCCAGGATGCCGAACTCGATCATGTCGCCGTATTCGCCGTTGGCGGCGTTGTAACCGAACGCACCCTTGCCCTCGACCACCTTGTTGAGGATGACCGACGGCTCTTCGCCGGCGTTGGTCACGATCTCGCGCAGCGGGGCTTCCATGGCGCGCAGGGCGATCACGATGCCGTGGTTCTGGTCTTCGTTGATGCCCTTGAGGCCGGCGATGGCCGCCTTGGCGCGGATCAGCGCGACGCCGCCGCCCGGGACGATGCCTTCTTCAACGGCAGCGCGGGTGGCGTGCAGGGCGTCTTCGACGCGGGCCTTCTTTTCCTTCATCTCGACTTCGGTGGCGGCGCCGACCTTGATCACCGCAACGCCGCCGGCCAGCTTGGCCACGCGCTCCTGCAGCTTCTCGCGGTCGTAGTCGGACGAGGTCTCCTCGATCTGGGCCTTGATCTGCTTGATGCGGGCCTGGATGCCGTCGGCCACGCCGGCGCCGTCGATGATCGTGGTGTTTTCCTTCGAGACCTGGATCTTCTTGGCGCGGCCGAGGTCCTTGATGGTGGCCTTCTCGAGCTGCAGGCCCACTTCCTCGGAGATCACGGTGCCGCCGGTCAGGATGGCCATGTCTTCCAGCATCGCCTTGCGGCGGTCGCCGAAGCCCGGGGCCTTCACGGCGCAGACCTTGACGATGCCGCGGATGGTGTTCACGACGAGGGTGGCCAGGGCCTCGCCCTCGACTTCCTCGGCGACGATCAGCAGCGGCTTGCCGGCCTTGGCCACGCCCTCGAGCACGGGCAGCAGCTCGCGCACGTTCGAGATCTTCTTGTCGTAGAGCAGGATGAACGGGTCATCGAGCTCGGCCGACATGGACTGCTGGTTGTTGACGAAATACGGAGACAGGTAGCCGCGGTCGAACTGCATGCCCTCGACCACGTCGAGCTCGTTGTCCAGGCCCGAGCCTTCCTCGACCGTGATCACGCCTTCCTTGCCGACCTTGTCCATGGCCTTGGCGATCAGCTCGCCGATGTTGGCGTCGGAGTTGGCCGAGATGGCGCCGACCTGGGCGATTTCCTTCGAGGTGGACGACGGCTTGGAGATCTTCTTGAGCTCCTCGACGGCGGCCACGACGGCCTTGTCGATGCCGCGCTTGAGGTCCATCGGGTTCATGCCGGCGGCGACCGCCTTCATGCCCTCGCGGATCAGCGCCTGCGCCAGCACGGTGGCGGTGGTGGTGCCGTCGCCGGCGTTGTCGGAAGTCTTGGAAGCGACTTCCTTCACCATCTGCGCGCCCATGTTCTCGAACTTGTCGGCCAGCTCGATCTCCTTGGCGACGGACACGCCGTCCTTGGTGATCGTGGGGGCGCCGAAGCTCTTGTCGAGCACGACGTTGCGGCCCTTCGGGCCCAGGGTGGCCTTGACGGCATTGGCGAGGATGTTGACGCCCTTCACCATGCGGGCGCGGGCGTCTTCACCGAAACGGATTTCCTTGGCAGCCATTTTCTAAACTCCAGAATGCTTGAATGCGGGGGGTGTGACTGGTCGCGAGGGATGCGCGTTATCAGCCGAGGATGGCGAGGATGTCGTCTTCCTTCACCACCAGGTACTCGGTGCCGTCGAGCTTGACCTCGGTGCCGGCGTACTTGCCGAACAGCACCTTGTCGCCGACCTTCACCAACGGGGCGCGGACCGAGCCGTTGTCGAGCGCCTTGCCGGCGCCGATGGCCAGCACTTCGCCCTTGATGGGCTTCTCGGTGGCCGAATCCGGGATGACGATGCCGCCAGCGGACATCTTTTCCTCTTCCATACGCTTGATGACCACGCGGTCGTGCAGCGGCTTGATGTTCATGAGAGTCCTCTTAGTCCTTTAATTTCAACGACATGGGCCTATGCTGTTAGCACTCGGCCCTGGTGAGTGCCAATGATACGCGCGCGACGAACCCGCAGGAAGGCCGCGCGACCCTCCCTATCTGTAGCCCCGTCCCCGGGCTTTCAAGACCCCTGCCGCAGCCCCGCGGCCAGCTGCACCGCCCAGCATGCGGCCAGCGCGACCAGCAGCACCAGCATCAGCGCCTGGCCCAGCCCGAACACCAGGCCGCCGGCCAGGCCGGGCTGCCAGGCCAGGGTGTCGAGCAGGAAACCGAAGGCCAGCAATTCCACCAGGTCGGCCAGGGCCAGGCCCACCACGCCGGCCGCCAGCCAGGCGCCGGCCACGAACACCCGCCCGCGGCCGCGGCCGAACAGGGCTGAGGTGAACACGAAGGACGCGGCGGCCATCAGGGCCATGGCCAGGCAGACCCCGCGCCAGGCCACCGGCCCCAGGCCCAGGGCGGCGGCGCCCGGGCCCGGGGTCGCCACCACGTGCAGGCCGCCGAGCCCCCGCACGCCCGCCCCCCCCACCCGGCCCCGGTGGCCATGGAGCCGCCGGGGCC
>JAIBEO010000045.1 GCA_019459185.1 Rhizobium sp. | reverse complement strand
AAGCGAGGGTCGCTTCCCGCGAAATAAAGGCTCCACTGAGCGGGAAGCGACCCTCGCTTCCGCCGTGGCGACGGCGCCGGTTCCAGACTTGGGAGAAGAACCGAAAAAAAACGGGGCGGGCCGCTCGCGCGTGCCCACCCCGCTTTTGTCGCAACGCGCGCGCCCGCAGGCGCGGCGTCAGTGCAACGGCCTGATCAGGCCGCGGCGTCCTTGAGCTTCTTGAGCGGACGCACCTTCACCTTGACGGTGGCCGGCTTGGCGGCGAACCACTGCTCTTCCTTGGTGAACGGGTTGATGCCCTTGCGCTTCGGCTTGGCCGGCACGTTGACGACGGTGATCTTCAGCAGGCCCGGCAGGGTGAAGCTGCCCGCGCCCTTCTTGCTGACCGAACCGTGCACGGCGCCTTCCAGCGCGGCCATCACGGCGCGCACGTCCTTCGAGGCGACGCCGGTGGATTCGGCGATGTGCGACACCAGGCCCGACTTGGTCAGGGCTTCCTTGATCGGCTTCGGCGCGGCCGGCTTGGCAGCGGCCTTCGGGGCAGCCTTCTTCTTCGCAGCTTTCTTGGTAGCCATTATTTTTTCCCGTGGTTCTCGGTGGGTAGTTGGGGTGCCTGGGAATCGCCCCCGGCCCCGCGAATGTAGGGCAAGTGAAGCGCGCCGCCAAGTGGAAAATGGCGAAAAACCGCTGTTTTTTCGCAAGCCCGGCAAACCGGGGGCACTGCGGGCCGGTTTTTGTCGCTGTCTGCGTATAGGCAGGCCGGTTTGGCCGGGGGAAAATGGCCTTCCGCGACGGCATGGACGAACGAACTTGAAGACCCTGGGACTGATCGGCGGCATGAGTTGGGAATCCACCCTGCCCTACTACCGCCTCGCCAACGAAGCCGTGCGCGAGGCGCTGGGCGGCCTGCACAGCGCGCGCCTGGTGCTCTACAGCGTGGACTTCGCTGAAGTCGAACGCATGCAGCGCGAGGCCCGCTGGGACGACGCCGGCCGCCTGCTCGGCGAAGCCGGGAGAGCCCTGCGCGCCGCCGGTGCCGAGGCGCTGGTGCTGTGCACCAACACCATGCACAAGGTGGCCGCCGACATCGAAGCCATCTCCGGCCTGCCACTGCTGCACATCGCCGATCCCACCGCCGCGGCCATCCGCGCCGCCGGCCTGTCGCGCATCGGCCTGCTGGGCACGCGCTTCACCATGGAAGGCGAGTTCTACCGCCGCCGCCTGGAAGAAAAACACGGGCTCGAAGTGCTGGTGCCCGACGAAGCCGACCGCGAGCTCGTGCACCGCGTCATCTACGACGAACTCTGCCGCGGCCGTATCGACGACGCCTCGCGCGCCGCCTACCTGGCGGTCATCGGCCGGCTTGCTGCACGCGGCGCCCAGGGCATCGTGCTGGGCTGCACCGAGATCGGCCTGCTGGTGTCCCCGGCCGACACCGCGCTGCCGCTGTTCGACACCACGGCACTGCATGCCCGCGGCGCCGTGGCCTGGGCGCTGGCCGGGGACACCGGTTGAGCCACCGCCGCTTCAGAGCGTGCCCTGCTCCCAGGGCTTGCGGGCGGCCGGGCGGCGGTCGCGCTGCTGGCGGCGCTCGGACTGGAAGCGCACCTGTTCGCGCCTGTCCTCGCCTTTGCGGCGGTCGCCGCCGTCGCGGGTGTTGCAGCTGAACCTGGCGCGGCCGGTGACCGGTTCGGCCGGGGCTTCGCCCTCGAGCGGAACGAGCGCCAGGGCGGTGAACGGGATGTAGGGCAGGTTTGACATGGGCGGCCTCCTGACTGCCCAGAACGCTACTCCCCGCCCGGGCCGGCCGCAAATCACGCTCCCGGGCCGGCCCGCTAGAATGCGCGCTCCCCTACACCGGACCCTTTCCATGAGCGACACCCCTCCCGACCGCCTGTGCGTGAACCCGCGCAGCCCGTTCTACGACGAAGCCATCCTCGAGCGCGGCATTGGCGTGCGCTTCAACGGCACCGAGCGCACCAACGTCGAGGAATACTGCATCTCCGAAGGCTGGGTGCGGCTGCCGGTGGGAAAGTCGCTCGACCGCCGCGGCAATGCCATGACCATGAAGGCCAACGGCAAGGTCGAGGTGTGGTTCCTCGACGCCGCCGCACCCGCGCAGGATTAAGCGCCCCGGGCGCGTCGTTGCCAGAGCGCCGACGTGCCCAGCACCACGCACAGCGCCAGCGGGATCGCCACGCCCCATTCGCCGGTGACCACCTGCCCGGTTTCCGGGCGCTGGGTGAGCGGTTCGAAGGCGCCCTGGATCAGCACGTTGTGCACCGCGTGCACCAGCGTCGCCGGCCACACGCTGCCGCCGCTGCGAAGCGTCAGCCAGCCCATGCCGACGCTCATCAGCACGATCATCAGCGAGAACAGCAGCACCGACAGCGCCGGGTCGCCGCCGGCGTGGTAGCCGCTGAAGAGGATGCCGTGCCAATGCCAGACGGCCCAGATGGCGCCGCTGGCCAGCACCGCCACCTTGAAGCCGTCGGACTGCTGCAGCGCCGGGAACAGCAGGCCACGCCAGCCCAGCTCCTCGCCGAAGGCGGCGACGATGTTCATGGCCATGCCCAGGGTCATCACCATGGCCGCGAACAACGGCAGCAGCGCCCAGGCCGGCAGCGGCGGGAAGCCGATGTGCACTTCCAGCACCTCGCGGATCCAGGCCATCGGGTCGGGGATGAGCACCGCGGCGCCGCTGCCCCAGGCCACCCCGTAGGCCAGCCCCACGTAGGCCGCCGGGAAGGCCAGGCCCGCCAGCAGCCAGCGCCAGTTCGGCAACTTCCAGCCCAGGCCCGAAAGCCGCCGCTCGAACGCGAGCTGCACCAGCACCGCGGCGATGCCCGGCGCCCACATCTGGCCGCCGATAAAACGCAGCGGCTCCCAGGGCACGGTGAAGGTGAGCAGGTAGGCCAGCACGACGAAAACCAGCGCCTTCAGGCGCAGGCGCGCTTTGGAACTTGCTTGCATGGGATTCCCCCGGTGGATGGTCCCGGAACACCAGCAAGCTTCGTGCCAACTTTCTACAGCTGTAGTTGACGGGCTTTGCGCGTGCGCTGCCGCGTCCGCGGACGTCCGCCGGGTGCCCGCGCGGACTCAGCCGGCGTGTTCGCCGAGCGCTTCGGCCAGCGGCTGCAGCGCGTCGCGGTAGGGCAGCCAGTCGGGCGGCGACGGCGTGCGCAGGCCGCCGCGCACCTGGCTGGCGCTGGCGGTGGAGACGGCGCCGCCGCGGCCCGCCAGGTCTAGCATGCCGGGCTCGTAATCCAGGCCCAGGTGCGCAAGCACGCGGCGCAGCTGGCCTTCCGGGTCGCGCAGCAGGTCGGCGTGGGCCAGGTCGAGCCAGCGTTCGCCCAGCACCGCGCGCCAGTGCGCCGCCAGCGCGTGCTGGCCGCGCCAGTAGGCGGCCAGTTCGCGCGGGTCGTAGCTGTAGCGGCAGAGGTCGCCGTAGAGCTGGCGCAGGTTGGAAAAACACGCGTCCATGGCCGGCCGGAACACGTGGACGAAACGCGCCCGCGGCAAGGCGCGCGCGATGAGGCCGGCGTTGAGCAGGTTCGACGGCAGCTTTTCGGTCCAGCCGGCGCGGCCGCGCGCGCGCCAGGCCGAACGCGCCATGAAATCGGCGCCCAGCGCGGCGAAATCCAGGCCCGCCGCGCGCTGCAGCAATTCTTCGTCGAGCAGGCCCGCGGGGCGGTAGTCGGCGGCCACGCGCAGGCTGGCGCTGAACTGCCGGCTCTCGCCGCCGTCGGCCAGCTGCGAATGGCCCGCCAGCAGGCGCTCAAGCACGGTGCTGCCGGCGCGGAACAGGCCGACGATGAAAACGGGCACGGGTTCGCCGTCGCCGGCGTGGCCGGGGCCCTGCACGAAGCCGGCGCTGCACAAGCGCGGCAAGGCCTCGAACAGGCGCTGGTCGGCGGCGGCGTCGTAACGCAGGCGGGCGCGTTTCGCCGTGCAGCCGCGTTCGAGGGCGGCCCAGGCCTCGTCGTGGCGGCCCAGGTCATGCAGTTCGGCGTGCAGGGCGAAGCTGAGGTGGATGTCGTGCTCGGAGCCCGCCGCGACCTGGTCGCGGTTGGCCTGCAGGCGGGTGATGCGCGCCGGGGCGCCGGCGCGGTCGTGCGCGCGCAGTTCGGACAGCCGCCAGTGCGCGTGCGCGAAGTGCGGGGCCAGCGTGATGGCGTGTTCGAGCGCCGCGCGTGCCGCTTCGAAGTCGCCCAGGAACAACTGCGTGGTGCCGCGCAGGTACCAGGCCGGGGCGCTGGTGGCATCGCGCGCCAGGGCGGCGTCCAGCCAGGGCAAGGCGGCGGTGTGCGCGTCGGCCTGGCCCAGCAGGTCGGCCAGTTCGACCAGGCTTTCCACCGGTGCATCGGCCGCGCGTGGCCACAGGCGCGCGGCCAGGGCCTGCATGGCCAGCACGTCGTGCTGCGCTTGCAGCAGGCGCGCCAGGGCCAGCGCCAGCGGCCAGTCCGGCGTTTCCAGCGCCAGCGCGCGTTCGGTGGCGGCGCGTTCGCGACGGGGATGGCCCGCCAGGCCCTCGGCCTTGGCCAGCGCCACCCAGCCCGCGGCGTGGTCGGGCTGCTGTTCGGTGCAGGCGCGGAAACACGCCGCCGCGGCCGGCCAGTTGCGCCGCGCCGCTTCGGCATTGCCCTGTCGCCACAGCGCGTCGTGCCCGTCCATGGCGGCAACGCTAGCACGCGGGGAGTAAGCTGCCCCCATCATCCTTCCGACGGAGAAGCACCCATGAAGATCCTGCTCGCGGTGGACGGCAGCAAGGCGGCGCAGGCGGCCACGAAGCTGGCCGCGCAGATGGCCAAGGCCATGGCCGCGCCGCCCACCCTGGTGCTGATGCATTCGGATGCACCGCTGATGCGCCGCGTCGCCGCCGAACTGGGCATCGACGCCACCCGCACGTACCACGAGGGCAACAGCAACCTCGCGCTCAAGCCCTCGCGCGCCGCGCTCAAGCGCGCCGGCGTGGCCTTCGGAGAAAAGACCACCGTGGGCGACCCGGCCGAAAGCATCACCCGGGCCGCGAAGGCCGGCAAGTTCGATCTGGTCATCATGGGTTCGCACGGCCGCACGGCGCTGAGCAGCGTGCTGCTGGGTTCGGTGGCCAACAAGGTGCTCTCGCAGAGCACCGTGCCGGTGCTGGTGGTGCGCTGAGGCGCCGAAGCGCTAGGCCGCGGCCACCGGCACCGCGCCCTGCGCGCGCATGGCGCGCAGGGTGCCGAAGCCGCCCCAGAGCATGAACAGCACGAAGGCGTGGAAACCCACGCCGACCCAGTCGCCGGCCAGCACGAACAGCAGCGCGTCGGCCGCGTACACCGCCATGCCGGCGCCGAAGGCCCACAGCACGTAACGGCGCGCCAGCGCGCCGAAGCCGAAGAACAGCCCGGCCAGCGCCAGCACCGCCAACGCATGGAAGGCGCGGCCGCCCGCGGAAGGTGGTGCGAACACGCCGTCGAAGTCGTAGAAGAACAGCGCGTCCAGCATCTGGGTGATGCCCAGGCCCAGCACCATGCCGTAGCCGGCGTCGGTCATGGTGGCGATGGAGTTGGCCAGCGACAGGCCCGCCACCCACCAGAACCACGAGGCCGAGCTGCGCACGATGCGCGCCGCCTCTTCCACCGCCAGCGCCTTGCCGCCGACCTGCACCTGGGCCGTCGGGGCCGGTGCCTTGTTCGCTTCTTCCATGCCCGCTCCCCCGGGTGGTGATGACCTGCCGGACTCTGGCAGACCCATGGGGCCGCCGGCAATCACGCCCGGCGAATCGCGAATCCCGGCATACGGCTCAGGTGCCGCAAAAGGTGTTGCGCACGCGCTCGGCGGGATCGGGCGGGGCCATGAAGGGCGCCTGCGCGGGGCCGTCGTCGAAGGGGCGGCGCACGGCGGCGAGCAGGGCTTCGAAGGGCGCCAGATCGCCTTCGGCCGCAGCAGCCAACGCGGCTTCGACCAAGTGGTTGCGCGGGATCACGGCCGGGTTGGCGACGCGCATCAACGCGATGCGTTCCGCCACGGGCAAGGCTTCGCGCGCCAGGCGATCGCGCCAGCGCGCCAGCCAGGCGTCCATGGCCGGCGACTTCGGCAGCGAGGCGGGCGCCTCGCTTTCGGCCGCCGCGATCAGCGCGCGGAAGGACAGGGTGAAGTCGGCCTCCACGGCTTGCAGCGCTTCCAGGAAAGCCTGCGCCAGCACTTCGTCGCCGTCTTCGGCCGTGACCAGGCCGAGCTTTCGGCGCATGCCGTCCAGCCAGTGCCTTCGGTATCTGTCGGCGAAACCTTCGATGGCGGCGCGCGCGTCGGCCAGCGCCACGTCAGGATCGCCGGGGAACAGCGGCAGCAGGCACTCGGCCAGCCGCGCCAGGTTCCACTGCGCGATCGGCGGCTGGTTGCCGAAGGCGTAGCGGCCCTGGCGGTCGATGGCGCTGAAGGCCTTGCCGGGGTGGTATTCGTCGAGGAAGGCGCAGGGGCCGTAGTCGATGGTTTCGCCGGACACCGCCGCGTTGTCGGTGTTCATGACGCCGTGGATGAAACCCACGTGCATCCACGCCGCCACCAGCCGCGCCTGGCGTTCGGCCACAGCGTTCAGCAGCGCCAGTGGCCGGTTCGGCGCGTCGCGCAATTCCGGGTAGTGGCGGGCGATGACGTAATCGGCCAGCCGTGCCACCGACGCATCATCGCCCTTCGCGGCGAAATACTGGAAGGTGCCCACGCGCACGTGGCTGGCGGCCACGCGGGTGAGCACGGCGCCGGGCAGGATTTCGTCGCGCACGACCACTTCGCCGGTGGCCACCGCCGCCAGCGAACGCGTGGTGGGAATGCCCAGCGCGTACATGGCTTCGCTCACCAGGTATTCGCGCAGCACCGGGCCGATGGCCGCGCGGCCGTCGCCCCGGCGCGAGAACGGCGTGGGGCCGGCGCCCTTGAGCTGCAGGTCGAAACGGCGGCCCTGCGTATCGAGCACTTCGCCCAGCAGGATCGCGCGCCCATCGCCCAGCTGCGGCACGAAATGGCCAAACTGGTGGCCGGCGTAGGCCAGCGCGATCGGCTGCGCGTCGTCCGGCAGCACATTGCCCGAGAAGATTTCAGCCGCACGCGAGGCCAGCGCGGCGTCCAGCCCCAACTCTGCGGCCAGCGCCGCGTTCCAGGCCAGCAGGCGCGGCGCCTTCACCGGCGTGGGCGCGACGGCGGCATGGAAACCGGCCGGCAGCGCGGCATAGGTGTGTTCGAACATGCGCGCAGTGTCGCGCGATTCGCGGGGCGATGCCCGCAACGCCCTGTCCCGGTAAATCCGACGCGCCGCTTGCAGGATTTACGCACTTGGCCCGCCGGGCGGCCTTGATCTGGCGCGGTTTCCGGCTTGGCAAGGTTCGTGCAGCAGTTCCAGCAGTCCCTCGCCCCCCGGAGAGCCACATGCTGAAGCTGGAGATGCCCGTCGACGCCCCCTCCCCCCCGCCGGTGGTGCCGGGGCCGGAAGGATTGCGCCGTGCCATGCAGGACGTGCTGTCGGTGGAATCCGACTTCGTGTCCAAGTTCCTGCCCCACCAGGGCATGGCGCGAATTCCTTCCGGTTTTCCGGCCTTCGCGCAGTGGCACCACCGGCAGCTCGACGACCCGTCGCTGACCTGGGCCGACGCCGCGCCCGCCTACGCCCTGGCCTGCCTGTCGCATGCGGCCTACGGCGGCGCCTTCGACCCGAGCGTGGAATGGGAGCTGGAACTGCAGTGGGCCGACCTGGCCCCGCTCTCGCGCCTGCCCTGGCCGCAGGCGCGGCGGCTGGTGATGGCGGCCTGGGCCTACCTGTCCGACGACAGCTCGCTGACCCGGGAGCTGGACGCCGCGCTGGACGCCGTCGCCCACGCCGACGAGGACCCCACCTCCCAGCTGGACCTGGAACTGGTGCCCGCCTTCGTGGTGCTGCGCGCGTCGATGGCGCGCCTGCCCATGGCCGAGTGGCGCACCCGTGGCCAGGAGCGCTGGCTGCCCACCGACACGCCGGCGCTGTTGCTGGCCGCCAGCCCGGCGCTGGCGCTGCTCGACTGCCTCACCCTGCACGGCTTCGGCGAAGAAGAGCCGCGCTGCCTGGCCCGCCTGGCCTTCGCTCCGCACCTGTTGCGCACGCTGGACGAGGGCGGGACGAAGGACGACGCGCTGGCGCAGGCGCGCCACCGGCGCCAGGTGATGCACTGGGCCGAGCACGGCGAATCGCTTCTGCTGCAGGTACCCAGCCCCACCTGCCCCGGCGAGTTCAACCTGCTGGTGAACCCGCGCCATCCGGACTTCACGCGGCTGCAACGTTTCGACTGCCGGCCGCTGCAGCTCGACCGGCGCCGGCGGGGCCACTGATGCCGCGGGCTCAGCCGGGCGGGTGCAGCAGCTGCCTCACCACGTCGAGGCAACGCTGGCCGTCGAGCTCGATCTGCTCGAGCACCGGGTCGCGGCCTTCGTGGCCCGAGTGCAGGCTTAGCACCGCGGCGTTCATGAGCAGCGAATTGAGGAAGTTGCGCACCTGGTGCTCGACCACCAGCAGGGTTTCGCGCGACAGCGTCACCCAGGGATCGCGCTGGGCCGCCGGCCGGGCGGACAGGAAGGGCGCCAGCGCGGCCAGGTAAACCGCCAGCGCCGCGCGGTCGTCGGCGCCGAGCCCGCCGCCTTCCCGGAAGTGCAGGCGCAACACCAGCCAGCGCAGCGGGCTGGCGGGCAGGTCCATGGGAAAGTCTTCGCAGGGCTTGCCGTCTTCGGGCGGCAGGCTGCCGGTGGCGGGCACCCAGCGGGCGTCGTCGCAGCCGCGTTCCGCCAGCCAGGTGCGCACCATGCCCGGGAACAGGCGCGCCAGCTCAGGCGTGGTCTCCATGGTTTTCCCCCGTGTCGCCGATGCCCGCGGTTTCGGCCGCGGGATCGTTGCCCTCGTCGTCGCCATCATCGAGCGCCGGCGGGCCGGCCGGCGCGGCCTGGTAACTGTTGAGGCGGTTGTAGAGCGTCTTGGTGGCGATGCCGAGCACCTGCGCCGCCTTGGCCTTGTTGTTGTCGAAATAGGCCAGGGTCTTGAACAGCATGCGGCGCTCGATTTCATGCAGCGGCGTGCCCACGACGAAGGTGATGGAACTCGCGGTTTCCGCCGACGGGCCCGGGTCTTCCACCGGCAGGCCGGGCGTCACCAGGTCGCCGTCGGCCAGGATGTAGGCGCGCTGGATGATGTTCTTGAGCTCGCGGATGTTGCCCGGCCAGCGGTAGCGGCGCAGCCGGTCGGCGCCTTCGCGGGTGAGCACGCGCGCGGTGCCACAGCGGCGGTTGAGGCGGTCGAGGAAAAGCTGGGCGACGGGCAGGATGTCCATGGGCCGGTCGCGCAGCGGCGGCACCGACATGGGGAATTCGGCCAGGCGGTAGTACAGGTCTTCGCGCAGGCGACCGGTGCTGATGGCGTCCACGTGCGGGCGGTTGGTGGCGGAAACGATGCGCACGTCGAGGTGGATGTCCTCGGTGCCGCCGACACGGCGGATGTGCCGCGTTTCCAGCGCGCGCAGCAGGTGCACCTGCAGGTGCGCCGGCATCTCGCCGATTTCGTCCAGGAACAGCGTGCCGCCCTGGGCCTGTTCGAACAGGCCCACGTGACGCGCATTGGCGCCGGTGAAGCTGCCGCGCTCGTGGCCGAACAGCTGGCTGGTGAGTAGGTCGGGCGGCACCGCGCCGCAGTTGCAGGCCACGAACGGGCCCGGGCGGGCGCTTTCGGCGTGGATGGCCGCGGCCACCAGCTCCTTGCCGACGCCGCTTTCGCCTTCGATGAACACCGAGGCGTCGGTGGGCGCCACGCGGCGCACCTGCCGGCGCACGGCGTCCATGGCCGGCGACGGCCCGGCGATGCCGTGCCAGGGTTCGGTGGGCGGCGCTTCGGTGGCGGGCTGGCGGGCGGCGGCGGTTTGCAGCAGCTGGCGGAACTTCGCCACCTGCATCGGCTTCACCACGTAATCGACGATGGGCAGGTGCATGGCCTTGAGCGCCGATTCCACCGTGGGGTGGCCGGTGATGAGGATCACCTGGGTGCGGCCGCCGAGGTCGAGGTGCTCGAGCAATTCCAGGCCGCTGCCGTCGGGCAGGGAAAGATCCACCAGCGCAACGTCGAAGGCGTGTTCACGCAGGCGTTGGCGGGCCTGGCCGAGGCTGCCGGCGATCACCACTTCGAAGCCCAGGGCACGCGCGATTTCAGCGGCGGCCCGCACGAAGCCGACGTCGTCGTCGACGATCAGCAGAACGGAATGATGGGCCATGGCAGCGACCTCCGGAGGATGCAGTCTGTTCCAACGCGGGCGCGCGCAGGCGGCAGACGATCACAATTCCGGGGGATCGGGTTGATCTTACACAGGCGTGTAGTTTCTGCATCCGCGGCGCCGCTTGGCACCGCGATTGCATGGGGTGGTGCTATCGGGGACAGCGGCTCACGGCCCGAGGAAGGCCCGTGCCACGGCTTCTGGCGACTTGCGCAGCAGCGAGGTGTTCACCTGCAGCGGGATCTCCGTGGCCTCGTCCGGCAGGCGCGGCAGCAGCACGCCGTGCTTCTGCGCGCGCTCGGCCAGGGCGGCGGAAGTGATGCCGCGGGCCTGCAGCAGGAAGGTGCTGGTGCCATTTTCCAGCCTGCGCGCGGTGAAGCGGCCGCTGGCTTCGAGCGCGGCGACGACCTGGTCGGCCGCCTGCCAGGCGCGGGCGTACAGCGCTTCGTAGTCGTCGAGGAAGGTGTCGACGAAGGCCACCAGCGGCCAGGCGTAAGGCAGGCCGCCGCCGAACTGCCGGCGCACGTGGTACAGACCTTCGATGAAAGCGGTGTCGCCGGCGAGGATGGCGCCGCTGGCGCCGTTGAAGTGTTTCCAAAGCGACACGTACACCGTGTCGAACAGCGCCGTGTACTCCTTTACGGAGTGGCCGGTGTGCTGCGGCAGGTTGAACAGGCGCGCGCCGTCGAGGTGGCGGCGGATGCCCTGTTCGCCCGCCCATCCGGTGAGGCGAACCAGGTCGTCGAAAGGCACGAATTCGTGCTGGCGGCGGCGCACGGGGCTTTCGATGCTGACGACACCGATGGGCGATTCGACGCGGCCGCCGGCGGTGCGCGCGGCCCATTCCTTCGCCTCGTCCAGCGTGAACGCGGCGCGGCCCGGGGCCTGCGGCAGCAGCGTGAGCCCGCTGAGCATCTGGGCGGCGTCGCCGCTGTCGTTGTAGAGGTGGCTTTCGGCCTGCACCAGCACGCGGCGGTCGTTGCCGGCGAGCTTGCGCACGGCCAGCAGGTTGGCCAGCGTGCCGGTGGGCAGGAAGATGGCGGCTTGTTTGCCCAGGCGCTCCGCGAACTTCGCTTCCAGCGCTTCGATGGTGCCGCCGCGGGAGTAATAGTCCGGCGCGAAGTTGCCCGCCTGCACGGCCTTGTCGAGCAGCGCGGTGTACTCGCGCGGCGTGAGCGCCAGGCCGTCGGAGAAGAAGTTGACGTCCTGGAACAGGTTTTCGCTTGCCGCTTCCGCGGCGGTGGCCGGCAGCAGCGTGGACGCGGTGGCCGCCGCACCGGCGGCGAGGAAATGACGACGATCCATGTGCTTCTCCCCTGGCAACCCGGCGCCGGCAAGGCGGGGTTCGTTCAGTTCGCAGGATGCCGGCGGCGCCTGCGGCGGGTCAAACCCCGGGTTCGGGCTGTAAGTGCGCCAGCGCACATCGCCGCCGCGGGGCAAGCGGGATACTCCTTTGGCGCGCCACCCTGGCGCCGGGAGATTGGCATGGACAAGAACACCAAGCGTGGCATCGAGCACCAGGTGAAGGGCAAGGTCAAGGAAGTGACCGGCAAGATCACTGGCAACAAGTCGCAGGAACTGGCCGGCCGCGCCGAGAAGAACCTGGGCAAGGCGCAGCAGAAGGTCGGCGAAAGCACCGACAAGCTGGTGGACGCGGTGCGCAAGGACACCTGAACCACCCGGAGGAGGGCCCGCCATGAAACTGAAAGTGACCACCAGCTTGCTGCTGACCCTGGGCCTGGCCGCCTGCGGGACCTTCTCCGACGGCTACGGTTACCGGAACTCGAAGAGCGCCGGCATGGCCGGCAACGACGGCACCGTGGCCGTCTGCCACAAGGGCAAGAAGACGCTGTACCTCCCCCGCGAAGCCGTGAAGGCCCACATCGATCACGGCGACCGCTACGGGCGCTGCTGAGGCCCGACCTCAGCGGTGCTGATCCACCAGCACGGGATTGCCATCCGGGTCGACCACGATGAAGTGGCCGCGCCCGGTGGTGGTTTCGTCCACCTCGGTGACCGGCGTGATGCCACGGGCCTTGAGCTGGCGCTGCAGTTCGCGCACGTCGGTGAACGGGTCGACGTTCTGGCCCTTGTTGTCCCAGCCCGGGTTGAAGCACAGCATGTTCTTTTCGAACATGCCCTGGAACAGGCCGACCACGGTGTCGCCGTTCTTCATGATGAGCCAGCCGTGGTGCATCTGGTCGTGGAAGGCGGTGAAACCCAGCGCCTCGTAGAACGCGCGCGAGGCGGCGATGTCCTTCACCGCGAGGCTGAGGGAGAAGTTGCCGAGGTTCATGGGAGCTCCTCCCGGGGATCAGGCCGCCACTTCGACGTAGTTGACATGAACCGTCGGCGGCGGGATGGGGTCGCCGTCCTCGCGCATTCCGGCCAGGTGGAATTCGATGGCCTCGCGCATCAGTTGCTCGACTTCCTCGACGGTATCGCCGACTGCCACACAGCCGGGCAAGTCCGGGGTCCATGCGCCGTAATTGTTCTCCGACTTTTGGATGATGATGGCGTAGCGCATGGGGGTCAGCCCGCGGGTCCGGTCCGCTGGAGCATGCGCCCGCACCAGAGGTTCGGCAACTGGCGCCGGGTGTGGCTGCAGATGGCCGCCGCTTCATTCGGTGTGCGTGCCTCTATGTAATCAACGGTGCAGGGGCAAGGGGTTACCCATGAGAACCGTCAGCTTTGCGAGCTTTAGCTGGCCCGGCTTGGTATTGGCCGCGTTTGTGTCACTCGGCCTCTGGAGCCCAGTAATTGCATCCGCCGAAGAGGCCAAGGTTTGGGTAAACACCAGCTCGGGCGTCTACCACTGCCCGGGCACCCAGTACTACGGCAATACGCAGCGGGGGAAGTACCTGGCGGAGTCCGACGCCATGACTTCGAACTATCGCCCTGCGCACGGCCGCCGCTGCTCCGCTGAAGCCCGGAGCGTGGCATCAACGCCGGCGATCCAGACAGCAGCCGCGGTGCCAAGCGCCAGCACCGAAGTCTGGGTCAATTCCAGTTCGGGCGTTTACCACTGCCCCGGAACTCGGTACTACGGCGCCACCAAGCGCGGGCGCTTCATGTCGGAAGCCGACGCTACGGCTGCGGGACACCGGCCGGCCTATGGCGCGCGGTGTGGGCAATAGGGTCTGCACGACCCGGCGGCATCAGGCGATGTCGCGCAAGACCCCAGGGTGCCGGGCGACGATCCGCAGCAAGGTTTCCGCCGCGCCCGAAGGAATGCGGCGCCCCTGCTCCCATTGCTGCAGGGTACGCGGTGAGATCCTCAGCGCGACGGCGAACTCCGATTGCGAGAGCCCGGTGCCGAGACGGGCCTTGACCACGTCGTTCACCGACACCTCGAACTTGCGGCCAATCTTCCCGGCCTTGAGTTCCTGGAGAGCCTGGACCAATTCCTCGCCGATGTCGCGACCGGCATCGCGAACCGAAAGGGATTTCTTCCTTGCCGTCACTTCATCATCTCCAACAATCTCTTGAGCACACCAGCGGAGAGCGAGTCTCGGGCCGATTTCGAATACAGGGTCAGCAACATCACGGTACCCGCCTTCGGCTTCAGTGCGTAGATAACCCTAACGCCGCCGCGCTTACCCATACCCGGCCTGGACCACCGGATCTTCCTGCAGCCGCCCGAACCGGCAATGACGTCGCCGGCTTCGGGGTCCAGCGCCAGGTGGAGAATGAAGTCGCCGTACTCCTCGGGCGACCAGTACTCGGGCCAGAGTCGCGAGAAGAGAGCTGACTCGATGACAGTCAGCACTAGAATTAACTATACGCCATTGGCGTATGGCGTGCAAGTGCCACGCCGGGAGCGTGGCTGCAGATCGCGGCTTTTGCATCGTGCATCGGGCGGCTCCGATGGGAACCGCCCCACTTTCATCAGCTTGCTAACGCACGGGCATCAGCCTTCGCCGCCTGCCGGCGTCATCCTTCACGCCGCCTGCCGCAGCGCCACCTTCGGGAAATCCACCGGCACGGCCAGGGCCACGTTGATGTAGTTGGTGAACAGGTTGAGCGCCACATGGGCCAGCAGTTCCACCACGGCTTCGTCGCTGAAGCCGGCGTTGCGCAGTTCCTGCACGTCGGCGGCGGTGACGGCAGCGCGGTGTTCCACCACCTTCAGCGCGAAGGCGAGCGCGGCGGCGGTGTGCGGGTCGGCACTGCGGCCGGCCTGGGCGTCGGCCATTTCGCTGGCGCTGGCGCCCGCCTTGCGGCCCAGGGCGGTGTGCGCGGCCAGGCAGTATTCGCAGCGGTTGCGGTCGGCGATGGCCACCGCCACCTGCTCGCCCAGCTTTGCCGGCAGCGAGCCGCCACCGAGCGCGCCGAAGCCGGCCCACATCAGCTGCAGCGCGGCCGGCGAATTGGCCACGGCGCGGAACATGTTCGGGGTGGCACCGAACGCGCCCTGGATTTGCGCCAGCAGCGGCTGGCTGGCGGCGGGGGCGGTGCTGGCGGTGTGCAGGGGAACGCGGGACATGGGGCTTCTCCGAATGGGTCGCGCCGATTGCGCCGACACAGGATCGGGCCTAGGCTCGGCTTCTTGGTGACGATTAGTCCCGATTACTTGATGGAGCGTCCGGAATGGCCGTGGACCGCCTGCAGGGCCTGCTGAGCCGATTCAGCGTGAGCGCCCGCCTGTTCCACAGCGGCCCGCTGTGCGGCATCAACGACTTCGCCGACAACGGAATGGGGCAATTGCACCTGGTGCGCCGCGGCCCGCTGGAGGTGCACCACGCCGGCGAAGTGGTGGAGGTGCGCGAACCCAGCCTGCTTTTCTACCCGCGCCCGCTGGCGCACCGCTTCGTGAGCGATGAACGCGTGGGCGCCGACATGGCCTGCGCCAACCTGGCCTTCAGCAGCGGCGGCTCGGCGGCCGCGCGCAGCGACGCCCACCACCCCATCGCGCGTTCGCTGCCGCGCTTCGTCTGCCTGCCCCTGGCCGCCCTGCCCGGCGCCGCGCCCGTGCTGGACGTGCTGTTCGACGAAGCCTTCGCCCAGCGCTGCGGCCGGCAGGTGGTGGTGGACCGCCTGTTCGACGCCATAGTGGTGCTGCTGCTGCGGCACCTGCTCGACAGCGGGCATATCACGCAGGGGCCGCTGGCTGGGCTGGGGCACCCGCAGCTGGCCAAGGCCATCGTGGCGATGCACGAGGAGCCGGCGGTGTCGTGGACGCTGGAGACGCTGGCCGGGCGCGCCGGCATGTCGCGCAGCCGCTTCGCCGAAGTGTTCGCGCAGCTCGTCGGCGAAACGCCCGCCGCCTATCTGGCGCAGTACCGCATCACGATCGCGCAGCAGGCGCTGCTAAGCGGCAAGGGGCTGGAGCGCATCGCGCAGGAGGTCGGATATGGAAGCGCGGCAGCACTATCTCGGGCATTTAGTGCACTGTGCGGAACATCGCCGCGACGCTGGAAGTGCAAATAAACAGATCTGCTTGATTGAGCTGCCAAAGTTTGAAACCCATCAGCAGCGGACGCCAAAACAGCAGCTTCAGCAGCAACTCCCAACTAGTTCAGGACTAGCAATCGTCTTATGTCAGAGGCGAATAAGCGGCATGTCATTCCAAACTGCTCCATCGAGAATGCGGCCGTTTGACTTCTTAGACCTCCGCACTCCATCAGTACCGAACGCTCCCCACTGCTTGAAGAAGAAGCGCACCCCTTGCTCTTGACATTGCCCCTGAATTCGACGAACCCATTGAGCTCGCATTGGCCTGGCGCGGTGACCGGACTCTCCGCCAACGATCACCCAGTCAACCCCTGAAAGATCCAAATCGCCAAGATCCTCAAGCAGCGGCTCGACGCTTAGGAATCTTGTGCCAGCGGGTGATCGTCTGAGCAAATCAATACGCGGCAATCCATGACGCCTGTCTTCGACTGAGACACCAATCCAAACATTGTCTGGAACAGCTCGCTCTGTCGTGTACTCGAACAATCGAAAGGCACGCTTTGTCAGAACTTGAAATGTGTGCCTCTTGTTCCTCTCCATTTCGCCAAAGACCCTATCAACAAATGATTCCGGTACATCATCATGAAACAGGTCGCTCATCGAATTAACGAAGAACAAAGTTGGCTTTGCTCTTGAAGACGGTTCACTCAGCCTGGCTGGCAACAGACGGACGCTGTGAAATCCCAGCTCGTAGCCGGGCACGCCCATCGCCTTCAACCGCCTTGACATGACCTCCGCGTAACAATTCTTGCAGCCAGCACTAACCTTCGAGCAACCCACAACGGGATTCCAGGTGCTCTCCGTCCACTCAATTTTTGAACTCGTCTTCAAGGACTTACCTAAAAGGTGAGCCTCATCTGTGGCTCAACATTGCTCACCTGGCCCCAGAACTTGTCAGCGAGAGAGTTCTTCGATGCCAGCACTAACCAATATAACGGCTGGTTCTTCTGCCCAGTTACCCGCTCAATGTTGTCACTAACCAGATAGCCCATGGCTGAGAGCAACGAACGCCAGTACTCAAGCAACTGCCTTTTCGCTACATCGTTTCGCTGGTTCAGATCGACCGCCCGCTCCCATCCGGGCGCGAACCTATCCAACACTCCATCTTGCGCCATCGCAATTATATTTCTCTGAAGATCCATCTCGCTTACGTGGACGATAAGATCCATTCGGCGGAGCTCTCCCAATTCTTGAAGAACAGAGAACGGGAGCGCCCCAATCGAATAAGGATCCAGAAACGCCAAATGCAATCCACTGGGATGCAGCCTGCGACATATTCTGGATACTGTCTCGTTGGCAGGGCCGGACTGGGCGATCACTGACTCCGCCCCAGCCATCTCAAGGCGAGATGCGCACGCAGCGAGATTCTCGGAATCCACATCGGCGATGTGGATTTGACTGAATGGCGAGTCGCTTTCCGACTGCCTGTAAGCCACCAACGGGCTGCCGTCACTAACCTCACCCGTCGACTTTATTCTAAGCCGTCCGGTGCCGCAGTAGAGATCTATATACGTTGAGCCTGATTTATCGAACTTCCGTCGAGTTGCCCGAGTAATATCGACATAGCGTTTCAGCCGCTTGTGCTTGTCGACAGACCACCCACCTACGATCTCTCTTCGCAGCCCATCCGAAGGATCAATTTCGTAGCGATCTGAATCTCTCTTGGTCATGGGAGCACTCTGCAGCCCTGGGCGTGGAACTTTATAGCTCGAAAAGCTGAAAACTACTTCCTAGACTTGAAGTAGTTATCCGCGATCGATCTGTAAAGCTCCCAATCTTTGCCACTAGCTGCGACACTCGATTCAGTCCGGCTGGCGGCACTAGGATTACTCCCCGTGACCTTTGGCTCAGCCGCGGAGCCTGCCTTGACATCAGAGAGTATTCTGAGCTCAAGTTGAGATGGTTGTTTACGCGACTTGGCCATCGTCTCGATCCCTTTGAACGACCTGCAGCAGATTTAGTTCCTTTTCTGTGACTTCTGCAACCACGACCTCTTCTAACCTTGGAATGGCCTTGATACTTACCCTGGTTGCGGGAGCCGACTCAGTTTTGACAGGCAACTCCAGCAGGCCATTCTTCTTTCTTTCACCCGCCTCAAATATCTCAATAAACTTTCTCGGCGCGACACCATCAAATTGCAGAATCCGAACCTTACCCACTTCGCCAACATCCTCAGAAATTGAGTCTCGATGCAACTTTGTAGCCAGACTCTTTCGGTAGGGCTCAATGTAGTAAATTTCTGTAATTCCTGCTGCGACTATGTGACGAGCACATACATGGCAAGGATAAGTAGTGATAAATATCTTCCCGCCGACAACACGCTCTCCAGCCAAGCGCGCCGCACCCAGGATTGCATGCATTTCTGCATGAACAGCTCTCGAAAACTCGATGAGCCCACCAATGGCAGCATTTCCAAGAATTGTTCGGACAATATCTTCTTGCCGCGCTCTTTCAATCAGATTTCCATCGACAAGAGCGGCCGCAACCTTTTCCGCAATTAGCTTCTTCTCATTGTCGTTGTGGCACATTCGCCCGTCCGATGAGAAGCATCGCTCATCGACTGCCTGACGCGGCAAGGCAAGGAGAGGTGATTTACCATAGAGCCCACCACCGGGCTGCGGGACATCATTCCAGCCCACGGCAAGCACTTCGCCAGATGCGCTCGTTACCGCCGCACCGACCTGCCTTGACAAGCAGGCAGAGTTTCTTGCCGCAGAAGCAGATGCATACATGGCCGCCTCTTCTGCAGTGGGCGTAACCACAGACGTCCTGAACACAAGACTAAATAGTCGCCTCACTTTCTCGACTATCTGCGCGACCGCAGTCGACTCAGTTGCGCCAGTAATAGGCGAATCAACCCTGAGAAAGAAATCACACCGCGGAAACGTGTCCCTCACCGACTGGCCATGATCAAACTCTTCGCCTGAATCGGTGTTGATAAGCGACTTAATGTCATCATCCGAAAAACCGCGCGCTGCATGGAGATTCGCACGACGAACCTCCAGAGGCGAAAATACGCCAATCGCAAGCAAGGCATCCCCGTAGATGAGCCGGAGCAGCTCAAGCTCGGATTTGTTCTTAATTGAGTCGATTACATGGCAAATACGTTGGTTGACAACCTTCTTACCAGCACCGACCCCACTTTCTGCCACTGCGTCCGAAAACTCGCCAAATGACTTATCTCGATCGGCCCTAATCTTGGCTACCGCGAGCTTTGCAAGAATGTCACTGCCAAATTTTTTTCTTAACTCGTCACCGGCCCTGATGAGCGAGTTGATCTCATTCAGGCGGAATCTGCGATCAATGGTGACTCCAACCTTTTCTGAGTTCAGGGCTATGGTGTTACTTAGTCGAAGCTTCTCCGTTCGATAGCCAAAGTCGCGCAATGCATTGTCGACTTGATCTGCCACCTCATGTAGCGGCGAGCCAATTGGCCCGCAGAGCGCTACAACGAGTTCTGGAGTGAGGCTTCCAGTAGCCTCCGCGGTTGAGTCAACATGCCGGCTAGGCGACTTACCTGCAGACAAGCCCCTCTGGGCCGGCCTTCCCTGACTGGGCGCTAGAGCCATACCAAATCGCTCCCACTTGAAAACGAACTTTTAGGGCAGAACGCTAGTCGCCGACCAAACAGGACGCAATCGGCTAAGTCAGACCCCGATCGGATTCGCCTTTTCCGGATCAATCTTGTACTGCTTGATCGCCCGCGCCACATCCTTCGCGTTCATCTTGCCCTCGGCGGCCAGCGCGGCAATCGCCGCATGGGCGATGTAGTACCGGTCAACCTCGAAGAACCGACGCAGGTTGGCACGGGTGTCTGAACGACCGAAGCCATCCGTACCCAGCACGGTGTACTTCATCGGCACGAAGGCGCGGATCTGGTCGGCGAAGGCACGCACGTAGTCGGTGGCGGCGATGGCCGGGCCCTGGCGGCCCTCCAGGCAGGCGGTGACGTACGGGGTGCGCGGCTTGTCTTCCGGGTGCAGGCGGTTCCAGCGCTCGGCGTCGAAGCCCTCGCGACGCAGCTCGGTGAAGCTGGGGCAGCTCCAGATGTCGGCGCTCACGCCGAAGTCCTTGTCCAGCAACTCGGCCGCGGCGATGGCCTCGCGCAGGATGGTGCCGCTGCCCAGCAGCTGCACGCGCAGCTCGCCCTTCTTGGGCTTGCCGGCGTCTTTCAGCAGGTACATGCCCTTCAGGATGCCCTCGGCCGCGCCTTCCGGCATGTCCGGGTGGGCGTAGTTTTCGTTCATCAGGGTCAGGTAGTAGTACTCATCCACCTGGTCCTCGAGCATGCGCTTCATGCCGTGCTGCAGGATCACCGCCACTTCGAAGCCGAAGGTGGGGTCGTAGGCCTTGCAGTTCGGGATGGCGCCGGCCAGCAGGTGGCTGTGGCCGTCTTCATGCTGCAGGCCTTCGCCGTTGAGCGTGGTCCGGCCGGCGGTGGCGCCCAGCAGGAAGCCGCGCGCGCGCATGTCGGCCGCCTGCCAGGCGCTGTCGCCGATGCGCTGCATGCCGAACATGCTGTAGTAGATGTAGAAGGGCAGCATGGGCTGGTCGGACGAGGAATAGCTCGTCGCCGCCGCCATCCAGCTGCTGAAGGCGCCCGCTTCGGTGATGCCCTCTTCCAGCACCTGGCCGGCCTTGTCCTCGCGGTAGTACATCAGCTGGTCGGCGTCCACGGGCTTGTACTTCTGGCCCTCCGGCGCGTAGATGCCGATCTGGCGGAACAGGCCTTCCATGCCGAAGGTGCGGGCCTCGTCGGCCACGATGGGCACGCACAGCGGGCCCACCTGCTTGTCGCGCAGCACGATGTTCAGCGCCTGCACGAAGCTCATGGTGGTGGAGTTCTCGCGCTCGCCGGTGCTCTTGAGCAGGCGCTCGAACACCTCGAGCTTCGGCGCCTCCAGCTTCTTGCTGGTGGTGCGGCGGCGCTGCGGAAGGAAACCGCCCAGCTTCTCGCGGCGCGAGCGCATGTATTCCACTTCCGGCGACTTCTCGCCCGGGTGGTAGAACGGCACTTCCGGCAGCTTCTCGTCGCTCACCGGAATCTGGAAACGGTCGCGGAAGGCCTTCACCGCGGCGTCGTCGAGCTTCTTGGTCTGGTGCGTGGGGTTGAGCGATTCGCCCCAGCTGCCCATGCCGTAACCCTTCACCGTCTTGGCCAGGATGACGGTGGGCTGGCCGGTGTGCTTCACCGCGCGGTCGTAGGCGGCGTATACCTTGTGCGGGTCATGGCCGCCGCGGTTGAGGCGGGCGATGTCCTGGTCGCTCAGGTTGGAAACCATGCGCTTGGTGGTTTCGTACTTCCCGAAGAAGTGCTCGCGCGTGTAGGCGCCGCCGAAGGCCTTGCAGTTCTGGTACTCGCCGTCCACGGTTTCCATCATCAGCTTCTTGAGCGAACCGTCGGCGTCGCGCGCCAGCAGCGGGTCCCAGTAGCTGCCCCAGACGAGCTTGAGCACGTTCCAGCCGGCGCCGCGGAAGCTGCCTTCCAGCTCCTGGATGATCTTGCCGTTGCCGCGCACCGGGCCGTCCAGTCGCTGCAGGTTGCAGTTGATGACGAAGACCAGGTTGTCCAGGCCCTCGCGGCCGGCCACGCCAATGGCGCCCAGGCTCTCGGGCTCGTCCGTCTCGCCGTCGCCCAGGAAGCACCACACCTTGCGGTCGCTGGGCTCGATCAGGCCGCGGTGCTCGAGGTACTTCAGGAAACGCGCCTGGTAGATGGCGCTGATGGGGCCCAGGCCCATGGAAACGGTGGGCATCTGCCAGTAGTCCGGCATCAGCCACGGGTGCGGGTAGCTGGAGACGCCCTTGCCGTCCACTTCCATGCGGAAGTTGTCGAGCTGGCCTTCGCTGATGCGGCCTTCCAGGAAGCTGCGGGCGTAGATGCCCGGCGAGCTGTGGCCCTGGATGTACAGGATGTCGCCCGGGTGGTTCGCGCTGGGCGCGCGCCAGAAGTGGTTGAAGCCCACGTCGTAGAGCGTGGCGCCGGAGGCGAACGAGGCGATGTGGCCGCCCAGCTCGCCGGGGCGGCGGTTGGCGCGCACCACCGTGGCCATGGCGTTCCAGCGGATGATGGAGCGGATGCGCCACTCCATCATCGCGTCGCCGTCGCTCTTGGCTTCCAGGTGCGGCGGGATGGTGTTGATGTATTCGGTGGTGGGCTGGAACGGCAGGTGCGCGCCGGCGCGGCGGGTCAGTTCGACCATGCGCTGCAGCAGGTGGTGGGCGCGCTCGGGGCCGTCGGCGTCGAGCACGGCCTTCAGCGATTCCATCCACTCGCGGGTCTCGACGGGGTCGAGGTCGTTTTCCAGTGCGTCGGTCAGCCAGTTCATTTGCGTTCCCTGCGGCCAGCGGCGCTGGCCCTAGCTAAATCAATGGTTTGGTGTCGGAATTCTATCGCAGCCCGTCTACTTCAGCCGCGGGCCGCGCGGATCTGCGCGTCCACCGCCGCGATGGCCGTCATGTTCACCACGCGGCGAACCGTGGCCGAAGGCGTGAGCACGTGGGCCGAGGCCGCCAGGCCCATCAGGATGGGGCCGATGCCCACGCCGTCGGTGACCGTGCGCACCAGGTTGTAGCTGGCGTTGGCGGCGTCGAGGTTGGCGAAGGCCAGCAGGTTGGCGCGGCCCTGCAGGCGCGAGTGCGGGAAGATGCGCTGGCGCGCCTCCTCGTTCAGGGCGATGTCGGCGTGCATCTCGCCTTCCACCTCGAGCTTGGGCGCGCGCTCGCGCAGGATCTCGAGCGCGTCGCGCATCTTCTGCGCGCTGGCCGATTCGCTGGAGCCGAAGTTGCTGTGGCTCACCAGCGCCGCCTTGGGCGTGATGCCGAACAGCTTCAGGCGGAACGCCGCCTGCACCACCGATTCGGCCACCTGGGCGGCGGTCGGGTCGGCCTGCACGTGGGTGTCGGTGAAGAAGAACACGCCCTTCTCGTTGAGCACGGCGCTGAGCGCGGACAGGCCGCGCACCTCGTTCTCCAGGCCCAGGATTTCGCGCACGTACTTGAGCTTGCGCACGAAGCGGCCGACCAGGCCGCACAGCAGCGCGTCGGCTTCGCCACGGCGGACCATGAGCGCGGCGATCACCACGTCGCGCGAACGCACGATGGCCTTGGCGGCCGAGGGCGTGATGCCCTTGCGCTGCATGATTTCGTGGTAGAGCTGCCAGTAGTCGTTGAAGCGCGGGTCGTCGTCGATGTTGGTGACGTCCACGTCCACGCCCAGGCGGATGCGCAGGCCCAGGCGCTGGATGCGGCGCTCGATGACCGCCGGGCGGCCCACCAGGATCGGCCGGGCCAGGCCTTCGTCCACCACGGTCTGCACGGCGCGCAGCACGGTTTCTTCCTCGCCCTCGGCGTAGACCACGCGCTTGCGGTCGGCGCGGGCGCGGTCGAACACCGGCTTCATCACCAGGCCGGTGCGGAACACCCAGCTGCTCAGGCGGTCGCGATAGCTGTCGAGGTCTTCGATGGGGCGCGTGGCCACGCCGGAATCCATGGCGGCCTTGGCCACGGCCGGCGCCAGCGAAACGAGCAGGCGCGGGTCGAAGGGGCGCGGGATCAGGTATTCCGGGCCGAAACGCGGCGTTTCACCGGCGTAGGCGGCGCCGAGGTCGGTGGCCTCGCGACGCGCCAGGTCGGCGATGGCGTGCACGCAGGCCAGCTTCATTTCCTCGTTGATCGTCGTGGCGCCCACGTCGAGCGCGCCGCGGAAGATGTACGGGAAACACAGCGCGTTGTTCACCTGGTTCGGGTGGTCGCTGCGGCCGGTGGCGATGATGGCGTCCGGGCGGGCCTGGCGCGCCAGGGTCGGGTCGATCTCGGGCGTGGGGTTGGCCAGCGCGAAGATCACCGGCCGCTCGGCCATCTGCTTCACCATCTCGGGCTTGAGCACGCCGCCGGCGGAGACACCCACGAACACGTCGGCGCCGACGATGATGTCGGCCAGGGTGCGCGCCGCGGTGTCGCGGGCGTAGCGCACGATGCCGTGGTTGGCGCCGCCCGGCTGCAGGTCGGCGCGGCCGGCGTGCAGCACGCCGTCGCGGTCGGTGACCAGGATGTTTTCCGGGCGAATGCCCAGCGCCACCAGCATGTCCAGGCAGGCGATGCCGGCCGCGCCGGCGCCGCTGACCGCCAGCTTCACGGTGGCGATGTCCTTGCCCACCACCTTCAGCGCGTTGAGCACCGCGGCGCCGACGATGATGGCGGTGCCGTGCTGGTCGTCGTGGAAGACGGGGATCTTCAGCCGCTCGCGCAGCTTCTTCTCCACCACGAAACACTCGGGCGCCTTGATGTCTTCCAGGTTGATGCCGCCGAAGGTGGGCTCGAGGCTGGCGATGATCTCGACCAGCTTGTCGGGGTCGTTTTCGGCGATCTCCAGGTCGAACACGTCGATGCCGGCGAACTTCTGGAACAGCACGCCCTTGCCTTCCATCACCGGCTTGCCCGCCAGCGGGCCGATGTTGCCCAGGCCCAGCACGGCGGTGCCGTTGGTGATGACGCCCACCAGGTTGCCGCGCGCGGTGAGCGCGCTGGCCTCGCCCGGGTCGGCGACGATGGCTTCGCAGGCCGCGGCCACGCCCGGCGAATAGGCCAGGGCCAGGTCACGCTGGGTCACCATGGCCTTGGTCGGGGTGACCTTGATCTTCCCGGCCGGGGCCTGGCGGTGGTAATCGAGGGCGGCCTGCTTGAAATCTTCTTGTTCGGACATGGACTTGGGCATTGGGGGGCGGGCGGGTGCCGCCGAAAGACCCCCATTCTAGCGGCCCCGGCCGCCCCCGGGCCGACGCCCCCGTATGGCCGGGCCTAGAGGCCCAGCACCAGGTCGTCGGCGTCCACCCGGTCGAGCCGGATCTTGTTGGCGAACAGCGAGAAGGCCAGCATGCCGGCCAGTCCATTCGCCCGCTGCATCCAGGGCGGGATGTAGCGCGGCGCGGCGATGGCGCCGGCGTCGAAGGCGCCTTCGAGCGCGAACACGTCTTCGAGCGCCATCTTGCCGGCGAACAGCTGCCGCGCCCGGCCCAGCTGGTGGTGGCGCAGGCACCAGCGGAAGAAGGTGTGCACCGCCAGCAGGCCGTGCAGGTACACGGTGTCCTTGGTGAAGGCCGCACCGCCGCCCAGCGGCACGCCGCGGAACACCCGCTGCGACGAGGTGAAGCTGTCGGTGGGGCTCTGCCCGGCCTCGACGAAGAAGCGGAACACCTCGACGAAATCGGCGCCGTGGATGGCCTTGTCGATGGCCACGATGCGCAGGCTGATGCGCTTCATGCGCTCGATGTCCATGGAACCGGAAATCAACTCGGCGAAAGTGGCCAGGCCTTCCTGCGTGGCCGTGGTGCGCGGCGAACCGCGGCCCAGGGATTTCAGGTGCGGCTGCTCGCGGCCGTTGAGCCCTGTGAGCGTGTGCACGAAGGCCTCGTGCACCAGCAGCTGGTTGCGGTCGTACTCGGAAAAGCCGGTGGCGGTGCGCAGGCGGATGCGCTGCGAGCTGGCGGCGGCCTTGGCGATCAGGGTGTCGTCGAGCTCCACGCGCACCTTGTGGTCGGTGAAGAAGTTGTCCACCGCGGCCTGCAGCTCGGCCTGCACGGTTTCGGCCGGGAGCACGTAGTCGGGTTCGATCTCGCGCAGCTCCTGGTCCATCTCGTCGGCCAGGCCGACGAAGTGCTGGGCGGCGTCGAGGTTGGTGGGGCCGTTGCCCGGCAGCATTTCCATCGGCCGGCCGAACAGGCGGGTGGAATAGGCGGTGACGCGGTGGCTGCCCACGGCGTCAAGCAGGCGGGTGGTGATGCGCCAGCTTTCGGCGGTCTGGCGCAGGTAGCGACCGATGGGCTCGTCGGGGTCGGCGCCGTCGTAAACGGCTTCGAGCTCGCGCCGCACCTCGGCGTAATCACCGCGTGGGTATTCGGGCTTGGGCAGGTGGATGCGGCCGATGCGCCAGGCGCCCAGGAATTCTTCCTGCAGCCGCGCCGGCCAGCTCACGGCTTCCAGCAGGCGGATGCCACGCACCGCCGCCACCAGGCGCGCGTCGAGCGCGGCGTGGTGCTCTAGCGTGCGGGCATCCATGGCCATCAGCGGCGGCCGTACTTGTCCTTGAGGCGTTTGTTGAGCGCCTTGCCCATCACCCGCGCCTCGGCCTTGCGTTCGGCCTGGGAGGTGGCGGCGGCTTCCATCTCGTCGCGCAGCTTGGCGTAGTTGAGGTAGCGCGCCTCGTCGAGCGTGCCGGCGTCGAGCGCCGCGCGCACCGCGCAGCCGGGTTCGTTGCCATGGCCGCAGTCGCGGAAGCGGCAGTCCACGGCCAGGGCTTCGATGTCCTCGAAGGCGTCGGCCACGTCCTCGTCGCCGCTGAGTTTCACCTCGCGCATGCCCGGCGTGTCGATCAGGCAGCCGCCCTGCGGCAGCGGCAGCAGCACGCGCGCGGTGGTGGTGTGGCGGCCGCGCGAATCGTTGGCGCGCACGGCGTTGGTTTTCATCTTCTCGCGGCCGAGCAGCGTGTTGGTGAGCGTGGACTTGCCCGCGCCCGAGCTGCCCACGAGCACCACCGTGCGGCCGGGGCCGAGGTAGGGGTTGAGCACCGCGGTGGAGGCCGGGTCCTTGGCGTTGACCGGGTGGATGGGCACGCCGGATTCGGCCACTTCCATCAGCAGGTCGACGCAGTCCTCGACGATGTCGCACTCGTCGGCCTTGGTCAGCACCAGCACCGGGTCGGCGCCGCTGGCGCGAATGAGCACCAGGTAGCGTTCGATGCGGCGCGGGTTGAAGTCCTGGTCCAGGCCCACCACCACCAGCACGTGGTCCACGTTCGCGGCGATCAGCTGCTGGCGGTGGTGTTCGCCGGCGGCGCCGCGCTTGAGGATGGAGCGGCGCGGCAGCATGCCGACGATGTTGCGGCCGGAGGCGTCGAGCGTGACCCAGTCGCCCACGGCGGCGCGCTGGTCGGGCGGGAAGCGCGGGCGCGTCCAGGGCATCGGCGGCTGCACCTTCATCAGCGCGTCGTCGGGGCCGAGCGCCACGTCGTAGGCGGTGCGGTGCTGGCTGGCCACGCGCGCCAGGCGCACGCCGTCGGCGGCGGTCAGGGCTTCGCGGGCGGCTTCGTCATCGGGCCAGCCGATGGCGCGCAGGCGGGCGAGGTCGTCGGGTTGGGCTTGCATTGGCCGCGATGATACGCCGCCCTGCACGTGCCGCTCACCGGGAGCCGCCCAGACTGCGGGCATGGAACGTTTCCGCATCCTCGTGCTGGGGCTGGCAGGCTTGGGCTTCCTGGGTTTCGGCGCGGCGATCACGCTGGATCCGGCCGGAATCCTGGCGGCCGTGGGCATCCTAGGCACGCCGGCGGGGCTGGTGGAGCTGCGGGCCTTCTACGGCGGGCTGGAACTGGGCCTGGGCGCCTTCCTGCTGGCCTGTGCCTTCCAGCCAGGCTGGCGCCGGCCGGGGCTGTGGCTGGTGGCGCTGGGCAACGGCGGCATCGGCGCGGTGCGGCTGCTGGGCATCGCCCAGACCGGCGAATTCACCTCCTTCTTCGCCTGGGCCCTGGCCTGGGAGCTGGGTTTCACCGTGGCGGCCGGCCTGGCCCTCGCCGGAGCGCGGAAAACCGGCTGAAAGCACGTCAAGATTCCGTTAACCTCGGGCCACCACCCCTGCCCGAGCCCGTTCCACGATGCCCCACAGCCCGATGCCGACCCGCGAAAGCCTGCGCGAGGTCCGCTATGACATCCGCGGCGAACTGTCCCGCCGCGCCCGCGAACTCGAAGGCCAGGGGCGGCAGCTGATCCGGCTCAACATCGGCAATCCCGGCGCCTTCGGCTTCCGGGCGCCGGCCCACCTGCAGCAGGCCGTGTCGGCCCACGTGGGCGAATCCGACCCCTACACGCACCAGCAGGGTTTGCCGCTGGCACGCGAGGCCATTGCCGATTTCCACCGCCGCCGTGGCACGCCCAACGCCAGCGCCGAGCGCGTGTTCGTGGGCAATGGCGTGAGCGAGCTGATCGACATCTCGCTGCGCGCCCTGCTCAACCCGGGCGAGGAAGTGCTGCTGCCCTCGCCTGACTACCCGCTGTGGAGCGCCGCCACCATCCTCAACCAGGGCCGGCCGGTGTACTACCGCTGCACGCCGGAAAACGGCTTCCTGCCCGACCCCGACGAAATCGAGAAGCTGGTGACGCCGCGCACGCGCGCGCTGGTGGTGATCAACCCGAACAACCCCACCGGCGCCAACTACCCGCCGGAACTGCTCAAGCGCCTGGTGGACATCGCCGCGCGCCACGGCCTGCTGCTGATGGCCGACGAGATCTACGACGGCATCCTCTACGACGATGCGCAGTTCACCCCGCTGGCGCCGCTGGCCGGCGACGTGCCCTGCCTGAGCTTCGGCGGCCTGTCGAAGGTGTGGCGCGCCTGCGGCTGGCGCGTGGGCTGGGCGGTGCTGTCGGGCGACCCGCTGAAGGTGGGCGACTACCACCACGCCATGGACCTGCTGAGCGCGCTGCGCCTGTGCGCCAACGTGCCGGCGCAGTTCGCGGTGCCGGCGGCGCTGACCGGGCCGGAGACCATCCGCGAGCTCACCGCGCCGGGCGGCCGCCTGCACGCCTCGCGCCAGGCCGTGATCGACAGCTGCGCCGCCAGCGAACACCTTTCCGTGGTGGCGCCGGCCGGCGCGCTCTACGCCTTCCCGCAGGTGGTGGGCGCGGCGGCGGAGGGTTTCGACGACCAGGCCTTCGCGCTGGAGCTGCTGGAAACCGAGGACGTGCTGGTGGTGCCGGGTACGGGCTTCAACGTGCCGGGTTCGCGCCACTTCCGCGTAACGCTGCTGCCGGAAGCGCCGGTGGTGCGCGAGGTGTTCGCGCGCATCGACCGCGCCTTGGGCCGCCACGCGGCCCGCCGCGGCGCCCCGGCCGGGGCCGGAGGGCGCCCCCCCGGGGGTAGTTAACACGCCCACGGG